>JAUIFY010000048.1 GCA_030430245.1 bacterium | reverse complement strand
CTCCGTGCGGCCGCCGCGCTCGTACTCGATGCCGACGGCGCGAGTCCCCTCGAAGAGCAGTCGCGTCGCGAACGCGCGACACCGGACCTCGAGATTCGGCCGGTCGCGGATCGGATGCAGATAGGCGCGTGCCGCGCTCCAGCGGCGACCGTTGCTCACGTTGCGGTCGAAGCGTGCAAAGCCTTCCTGCTTGCGGCCGTTCACGTCGTGAGTGAGCGGATGCCCCGCCTGCTGGGCTGCCTCGAAGAGGGCGTCGAACAGCGGTCCACGGGCGGGGCCGCGCTCGACGATCAGGGGCCCTCCGCGTCCGCGGAACGCGTCGTCGCCGTCGGCCGACGACTCCATGCGTTTGAAGTAGGGGAGGCAGTGGGCGTAGCTCCATCGCTCCATGCCCGGTTGCCGTGCCCATCGGTCGTAGTCGACGGGATTGCCGCGCTGGAAGATCATGCCGTTGATGCTGCTCGACCCGCCGAGGAGCTTGCCGCGCGCGTGATGGATGCGCCGGCCTCCCATCCGCGGCTCGGGGTCCGACCGGTACCGCCAGTCGTAGAAGCGGCTCCCGATCGGGAACGCGAGTGCCGCGGGCATGTGGATGAAGACGTCCCACCACGAGTCGGGTCGGCCCGCTTCGAGGACCAGGACGTTTCGCGACGCGTCTTCGCTCAGCCGGTGGGCGAGCGCGCAGCCGGCGGATCCGCCGCCGACGATCAGGAAGTCGAAGTGGGCTCGAGACATGGTCCGTTCGTCAGGAAGAGGGCCGGGTCATGTCCCGGAGGGCGTCGATCACGCCGGGGCCCTCCGCGGGCTCGAGCTCGGGGAGTCCGAGGAGCGCCGAGAGCCAGAGTCCGTCCGCCGCGAGTCGCACGATCGTCGCGCGGCGCGGGTCGATCCCGTCGGAGCGGAGGCGCCGGTGCCAGCGGTTGAAGTGGTCGCGCACCGTCTCGAGGTGGGCCGAGTCCCGGCCGAGGGTCGCCAGGATTCCCGCCATGAGCTGGGCCGTGTCGTCGGCCGGACTCCCGCGGTCGGTGACCGTCGACGCGAGGTAGGCGCGCGTCCATGCGCCGGGGCCATCGGTGTCCCCTTGCGAGAGCTCGGAGAGCGTTCGCTCGAACCCGTCGAGCATCCGCTCGCAAAGCCCGGCGACCAGCGCCTCCTTCGAGGGGAAGTGGTAGAGCAGCCCGCCCTTGCTCACTCCGGCGTCGTTCGCGACCGCGTCGAGCACGAGCCCGCCCGGGCCCGCGTCGAGCAGGCGCGCCTCCGCCGCGTCCAGAATCCGCTCCCGCGCCGTCTCCACGGTGGCATTCCATACCGTCTGGACGGTACAGTGACAAGACCCGGCACCACCCGCTCGAGCGGGCGACCCGCGTCGCGCGTCGGCGCGCGGTCGCGGGTCACGAGGAGAGCCGGCGGCGGCTCCTCCCCGGCCGTCGACACCGGACGTCGGCTTCCGTACGACGACGGTGGTGGGGAGCGCGGGTGCGAACCTTCTGGGTCCGGGGCTGGTGATCTTCGGCGTGGGTGTCGGGTTGAACTATCTCGGGGGCGAGGCGTTTCGGATCCCCGCGCTCGTCGTCCAACTGGTCGGCGTCGGATTCCTCTTCGCGAACGCGGCCCGGTCGCGCCGGGAAGCGCGCGAGCCGGACGAGGATCCCCCGGACGGTTCCGACCCCGGCGTCAGGTGACGATGCGGTAGAGCACGGTTCCCCGGGCGGTGATGCGTCCATCCGCCGCGCTCGCGACCTCCACGTCCGACCAGAACATCTCCGCGTCGCGCTGGACGCATCGACCGTACGCGACGAGATCGCCGCGCGGCGTCGGCCCGAGATTCTGGATCTGCAGGGACGCGGTCGACGCCTTGTAGCGACCGTGTCCCGATTCGGCCCAGGATGCCATCGCGCCGGTCGTATCGAGGAGCGCGAGGACCGCGCCCTCGTGCACGCCTCCGTCGAGGTCGCCGTTGCCGTCGAGCCAGGGCATGACGAGGCGCGACGTGCCGCCCGTCATGTGCTCGACCACGATGCCGCGATTCCCGATGAACGGCACCAGGCCGATGTGCGGGCCCATCTTTCCCGGATCCGACTCGCCGTGGTCGCCGGCCGTCGTGACGAGGTCGGCCGGTGCCCCGCCGAAGCGGCCGCGCACGGTCGAGACCGTGCGCGCGATCGGCTTGCCCTCGGTCGTCTGGATGACGACGGACACGAAGCAGAGCTCCTTGCCGCGTCGCAGCAGCTCGGCTTCGGCGACGACGTCCTGTCCGATCGCCGCCGACAAGTAGCTCACCTGCATCTGCGCGGTGTGCCAGGGCCCGGAGTCGCTACCCAGCGCGACCCGCGCGAGTGCGTGGCCGCCGACCGCGCCGAGGGAGGCGGCGCACCCGCCGTGCAAGGCCTGGCCGGGGTTCGAGTTCTCGTCGCTGTACGGAAGGAGAAACCGTGCGAACGACTCGCTCAGCTCTTCGACGCGCACGCCGAGGGCTCGGCCGTACGGGGACTCCTCCACCCACTTGCGGACGTCTTCGCTCATGCGGATGTGCTCCTCTCAGTGCTCGGGGATCAGGCAGGAGTGGATCGATTCCTCACCTTCGATCTCGCGCGCAAGCGTGCGAATCGCGCGCTCCGCGTCGCGCAGACCGAAGTCGTGCGTGTGCATCGCCTCGATCGGATACTTACGGCTCTCGATCAAGCGGATGGCATTGGCGTACCCCGTGCTCGTGACCCCGATGGCCCCGTGGATCGACACCTCCTTCATGACGATCTTGTCCGAGATGAAGCCCGGGATCTCCTTGAAGCCCTTCACGCCCGCGAGGACGACCGTGCCGCCCATGCGCGCGTAGTCGAGTGCTTCGGCGACGGGCTCGACGGCGTACGAGGAGACGTCGACGACGACGTCGGCGCCGCGTCCGTTCGTCAGCTCGCGAATGCGGTGCTTCGCGTTCTCGTTCTGAACGTCGATCGTCTCGTGCGCGCCGAACCTCCGTGCGATCTCGAGCTTGTTCGCATCGGCTTCGAGGCCCGTCACGATGACCTTCGCCGCGCCGGCCTCGCGCGCCGCGAGCACGCTGGCGAGGCCGCGCTGGCCCGGGCCGAGGATGACGATCGTGTCGCCGGGCCTGGTCTTCGGGATCTCGACGGCCCACCGGAATCCGGCTCCGAGGGGGTTGAACATCACGGCGGTGGCCGGAGGGAGCGAGGCGTCGACCTTGTGTACGACACAGTTGGGATCGAGGTACATGTACTGGGCGTAAGATCCCCAGAGCCCCGGGTCGTCCGAGAGTGGGATGTACGAGTAGATCCGCCGCGCGTCGCACAGGTGATAGGAGCCCTGGAGGCACGGCCCGCAGTGGCGGCACGACAGCATGGTCTCGACCGCGATCCGGTCGCCGACGTCGACACCCCAGCGCCGGGCGGCGCGGTCTCCGATCGCGGCCACGATCCCGAGGGGCTCGTGGCCGGGGACGGCGGGCATGGGTGTCCGCAACACCCCCTCGAACTGCTCGTAGTCGCTTCCGCAGATTCCGCACGCCTCGATCCGGACGAGGCCCGAGTCGTCGTCGATCTCCGGGAGGGGAAGGTCCATCGGCTCGAGAGTGCGGACGGCGGTCTGGACCATCGCGAAGCTCGTCTTGGGAAGGGTCATCGTTCGGGGCTCCTCTCCAGACGAAGCATAGGTGATCGGAGGCGGCTTCGCCCCGTGGGACGCGCGGACCGCCGAGCTTGCGTGGCCCGGGGCCCAACTGCTGAAGACCTTCCTGGGGGGCTTCGCCATGAAGGACTTTCGCCACAGAATCGCGGTCGTGACCGGTGCCGGTACCGGCATGGGACGCGAGCTCGCGCTGCAGCTCGTGAAGTCGGGCGCGCACGTCGCGATCTGCGACGTCATCGCCGAGAACATGGCCGAGGCGGCCGAGGCGTGTCGCGCGGTCGCGCCCGACGGCGTCCGCATCTCGACCCACGAGTGCGACGTCTCGAGGGAAGACCAGGTGCTCGCGTTTCGGGACGAGGTGCTGGAGCGGCACGGAACCGACCACGTTCACGCCCTGTTCAACAACGCCGGGATCGCGGGGGGTGGGGGCTTCGTCGCGGGAGATCGTGTGGAGTGGGAGAGGACCTTCGGCGTCTGTTGGACCGGAGTCTACAACTGCGCGCGGGCATTCATGCCACTGCTGATGAAGGCGGACGAGGCCGCGATCGTGAACACGAGCAGCGTGAATGGATTCTGGGCGACTCTCGGAGGGGCCACCCCGCACACGGCGTACAGCGCGGCGAAGTTCGCCGTGAAGGGATTCACCGAAGCGCTCCTCGCGGACTGCGAGATCAACGCGCCGCACGTCAAGGTGTCGCTGGTCATGCCGGGGCACATCGGTACGTCGATCACGCACAACTCGCGGAAGGTCCTGGGAAAGCCGCCCGTCGAGGAGATGAGTGCGGACGACGTCGCCGTCGCGCGCGCCCAGATGGGCCGCATGGGGCTGCCTGCCGACTCGCTCTCGGACGACCAGATTCGGGCGGCGATCCGTGCCCGCATGGAGAGCTTTCGCGACGATGCGCCCATGACGGCCGAGCAGGCGGCTCGCGTGATCCTCGACGGCGTTCGAGCGGAGAAGTGGCGGATCCTCGTCGGCAAGGATGCGGAGGGGTTGGATCGCATGGTCCGGGAGGACCCCGAGGGGGCGTACTCGCCCGAGTTCATGCAGCGCCTCCTCCGCGAAGGCGTCTTCAACTTCTGATCGACTTGTCGGCCGGGGTCGCCGCTGACAGAGTGCGCCCGTGGCCGAAGAAACCGTCGACGTCTTGATCGTGGGGGCGGGTGCCGCCGGGGCGGCATTCGCCTGGAGCCTTGCGGACACGCGCATGCGGATCGTCTGCCTCGAGCAGGGCGGTTGGATGAACCCGGCGACCTATCCGACGACCGGGATGGATTGGGAGGCGCGGGCGCTGGGGGACTTCAGCGTGAGCCCGAACGCGCGCGGGCGGAAGGAGGACTATCCGGTCAACGACGCGGATTCGCCGATCAAGGCCGCGATGTTCAGCGCGGTGGGCGGCAGCACGATCCTCTACGCCGGCCACTTCCCGCGACTCCACCCGTCGGATTTCCGCACGAAGTCCCTCGATGGCGTCGGTGAGGATTGGCCGGTCGACTACGCCACGCTCGAGCCGTATTACGCGGAGAACGATCGGATGATGGGCGTCGCGGGACTCGCGGGAGACCCCGCGTATCCACCCAAGGAGGTGCCGCTTCCTCCCGTTCCGCTCGGCAAGCTCGGGGAGAGGCTCGCGAGTGGATTCGACGAGCTCGGTTGGCACTGGTGGCCCTCGGACAGCGCGATCGCCACGCGGCCGTACCGCGGCCGCGATCGCTGCGTGAACCTGGGGCCGTGCATCAGCGGCTGCTCCCAGGGCGCCAAGGCGAGCACGGACATCACGTATTGGCCCGAGGCGGTGCGCCACGGAGTCGAGGTGCGTCCCGGCTGTCGCGTGCGCGAGATTCTCCTGCGCGACGATGGGATGGCCGACGGCGTCGTCTACTACGACGAGGCGGG
This sequence comes from bacterium, assembly GCA_030430245.1. Lineage (GTDB taxonomy): Bacteria > Desulfobacterota > Binatia > UBA12015 > UBA12015 > VGTG01. The sequence goes on along the minus strand of JAUIFY010000048.1, from coordinate 22,487 downwards.
GAACGAGTGTCGCGAGCGGGCGGAGATCGTGGTCATCGCATGCAACGGGATCGGGACCCCACGCCTCCTCCTGAACTCCACGTCCCGGGCCTTTCCCGACGGTCTCGCCAACCGGAGCGGGCTCGTCGGGAAGAACCTGATGTTCCATCCCTACGGGATGGTCGTCGGGTACTTCGACGAGCCGCTCGAAGGCTACAAGGGGCCGACCGGCTGCAGTCTCATGAGCCAGGAGTTCTACGAGACGGATGCGTCGCGCGGCTTCGTGCGTGGGTACTCGTTCGAAGCGGTCCGGGGCATGGGGCCCGTCTCGGCCGCGCTGTCGGGGATGGGGAGCGGACGCGTGCCGGTGGGAGAGGGGCACCACGAGGGCTTCGCGCAGGTGCACGATCGTAGCGCGGCGCTGCTCGCGATCTGCGAAGATCTCGCCGAGGAACGCAATCGCGTCACGCTCGATCCCGAGCTGAAGGATGCGAACGGCATCCCGGCCCCGAAGATCGACTACCGGTTGAGCGAGAACAGCGAGAGGATGCTCGCGCACGGGGTGGAACGGGCGAAGGAGGTCCTCGCCGCCGCCGGCGCGCGCGAGTTCCAGGTCAACTCGCCCTTGTCGGTCGCGGGATGGCACCTCATGGGGACCGCCCGGATGGGACTCGATCCGGAGCGGTCCGTCGTGAACGAGTGGGGTCGCTGTCACGACGTGCGCAACCTCTTCATCATCGACGGCAGCATCTTCGTCACCGCGGGAGCCGTGAATCCGACGTCGACGATCCAGGCGCTGGCCCTCTACGTGGCCGACCGGATGAAGAAGAACCTCGCGAACCTGTTCGATTGACCGGAGCCGTTGAGCGCCGGTCCCGATTCCTCGTAGAGTGTCCTTGTGAACCTGTCCGACGACCAGCTGCGGAGCTTCGCCGCTCTTCTCGACGAGGTGATTCCGCCGAGTGCCGACGGCCGCATGCCCGGCGCCGGACAGCTCGGTCTCGCCGGGCGCGTCGCGCGGGATCTCGGGGCGCAGCCCGCGCTCGCCGAGATAGTCGTCGCCGGCCTCGCGTCGGCGGATCGAGTGGCACGCGAGGAGTGCGATCGGCCCTTCGCCGCGCTCGGCGCGACCGATCGACGCCGGGTGCTGGCCCGGCTCGCGGAGGCCGGGACGCCGCTTGCGGGCATGCTCGCGTTCCCCACCTACATCGCCTACTACGAGCACCCCGAGGTCCTCGTCGCACTCGGTCGTGAAGCGCGCCCTCCGCATCCAGGGGGCTACGAGCTCGAGCCGTTCGACGAGCGCCTGCTCGACGGCGTGCGGAAGCGCGCCCCGTTCTATCGGGAGTGCTGACGTGTCGTTCCGCGCATGGCGTGCGGTGCGGAATGCAGTCGTGTGCCTGCTCCTCGTCCTCGGCCCGGGGGACGCGCGCGCCGAGCCGGAGCTGCGCGTCGTCGAGGTCCGGCCGGGCGAGTCCGTGCGGGATCTCGCGGGCGAGCATCTCGGCAACGCGGATCTCTGGCGCGATCTTCTCGTCCTGAACGGGTTGGGGGCGGCGTCGGACGTCGTGCCGGGGATGGAGCTGCGCGTGCCGGATCTCCCGATCGCGGAGGCTCGTGCCGCCCTCGCCGAGAGCCTCGCCGAGATTCAGGCGGCGACGGCGCTCGGCGCGTCCGTCTTCGCGAGCGAGCTTCTCGGGCGCGCCGTGTCTCGGCGGGAGACCGCACTGCGCGACGGCAAGGCGGGCCGATGGGAGGCCGTGCTGGCGGCGGCGCACGCGTCGACGACGCTCGCGCGAGAAGCCCGCGAGCTCACGAAGGCGCGGCGGGAGGGGAGTGGGGAGGCCGTGCTCGCGGCTCGTCGCGGTCAGGTCCAGGGGCGCCGCGCGGAGGCGCTCACGTGGACCGAGCGGCCGGTGGACTCGGTCCTGGTCGAGAATGAGCGTTTGCGGACTCTCTCGGGTTCGTTTGCCGAGGTTCTGTTCTCCGATCGGAGCCAGATTCGTCTCGGCGAGAACGCGCAGGCCGTGATCCAGAGCATGCAGATCGATCGACTGAACGACCGCCGGCACACGTCCGTCTCGCTGGTCGAAGGAGATGCGTTCGCGCTCCTCGGAGGGAGCGGCGCGCGCGACTTCGACGTGACGGTCGAGTCCGTCGATGCCCGCATCGACTCGAAGAACTTCTGGGTGCGACGCGAGGGCGAAGAGGCGAAGTTCGCGAACTACGACGAGAAGCCCGTGAAGGTCTCCTCGGGGGCCGAGGAGGTGACGCTCGGGTGGAACCAGGGCACGGTCGTGTCGGCCGACCGCGGGCCGGCCGAACCGAAGGATCTCCTGCCGCCGCCGCGACGGTTGGGGCCGCCGGACGGATCGGCGCATCACCGCGAGACGGTGCTCCTTCAGTGGGAGCCGGTCGAGGCTGCGGCGACCTACGCGGTGGAGGTCGACCGCGACTCGAGGTTTGGCTCCCCGGTCGTCTCCGCGGGCTCGATCCCGACGGCGGCCTTCGCTGCGTCGGGACTGGGAAGAGGCGTGTACTCGTGGCGCGTCCGCGCGATCGATGCGTCGGGCTTTCCCGGCGCACCCAGTGGCGCCGGGCGGTTCCGGGTCGAGGCGGAGGGCCGGCCGCCCTTTCTCGCGGTGGCGGAGCCCGCCGCCGACGGGCCCACGGGGGTGCGCACGTTGGTGCTGCGTGGGGAGACCGAGCCCAGCGCATCGCTCGCGATCGACGGTGTCGCCGTCTCGGTCGACGAGAAGGGGCGATTCTCCGTTCCGCGGACGCTCCGCGCCGGCCGCAACGAGATCGTGTTCGAGGCGACGTCTCCGGCGGGCCTTCCGCGCCGGGTCGTGCGGACGCTCGAGTATCTTCCGGGCTGGTTCGCGCCGATCGAGTACGACCCGGCCCTCGTGCGCCTCGCCCCGGACCACTTCGTGACGCGCGGCGAGAGTCTCACGCTCTCCGGCACGACGATTCCGGACGCGACCGTGGACGTTCTCGCGGACGGACGGTCCATCGCCTCGGCGCGAAGCCGGTCGAATGGACGCTTCCAATTGGCGGTTCCGCTGAGTCCGGGCCCCACCGCGCTGCGGATGCGCGTTGCGAGCGATGCCGGGTTCGTGACCGAGGAGGCGTTCACCGCGACGCGCGACTCCACGCCGCCGCGGCTGTTCCTCCCGCGCTCGGTCCCCGTCCACACCGAGGCGGGTGAGCTGCTGCTCGCCGGGCGAATCGAGCCGGGAGCGCGACTGGAGGTCGACGGGGCCCCCGTCGAGACCGACGGAACGAGGTTCCGCGTTTCGGTGCCGCTCGAGCCCGGCGCGAACACGATCCGGCTCGCGGCGGTCGACCCCGCGGGGAACCGAACCGAGCGTGCGGTGCGGGTCGGACGTGATGCCGAACCTCCGCGCCTCGAGGAGACGGCATGGATCGAGGACGACGCGGGAAACGTTCGGGGGCTCCGGGTCGTGGCCGAGGATCCGGCCGGCCTTCGCCGCTTCGCGACGTATCGCCTCGTCGTGGGGGGGGAAGCGCTGGAAGGCGTTCTGCGTCTCGCGCCGGATGGCCGGACGTACGTCGGATGGATTCCGGGACCCGAACCCCGGGTCGACGAGACGACGCTCGAGTACGTCGAGGTCCAGGATCGCGTCGGGAACCGGCGGCGTCACCCGTAGCCATGCGCGCGTGGGTCCCCAAGATCGTCGCCGCGCTTCTCGCCCTCCTCGCGTGCGCTCCCGCCCTCGCCGCAGACGGCCCCGGTCGCCTGCGGCTCGTGACCTATGGTCCCGAGGCCAACACGCGGGAGGGGGACGACGACTTCGTGCAGGTGATCCTGCTCGAGCTGCCGGCCGAGACGGAGGGGCCGATTCTGGTCCGTCTCTTCGATCCGGATGCGGGCGGGGAGCTGGACGTGTTCTTCGGCTGGGGCGACTTCGACACCGCCACGCGCTTCGCGGTCTACGGCGGCCAGGGGGCGACGACCGCGCCGGGCCTGCGCGGGCCCGAGCCCACGAAGGAGGAGATTCGGGCCGGAACGCTGCTCGCCGACCGCACGTTCGCGGTCGATCCCAAGAGCGATCGGAAATGGGTCACGCTGGCCGAGCTGCAGCCCGAGCAGGGAGAGCGCACGGGCGATCGCATCGCCTTCAAGCTCGTGGTCGAGGGAACCGCCGGCAACGACGGCAACGTCTTCGACGTCGACGTCGTCGGGGCCGACGGCGGTGCGATTCCGGGCGCCCGTATGCTCTCGTACGTGCCGACGGTGCACCACGACACCCGGACCCGCACCGCCGAGATCCGAATCCTGCCGTCGGGGAACCGGCGGCTCTTCATTCACAGCTTCGACGCCGCGGGCGCCGACCTTCGGATCGAAACCCTCTATCGGACGATTCTCGCCGATACCTCGGGACAGAACCGCTGGTCGAAATCGCGGATCGAGCTCACGGAGGAGGAGCGGGATCAGGTGATCGCGCTCGCGCTGGGCGGCGACGCGGGGGAGATCCCGAACGACGCCACTCTCTACATGGCGGACGAGAACGACGTCATCGTCCCGATTCAGCTTCCCATCTCCCTGATCGTTCCCAATCGTCGCCCGAAGGTCGTCACGCGGGTCACGCAGGTCGACTGTACGCGCGCGGAGCTCGACGCGAGCGGCTCGACGGACGCGGAAGGGAACGGGCTTTCCTACGAGTGGACGTTCCCGGGGGGAGGGACGTCGACCGAGCCCGTCGTCACCCACGATTTCGGAGGTGCCGGCCAGTACGAGGTGCGCCTGCGGGTGACCGACGACTCGGGACAGGTGGGCGCGGGACGCGAGGTGATCGTGCCGGTGGTGCTGAACGCGGCGCCCACGGCCGCGGCCGGTGAAGACCAGACCGTGGCGCCTGGGGACGTGGTGCGGCTCGAGGGCGGCGACTCGACCGACGCCGACGGCCGTATCGTCGGCTACGGCTGGGTCTTCGGCGACGGCGCGAGCGCGAGCGCGGCGAGTGTACGGCATCGCTACGGGGAGCCCGGGCGCTACACCGCGCGCCTCGACGTCCGCGACGATTCGCGGGGGCCGTGCGCGACCGCCACGGACGAGGTCGAGATCTGGGTCAACGCGCAGCCGGAGCCCGTGCCGGAGGCGCCCGATCGCGCGGCCGCGGGGGAGACGATCGCGTTCGATGCGACCGCGAGCACGGATCCGGATGGCGAGCTGACCGCTTTCGCATGGGAGTTCGGCGATGGGCACGCGGCGACGGGCGCTCGCGTCGAGCACGCGTACGAGGAGCCCGGGACGTACACGGCGCGTTTGACGGTCACGGACGACGCTGGGGTCGCGAACAGCTCGGCTGCGGCCTCCCACGACGTCTTCGTGAACGAGAGACCCGTCGCGCGAGCGGGAGCGGACATCGAGGTCGCGATCGCGCAGCCCTTCGAGCTGGATGGCGGCGCCTCGACGGATGCGGACGGAGAGCTGATCCGCCATTCGTGGTCGTTCGACGACGGGGCGACGGCGAACGGCGTGACCGTGCGCCACGAGTACGCGGCGGCAGGGCGGTACCAGGTCCGACTCACGGTCCAGGACGACTCCCGGACGAAGTCGGATACGCAGACGGACGTGCTCGAGGTCGTGGTGAACGCCCCGCCCGTCGCGGAGGCCGGGGACGACCAGCGGGTCACCGAGAGCGTCGTCGCCTTCGATGGAAGGGCGTCGAGCGACTCGGATGGCGACGTCGTCGCCTATCGATGGGATTTCGGCGACGGCGAGACAGGCCGAGGGCCGTCGCCGACGCACGTGTACGCGGCACCCGGCACGTACCGGGTGCGACTCGAGGTCGAGGACGATTCCCCGACGCCGCGCAACACCGCGGAGGACTTCCTCGAAGTGGTGGTCAATGCGCGCCCCGTCGCGGACGCGGGCGCCGACCGGATCGCGGCGGTCGGCCAGATCGTCGAGCTCTCCGGCTCCGGCTCGACGGACGCCGACGGCCGGGTGGAGAGCCATCAGTGGAGCTTCGGCGACGGGGCGACCGGTACGGGGCGCGACGTCTCGCACGCGTATGCCGCGCCGGGACGATACACGGTGCAGCTCACCGTGCGCGACGACACGGGTCACGCCGCGGCCGTCGACCACGACCACCTGCACGTGGACGTGAATGCGCCACCGCTCGCGCGGTTCGCCTCGCCCCCTCGCATCGCGCCGGGTCAGGAGCTCGTCCTCGACGGCTCCTCGTCGTCCGACCCCGAGGGCGCCCCGCTGCAGTACCGCTGGCGGCTCGACGGCGCCGAGGCGGGTACGGCCTCGCGCCTCGTGCGGGTGTTCGACCTCCCTGGATCGCACGACGTGACCCTCCTCGTGGACGACGGCAGTACGACGGCGAACTCCTCGGCCCGGGTCTCGGCGACCGTCCACGTGAATCATGCGCCCGAGGCCGTCGCGGGACGCGACCAGGTCTCGTGTGAGCCCGTCGTTCGCTTCGACGGGAGCGGCTCGTCCGATGCCGATGGCGACCCCTTGGTCTACGCGTGGGACTTCGGAGACGGCAGCCCGGCCGGCCGCGGGGCGCGGGTCTCGCACGTCTACCCGTCGAGCGGCTCGTATCCCGTGACGCTTCGCGTGGACGATGGGACCGGACTCGCCAACGCCACCCACGAGAGTGCGCTCGAGGTGCGCGTGAACGGTGCACCGATCGCCGAAGCCGGAGCGGATGCCACGCACTGCGCCGGAGAGATCGTGCTGTTCGATGGAAGTGGGTCGCACGACCCGGACGGCGACGTCCTGAAGTACGCTTGGGACTTCGGCGACGGAGGCACGGGGGAGGGGTTGCATCCCGTCCACGTCTTCGAGAGAGCGGGCACATACCCGGTCACGCTGACGGTACGCGACGATTCGGGGCTGCCGTGCGGAACGCATCGCGACCGGCGCATCGTGCGGGTCGCGGCGGCCCCGGTCGCCGCGGCGGGTGCGGACGTGGAGACGTGCGCGAACGTCGAGGTCGCGTTCGACGGATCGGGCTCCGTCGACGCAGATGGCGTCGTCGACCGCTTCTCCTGGGATTTCGGCGACGGTGCTCGCGGGAGCGGCGCGACTCCGACCCATCGGTATCTGCGCGCCGGGACGTATCAGGTGGTGCTCACGGTCGAGGGAGATCAGGTGGCGGATTGTGACAACAGCGACGTCGACGAGCTGACGGTGACGGTTCGCGCCGCTCCGACGGCGACGATCGGCGGGCCTTCCGTCGCCGCGCCGGGTGAGACGGTCGTCCTGCGCGCCGTTGGCGACGGCGCGCAGGACGTCGCATGGCGTTGGGCCTTCGGCGACGGATCCGAGGGCGAGGGGGGGCGGGTCGAGCACGCCTTCGCCTCCCCCGGCGAGTACGACGTGGTGCTCTCGGCGGAAGGCGCGGACTCGACGTCGTGCGGCGACGCTCGCCGGTCGCATCGCATCACGGTCAATCGAGCGCCCGTCGCGAAGGCCGGTCCGGATCGGATCGCCGCACCGGGCGAGCCGCTCGGCTTCTCGGCGGCCGGGTCGACGGACGCCGACGGCGTGGTCTCCCGGTACGAGTGGCGCTTCGGGGATGGTTCCGAGGCGGAGGGAATGGAAGTGTTCCACGCGTTCGACGAGCCCGGGCGTTACGACGTTTCCTTGATCGCGATCGACGATAGCGGCGCGAAAAACGCGGCGGCGGAGGCGGGGATCGTGGTCACCGTGAACGCGGCCCCCGCCCCCGTCCTCGAGGCGCCGTCGGCCGCATGTCCGGGCGAAGAGGTCGTGCTCGACGCCGCGGGCTCGACCGACGCCGACGGTGCCATCGAGGCGTACGCATGGGCGTTCGGGGACGGAGACGGGGCGGAGGGGGCGACCGTTCGCCACGCGTGGGCCCGGCCGGGAACCTATCCCGTGACCCTCCAGGTGGACGACGCGAGCGGGGCGGCCAACGGCCGCGTGCGTCGCGGTGTCGAGGTGGTGGTGAACCGCCCGCCCGAGGCGCGGGCCGGTGCCGATCGTCTGGCGTGCGCCGGCGACGACCTGGTCTTCGATGGATCGGCGTCGCGGGACCTCGATGGGCGGATCGAGGCTTGGGCGTGGCGCGTCGGGGACGAGACGATCGCCGAGCCGATCGCGCATCACGCGTTCGACACGCCGGGGCGGTATCGGGTCGAGCTCTCCGTCACGGACGACTCGGGGAGCTCGTGCGCGACGACGGTCGCCCCGGTGGCGGTCCACGTGAACGCTCCTCCCGTCGCCGACGCGGGAGGAGACCGAAGAGGCTTCACGGGGGGCGCGCACGACGCGTTGGTCTTCGATGCGCGAGGCTCGAGAGATCCCGACGACCAGCCTCTCACCTTCTCGTGGGACTTCGGCGACGGGGCGACGGCGACCGGACCGGTCGTCTCGCACGCGTATGCGCGGCCCGGCACATACGACGTCGTGCTCGAGGCGGACGACGGCACGGGGCTCGCCTGCGGCCGAGGCCGGAGCGAGGTCCGGGTGACGATCGACGAGAGGCCGGAGCCATGAGGTTCAGCCTTCGTGCCAAGCTGCTCTTCTTCTCGGTCGGGCTCGCGATCCTGCCGCTGGTCGTCGCGGGTCGCACGATCATCCGGATCGCGCAGGACGAGCTCAAGGCGTCCGTCAACGGAGAGTTGAGCACGGCGGCGGCCCGGATCTCCGAGCAGATCGACGAGCGCTACGCGAACACCTGGGTCGGCCCGCTCCTCATGGTTCGCAACGCCATCGACGACGAGACGCTCGGCGCCGAAGAGAAGGTCGCTCTCCTGACGTCGGGGATCGAAGACCTGAACGACATCGTCGCGCTCCAGGTGACGGCCCGGGGCGTGACCTCACCCGTCGTCGCGGCCAAGGACGAGTTCTCCCGGAGGCTCGAGGCGGCGGGATCCGGGGTGTCCGCCCTGACGATCGGGCCCGACGCCCTCGCGGAGCGGTTCGGGACGGACGAGATCTGGGTCGGACCCGCCGAGCGGTTGGAGGGGACCGGGGATTGGCTGCTCTCGATCGTCGTGCCGCTGCGACAGCCCGTCGCAGGGCGGGCGGGGCTGCTCTCGGCGCGCGTTCGCCTCGGCGGTCTGCAATCGAGTATCGGCTCCGATCCCTTGACGGAGACGGGCTCGATCCTTCTCGTCGATCGAGACGGCGTGAGTCTCTTCGACTCGGCGCAGAGCCGCCCGGAGCAGCCAGAGATCGTACGGAACGCGACCGAGATGCTCCGCAGCGGTCGACGGGCGGTGGTCGCGAATCCGTACACGCGCTCCGACGGAGAGCGCATGCTCGGCGTGTATGCGATGCCGGCCCTGCTCGATTGGGCCGTCGTCGTCGAGAAGGACGAAGCCGAGGCGTACCTCGCGATCGACGAGATGCTCCGGAGTCTGACGTTCTGGGTCGTCGCCGGACTGAGCGTGGCGGTGATCGGCGCCTTCATCTTCGCACAGCGCATGAGTCGGCCCATCCTGGCCATCGACCGGGTCGCGGCGGAGGTCAGCCGGGGGAACTTGAACGTTCGGGTCGAGGGCGTGAAGTCGCGGGACGAGATCGGTGACCTTGCGGTTCGCATGAACGAGATGATCCGCGGTCTCCTGGAGCGGTTCCATCTGGCGAAGTTCGTCTCGGGCGGAACGCTGGACGCGGTGAAGTCGTCGGCTGGCGAGGGCGTCCAGCTGGGAGGCGTCCGCCGTCGCGTCACCGTGTTCTTCTCGGACATCCGGGGCTTCACGTCCTTCTCCGAGGACGTCGAGCCGGAGGTCGTCGTCGAGATGCTCAACACGTTTCTCCGCGAGCAAGCGGAGGTCGTGAAGGAGTTCCACGGTGACATCGACAAGTACGTCGGAGACGAGCTCGTCGCCGTGTTCCAAGGCGACGACATGGTCGAGAACGCAGTGCGGTGCGCGGTGAAGATCCAGCAGCAGATGGAACGACTGCGCGCCGAGCACCCCGAGTGGGACGTGGCGGTCGGCATCGGCGTGAATACGGGCGAGGTCGTGATGGGAGCGATGGGCAGCGAGGAGCGGATGGACTACACGATCCTGGGCGACACCGTGAACGTGGGGGCACGCCTCTGTGCGCTCGCGGGCCGCGGGCAGACGCTCCTTTCGGAGTCGTCCTACGAGGAGGTCGCCGGCCTGGAAGGGATCTCCGCGGAGCGGCTCGAGCCCATCGAGATGAAAGGCAAATCCCGCCGCGTCGAGATTTACGACGTGCGCGGGGCGTAGATCTCCGCCCGCTACGTGCGGCCCCCGAACGCGGGCTACGGCTCGGGGTCGAGCTCGTACACGCCTTCGATCTCGACCAGGAGCTCCGGGCGGCAGAGGTCCGACTCGAGATACTCGATCCCGGGCGCGTCGCCGAGCCGGCTCGGAACCCTCTCCCGGAGGGCGTCCGCGTGTTCGGCGCGTACGTAGTAGACGCGAAGGGCACGGGGGACGCGCGGCTCGGCCGGCGCCGCACCCAGCAGCGCTTCGAGGTTTCGGGCGGTCTCTTCGAGCTGGGCATCGACGCCGCCGTGGATCGCGTCTTCGCCCACGACGCTCGCGGTTCCGCCCACGAGAAGCCACGGGCGCGGCGCCAGATCGATGCGGGTCGCGCGGGCGAACCACGGCGGGAACTGGCCGTAGCGCGTGGAGTACTCGCAGGCGGGCACCTGGCGCGGGTTCTCGATGGGCCGGCCGGGCCGGGTGGCCGTCAGGACGTGGATCACGAGCTCCGCCCCCGAGTGGCCGATGCCGCTGGCCGTGGGCGCGCTCGGCGACGCGGGGGAGGCTCCGTAGCGCCGGGCGAAGGCGTCGTGTCGGCCGGCGTTGAAGACCATGTAACGGTGGCGGGCGTCGCCGAGCGGGTCGAGGATGTGGGGGATCACGTTCCAGATCCGCACGGGCTCCGTCGCGGCGAGACGGCGCGCCTCTTCGAAGATCCCCTCGTAGGTGGCCGCCGTCGCGGCGCGGAAGGCCGACTCGTCCAGCGCCGTGGCATGGGGGACGCGCCCCGACACGAGCGCGAAGCGATCTCCCGCCCGCGTCCGGATCTCCACCCCTTCCGCGGTCGATGCCCGGGCGGTCGAGCTCGTCGGGACGAGGTCGGATGCCCACGGAGGCGGATCGAGAATGGTGGGAACGCTCATCCGTGACCAGCGTACCAGCCGGCACCGCCGACCGGGAGCGTTCGACGCCGGCGCCGAGTCCTGTAAGATCCGCACGCTTCGATGCGATTCCTCATGGGTCTCCTGTTGTCGCCGCTCGTGCTGGGAAGCGCGCTCTGGGCGGTCGCCGCGATCTGGATCGACGGGCCGGAGTCTCGCGCGCTCGCGGGAGGGCTGGGCGTGGCGTTCGCGGCAGCGACGGTCACGGTGCTGCTGGTCGTGCGCCCGTTCGTGCGGGGTGCTCTGGCGTACGCCGTCCTCTTCGCCGTCGTGTCGGGGTGGTGGCTCTCGATTCCGCCGAGCAACGATCGAGACTGGGAGCCGTCGGTCGCCCGGACGCCGACGGCCACTCTGGACGGCGATCTGCTCACCGTTCACAACGTGCGAAACTTCGACTACCGGTCGGAGACGGAGTTCGACGAGGTCTGGGAGACGCGGCGGTACGACCTGTCGAAGCTGACGGGCGTTGGGCTCTTCTTGTCCTATTGGTCCTCCCCGTTGATCGCGCACACGATCATGTCCTGGACGTTCGAGGAGGGCCCGCCTCTCGCGATCTCGATCGAGACCAGGAAGGAGTCCGGCGAGGAGTACTCGGCGGTGTTGGGCTTCTTTCGCCAGTTCGAGCTGTACTACGTGATGGCGGACGAGCGAGATCTGGTTCGCCTCCGGACGAACTACCGGGGAGAAGACGTCTATCTCTATCCGCTGGACGTCACGGTCGCGACGGCGCGGCGGCTTCTTCTCGACTACGTGGCACGCATCAACGAGCTGGCACGCGAGCCATCGTGGTACAACGCGGCGACCCACAACTGCACGACGACGATCCGACATCACGCGATGGCGATCGGAGCGAACGGCCCGTGGGACTATCGGTTCCTGGCGAACGGTCACCTGGATGAGCTCGCGTACGAGCAGGGCGTGGTGAACACGAGTGTGCCGTTCGACGAGCTGCGACGGCGGAGCAGCGTGGTCGAAGCGGCGAACCGGGCCGACGACGACCCATCGTTCTCGCTGCGGATCCGGGAGGGTCTTCCGGGATCGTAGGGAGTCGTCAGCGCTCGAGGCGAACGGCGCAGTGCTTGTACGACGGCTGGCGCGAGAGCGGGTCGAACTCCGGAAACGTGAGCTCGTTGGTCTGGGCGTCGTGCATGGGCACGAAGACCTGTCCCGCGGGGATCGTGTCGCGCACGACGGCCCGGGCGCGGAGCACGCCGCGTCGGGAGCGGACGGTGACCCAGTCGTCCTGCGCGAGTCCGAGCCGGGCCGCGTCGTCGGGGTGAATCTCGGCCCACGGCCCGGCGGGGTGGAGCTTTCGGAGGACGGGAGAGCGCCCCGTGCGCGTCTCCGTATGCCACTGGCTCGATGAGCCGCGGCCGGTCAGGAGAGTCAGGGGGTATTCGTCGTCGGGGCATTCGGCGGGAGGGTGGGGGTCCTCGAAGCAGAAGCGAGCGCGGCCGGAGGGGTGGAAGAAGCGGCCGTCCTCGAAGAGGCGGCGCTCGGCCGCGGGCCGAGGCGATCCGGCGGGATGCGGCCACTGGATCCCGGTCGAGTCCTCGAGGGCGTCGTACCCGTCGATGCCGGAGATGTCGCACGGTTGTCCGGCGGACATCGCCTGCATCGTTCGGAAGACGTCTTCGGGGGTCCGCCAACGCGGGAAGAGATCGCCGACGCCCCAATACTCCGCGACGAGCCGAAAGATGTGGAAGTCCGCAAGGGCTTCGCCCGGTGCGTGGCGAACCTTCTTGGTGAGCCCGATGCGCCGCTCCGAGTTGATGAACGTGCCGTCCTTCTCCCCCCAGCCGGCGGCGGGTAGAAACACGTCGGCGAAGGCGGCGGTCTCGGTGTCCGCGTAGAGGTCCTGGACGACCAGGACGTCCAGCCTCGCGAGGGCCTCGCGGAGATCGCTGCGGTGGATCCACGAGTGGGCGGGATTCGTCGCGACGACCCAGAGACCGCGAATGCGCCCGGCGCGGATCTCGTCGAGGATCCGATCGTAGGGGAGGCTGTTCTCGCAGGGGATGCGGTCGGCGTCGACGCCGAGGATGCGCCCGATCTTCTCGCGATCTTCGACTCGCGTGAAGTCGTGGCCGGCGAACAGGGACGTCGTGTTGCTGAAGAGGCGCGAGCCCATGGCGTTGCACTGCCCGGTGATCGAGTTCGCCCCGGTGCCGGGACGCCCGATGTTCCCGGTGAGCAGCGCCAGGTTGACGAGGGCCTGCGCCGTGCGCACCGCCTGGTGGCCCTGGTTCACGCCCATGGTCCACCAGAAGGAGACGCGGCGTCCCCCGTGGATCGTCTCGGCGAGGCTCCGGATCTCGTCGGGGGAGAGGCCGGTCGCGGGCGAAACGTCTTCCGGCGTGAAGGGGCGGACGTGATCGCAAAACGCCTCCCACCCGTCGGTGTGCGCACGTACGAAGTCGTCGTCGATCCAGCCGCGTTCGAACAGGACGTTCGCGACCGCATAGTAGAGCGCGAGGTCGCCCTTCGGGCGTACGGGGAGATGCCGGGTGGCCGCGGCCGCCGTCTCGGTCCGCCGGGGGTCGATGACCACGATCTCGGGATCGTGCGGATTCCGCGTGACCCGCTCCCACAGGATCGGATGCGCGATACAGAGGTTGGAGCCGGCGAGTACGATGACGTCGGACTCCTCGAAGTCGGCGTACGTGTACGGAGGAGCGTCGAATCCAAACGCCTCCTTGTAGGCGACCACCGAGGTGGCCATGCACTGCCGCGTGTTCCCGTCGCCGTGGCGCATTCCCATGCCGATCTTCGCGAGGGCGCCGAGGAAGACCATCTCCTCGGTCGGGATCTGTCCGGTACTGAGGAAGGCGAGTGCCTCGGGACCGTATCGATCCGCGATGGAGCGGAAGCGGGAGGTCATCTCACGAAGGGCGTGGTCCCAGCCGACGCGCGTCCACGCCCCGGCGGCGTCCCGGACCATGGCGTGCGTCGCCCGGTCCGGGGAGGCGAGAGGCGTGATCGCGTCCCAGCCCTTGGGGCAGGCCATCCCATGGTTCACCGGGGAATCGCACGCCGGGGAGAGGTTCACCGCACGTCCGTCGCGGAGATGAGCGTTCAAAGAGCACCCGGTCGAGCAGTACCCGCACACGGTACGCGCGGTCGCGTCCGGTGCGAGGCGTCGCGGAACCTGGCCGAGGCCGTACGTCCCCTCGGTCCGCTCGAGTTGTCGGGTCAGAGGGCCGTCGTGTCGGAGGAGTTGCATGACTCTCGTTCGACGTCAGGGTTCGGGCATCGCCCGCGCGGCTTCGGCGGCGAAGAACAGGTGTCGATCCAACAAGGCGGAGACCGTGAGAGTCGCGAACGCGGCGACGGCGAGCATCGATGCGGCGGTGTCCACACCGGCGGTGCGAAGTCCGAACGATAGGATCAGGGCGACGAGTCCGACCGTCGTGGTGGCGGCGCGCACGTGGTCCGGGCCGGCGAGCGCCCCGCGAAGGAGCGTCCGCGATCGTTCGAGGTCGGCGTCGCTTCTGGGCACGCGCAGGAAGCTTCGGCGTTCGCTCGACGAGCCGAGCGCGACGACGGTCGCGACGGCGAGTGCGGCGCCCGCCTGCGCCATCGAGAGGTGGGCGACGAGCCCGAAGGTGGTGAGTCCCGCGGCCCCGAGCAATCCCAGCGTGGCCGAGAAGGCTGCCACCGTCCGGCCGGTCGACCACCAGGCTCGCCCGGTACGCGCGTAGACCTGTACCGAGCAGTACGTCGCGACCAGGCCGCCGCCGAGGGCCGACGCGATGGCGACCGTCGGATCGCGCCCGAGGACGATCATCGCGAGGGCGAGAGCGAGGAGTGTCGCGTACCCGCCGAACGCGAGGATCTCACGGCTCATCCACGAGGTCCGCCAGCCGAGGATGGCACGGTAGCCCTGAAGAGGCCGGCCGAGATGCGTGATGGAAGCGGTGAGCCCGATCACCGCTGCGAACGCGGCGAAGAGAAGGACGCCTCGCTGCGTCGTCTCGCCCGTCGGAACGGCGAGGCTCGTGATGCGCTCGACGAGAAGCAGACCGGTCGAGAGCTGGAGGAACACCAGCAGGACGACCAGCGAGGGGTGCCCGTGGTTCGGGACGAGTCGGTCGTTCGGAAGGTCCGCGGGGCGTGTCGACGACGGCCGCGCGTGGACGTAGCGCGTGGTGGGGCGCGTCAGCCTCGGGTCGGGCTCCCGGTCCGCGAGCTCCGCCAGCATCGGCGTCGGTGTGCCACCCGTCTCCACGATCTCGATCGTGATCGCCGAGGTCGGACAGCCCTGGACGCAGGCGGGTGCTTCGTCGTGGCGAAGCCGGTCGGCGCACATGTCGCACTTCCGGACGATTCCGAGAGACGCGTCGAACACCGGGGCGTCGTAGGGGCACGTCAAGAGGCAGTACTGGCAGCCGATGCACTGATCGTCGAGGTGATGCACGATTCCCGTGGTCGCGTCCTTCTCGTAGGCGCGAGCGGGACAGCCGAGGAGGCACGCCGGCTCTTCGCAGTGGTGGCACGCGGTCGTCACGGTCTGGAGGGTCGCTCCCACCGGCTCGTGGCGCTGGATCGAGCCCACGTGGCGCCAGGTCTCGGTCGGCTCGAGGCCGTTCAGGTTGTGGCAGGCGGTGACGCAGGCCTTGCAGCCCGTGCACGCGTCGAGGTCGACGACGAAGGCGAGCTGTTGGCCACGGCTCGGTGAGCGTCCGAGCGGAATGAGGTCGCGATACTGCGGCGCCAGCAGGGGCTCGCCGGCATCGGCGTGTGCCTGCGCGAAGCGCTCGGCCGCCGTGAGGTCCCGTTGCGCGGCGAGTGCGACGTCGACCGTCGCCGCCAGCCCCCGGCCGGCGACGGTGGGCTCTGCAGTCGTCGCCGCGGGGCGCGTCGGAATCACGCGGCCCTTCCCGGGCAGGCGAACTCGGCCTCGAGCTCCTCGGCGGGGGGGAGCCGTACCCAGACCTCGTCGCCGCGGATCTCGACCGGAAACGTGCGCACCTGGTAGTCGGGGTCGCTCAGACCGTCGCCCGTCGTGAGGGAGAACGTCTTCTTGTGGAGGGGGCACGCGACCTTCGGCTCGCCGTCGAGATCTCCGAGCAGGCCCCGCCCGAGGACCGCGTCCTTGCGATGCGGGCAGGTCGCCTGCGTCGCATACCACTCACCGCGGCGCGCGAAGTTGTAGATGGCGATCTGCTGCCGGCGGTACGGAACGGTCATGCCGACGTTCTCCGGGAACTGGTCGATCGTCCCGGCACGGTGCCACGTCTCCTCGTCGGAGGGAGCGGTGAGGGCGGAGCGCCGGAGCGGCGTCGCCTCGGGCCAGTCCGCCGGCCGTCGCTGATCACGCTCGCGCACGAAGGGAAGCGTCTCGCCGGGCGCCGGGCCGTCGGCGAAATGCCGGAAGCGCGCGCGGAGCTCGGGGGATTCGACGACCGCCTTCCACTCGCACGCATAGGTATCGACGAGCGCCTGCATGTCGGCCTCGAGTTGGTCGCCGATCCCCAGAGCGTCGTCGAGGACGACGCTCTTCAGGTAGTCGAGGCCGCCTTCGAGCTCCTCGAGCCAGCGGGCGGTGCGCTGGAGTGGCTTGGCGGTCTGGATGTAGAACATGAGGAAGCGATCGAGGATCCGGATCGCTTCGTCGCTCGACACGTCGGTCGCGAACAGGTCGGAATGCCGCGGGTTCGCGCCGCCGTTGCCGCAGACGTAGACGTTCCAGCCGTTCTCCGTGGCGATCAGGCCGAAGTCCTTGTTCTGGGCCTCGGCACACTCGCGGACGCATCCGGAGACGGCGGACTTGAGCTTGTGGGGTGCCCGGATCCCGCGGTAGCGCTCTTCGATGCGGATCGCGAACGCCGTCGAGTCCTGCACGCCATAGCGGCACCATGTCGACCCGATACAGCTCTTCACCGTGCGCATCGCCTTGCCGTAGGCGTGTCCGCTCTCGAAGCCGGCCGCGACGAGGCGTTCCCAGATCTCGGGGAGCTGATCGACGCGGGCACCGAGCAGATCGATGCGCTGCCCGCCGGTGATCTTGCAGTAGAGGTCGAACTCCTTTGCGACTTCCCCGAGTACGATGAGCTTCTCGGGCGTGATCTCGCCGCCGGGAACGCGTGGGATGACCGAGTAGGTGCCGCCCCGTTGGATGTTGGCGAGGAAGCGGTCGTTGGTGTCCTGGATCGAGGCGTGGCGGACGACCAGGTCGTTCCAGGTCGCCGCGAGCATCGACGCGATCGCCGGTCGACAGATCTCACA
The DNA here is from genome assembly GCA_030430245.1 of bacterium. Classification (GTDB taxonomy): domain Bacteria; phylum Desulfobacterota; class Binatia; order UBA12015; family UBA12015; genus VGTG01. The sequence continues at coordinate 5,142 of JAUIFY010000048.1, read as the reverse complement.
GCCGTCGCCGCGTCCGTGGCTGTCGAGGAGCGCGTCGAACGTCTCGATGCGGCCGAGCTTGACGATCCAGAAGAGCTCCTCGCGCGTGTACGGGAAGTGTTCGCAGAGGTGGCGATTCACCTCGCGGCCGGCACGCGCGAGCTCGGCCTCGAGGATCGACGTCACGGTGGGGACGCATCCCCCGCAGCCGGTGCCGGCTCGCGTGCAGGTCTTGAGCTCCCCGATGGTCGCGACGTCTCCGGCGGCGATCGCCTCGAGGATCGCTCCCTTCGTCACGTCGTTGCAAGAGCACACCTGGGCGTCGTCCGTCAGCTCCTCGGCCTGGGCACCCGAGCTCGGCCCGAACAGGAGCTCGTGCGGACGCTCGGGAACCGGTCGGCCCTCGTTGGTCGCGCGGCTCAACCCGGCGAACGGCTCGGCGTCGCCCACGAGAATGCCGCCGAGGAGTCGCTCTCCCTCCACGACGAGCTTCTGGTAGACGCCGCGGACGCGGTCTTCGTAGACGACGCTGCGGACGTCGGCGGGCCGCGCCTGATCGGCGAACGCGTCGCCGAAGCTCGCCACGTCGACCCCGAGCAGCTTGAGCTTCGTCGACAGATCCGCGCCGCCGAACTCGGCATCCTGCCCGGTCAGGCGCTTCGCCAGGACGTCGGCCATCGTGTATCCGGGCCCGACGAGTCCGTAGACCATCCCCCGATGGAGGGCGCACTCGCCGATCGCGGAGATCCGGGGGTCGCTCGTCGCGAGCCGGTCGTCGACCTCGACGCCGCCGCGTTCGCCCACCCCGAGCCCCGCGGATCGCGCGAGCTCGTCGCGGGGGCGGATTCCGGCGGAGACGATCACCATGTCGACGTCGAGGGCTGACGCGCCCTCGAGCTCCAGGTGGGTGACACGTTCGGTCCCATGAATCGCCTTGGTCCGCGCGCCCGTGTGTACGTGGACGCCCAGCGCTTCGATCGATCGGCGCAGGACGTCGCCGCCCGCCGGGTCGACCTGCCGCGGCATCAGGCGGTCCGCGAACTCGACGACGTGGGCTTGGAGCCCCATGTCGACGACGGCTTTGGCCGCCTCGAGGCCGAGCAGTCCACCGCCGATCACGGCGGCACTCCGGGAGCGATCGGCCCATGCGCGAATTCGCTCCAGATCCTCGATCGTGCGGTAGACGAACACGCCCGGGACGTTCACGCCGGGAAGGGGAGGCACGAACGGCGAGGAGCCGGTCGCGAGGACGAGGTGGTCGTAGGGCACGACGCGACCGGCGACGGTCACGACCTCGCCGGCGACGCGGTCGATCGACTCGACGCGCTCGTCGACGTGCAGGGCGTAGGAGCGGTCCTGATACCACGACGCGGATGCGATGCCGAGATCGTCGGCACTGCGCCCGGCGAAGAACTCGCTCAGATGGACGCGATCGTAGGCGGGTCGGGACTCCTCGCCGATCGCCGTCACGAGAAGAGAGCCGTCGTCGTCGTACTCCGAGATCTTCTCGCACAGCCGGTGCGCGACCATCCCGTGGCCGACGACGACGACGCGCTTCGGTGCCGCCCCCGACGTCCCGATCCGATTCATGGCGCAGGGCGGTCGCAACCGGTGTGCCACCCAAAACCCGAGTCATCTCGCAGGATCGTCCGCCGCCGGGGTCGATCGCGCCCGAAATGTGGACAGACGGTGCCCATCGGGAGGGCAGTCGGTCCATGGATGCGAGGGATGCGAGCCCCGCGGCGGACGATCCTGCGAGGAGGCGTCTATGCGGGGGGCACCACCGAGGCGGGTACGCACACGTCCGCTTCGACCCGGGTGTCGAGTCGTAGCGGTCCGAAGCCGTCGGCCGTCCGGATCTCACCGACGATCCTGTCGTGCTTGGCTTCGCCCGTCGCGCGGACCGCCTTGTAGCAGAGCACGTGCAGGTCGGCGTTGGCCGGCGGCTCGCCCTCGACGCTCGCGGCGAGACAGAGGCGCCTCGGCTTCTTGAGCTCGTAGGAGCGGTTCTCGAGCGCGTCGGTCGCGCGAACCGTCCGTCCGGAGGCGAACCGAGACGTGGAGTCGACGCGGAGTCGGTGGCACAGATACGCATCGGCGACGCCGTCGCTCGGCGGAGTGGCGTCCGAGCCGAGCTCGAGCGCGGCCGACGACAGAAACTCGTCGGCACCGAGCACGTCGACGGTGATCTCCCCGAGCTCGTCGCGCACGACGACGTCCTTCCAGGTCGGAGTCTTCGGCTCGCCGAGCGTCCGGCGGACCGCGTAGCTCAGGCGATGACTCCCGCCGTCGACGACTGCGCTGCCGTCGACCTCGGCGGGCACGCAGAGCGTACCGAGGCGTTTCACGTCGTAGCGCCGCGTCCCGAGTGCATCCCCGAGGAGGAGACCGTCGACCGACCCGAAGGCGGGAGTGTCCTTGGTCTCGCTCGCGTCGTAGCAGACGTGCGCGTTGCCGCACGACGACGGCATGGGGCCGGCGGCCGTGCAGGTGCCCGACTGGCAAGCATCGCCCTGCGTGCAGCGGTCTCCGTCGTCACACGCAAGGCCATCGGGCTCGCTGAGACAGAGCGACGAGCAGCAATCTCCGTCCTCGAGGTTCCCGTCGTCGCACTCTTCGCTCGAGCCGACGATGCCATCGCCGCAGGCGTCGCCCGTCGCGTGGCGCAGCTGGAGCGTCTCGCTGTGGTCGCCTCCGCACGCGTTCGACACGGTGAACTCGACGTCGTTGACGCCGAGAGCGAGGGGGATGTCGGCGGCCCAGGTGTCGGAGGCCCCGAACGCCATCGGTCCCGACTCTCCCGTCGTCAGGTTCTTCCAGACGGCGGCGTCGCCGATCGCTTCGCCCGTCTGCTGGATCGTCACCCGCGGCTCGTGGTCCGAAGTCGGCCCGCTCGGGAAGACGAGCTCGATCGCGGTCTGCCCGCCGGCGCCCGCGCCCTGCAGGACGAGTCGGGGCGCCAGATCGAGCGGGCCGAGGCCGGCGCCCGGGTCGGCTTCCGCGGCGAACCTCGCTCCGTCGCGGGTGTAGAACTTGACGGAGCCCGACTTGGAGGTCTCGTCGCGCACCTTCACGAGCCAGGAGATCTCGTCGCTCGCGCTCCGCACGTCGTTCGTGACGTCGAAGGCGAGGGTGGTCTGAGCGCGGTCGGCGTAGAAGGCGTCGTCGGTGGCCGGCGTCTGGTAGCAAGCGTCGGTCCCACAGGACTCGCCGCCGAGCCACTTGTCGGAGAACGCGCAGTCGCTGCTGCCGCCGGCGGCCAGGTCGTCGTCGACGCGGCAGTCCCAGGTGGTCCCGGCGCCGGAGCCTGGAAATGAGCCGAGCTGTTGGCCGTTGCTCCGGAGCCGGTTGAACGATTGGTTGCCCTCGACCCAATCGGCGGTCATTTGATGGGCCGAGTACCACGATCCGGAGTTCGTCGGTTGACCGTCGTAGATCGTGAGCTGCAGCGTCGCGCACTCGACCTCGGCCGGCTCCATCTCGAGGCAGCCCAAGTCGAAGCCCACGATGCCCCGAACGTTCGGACTGCGCTTCAGCCAGATCAGACCGGCGGCGCCGTCGTTCGAGCTGCGGTGCGTCTGCATGATCCGCGTATCGCGGCTCGATCGCAGGACCGCGCGCGACGGCTCGTTGATCTCGCAGGCTTCTTGCCCGCGGCTCGTCGTCGGTGTGAGCGCAAGCGCGACACACGCGACGGCGAGTCCCCCTCGGACTCTCGTTCGTCGACCCATTTCTCGTGACTCCTACGTCGGTGTGGCGCCGCACGCGGGCGGGTGCCGGGTCCTGGAGTCGTCCCGTGAGGATCGGGGTGAGCGGAACGACGGCGAGCGGAGAGCGTCGGGTTCCGGGGCGATTCGCGTGACCAGGGGAGACAGTTACCGACCGTGCTCGTTCACACAAGGCGGTTTCGGTCGAAACGGGACACGAGCGCGCGACGCGTGGTATCTCGGGAGTGCTCCGATGGCGCTTCTTCTCGATCCACGCAACGGCGAAGCCTTCGATCTGCCCGCGCCGCCCTCGAAGACGCGCACCTACGTGATCGCGTCGGTCCCGAGGTCGGGCAGCACGCTGCTTTGCCGAATGCTTTGGGATACCGGCGGCGTCGGCGCGCCCAAGGAGTACCTCAATCCGATGCAGCTTCGCGATTGGGAGGTGCGGCTCGGAAGGACGTGGGCGCGTCGCGTCGGGCACGCCGTGGCCGGTGGCCGAGCGGTGGGTCTGGTGCGTGGTCGCGGATGGTCCCGGGCACGACTGCTCGAGCATCTCGAGCGCGTTCGGTCGCGGCGCACCGATCCGACCGGCTGGTTCGGTCTCAAGATCCACCGCCACCACTTCGAGGGTTGGTTCACGAGCCGCGGTTGGGACGCGGAGTCGATCTTGCGGCCGGACCGCTGGATTCGCATCCGGCGCGAGGACCGCGTCGCCCAGGCGGTGTCGTGGGCCCGTGCTCTCCAGACCGGCCGGTGGGCGTCCCACCAGCGGGCGAGTCTCCCGGCCCTCTACCGCCCGCGTCAGATCGAGCGGCTGGTCCTCGAGATCGATCGACAGGAGGCGTGCTGGGACGAGTACTTCGCCGGCGCGGGGAGGACGCCCTTGTCCCTCACGTACGAGCAGCTCGTCGGCGACTTCGAGGGGACGATTCGCCGGGTTCTGGCGTACCTCGACGTCCCGGGTGCGGCGGAGGCACCGGTCGCGAAGCCCGCGCTTCGCTCGCAGACCGATTCGGTGAATGCCGACTGGATCGAGCGGTACCGCGTGGCGCATCCGCGCGGAGCACCGTCACGGCTCGAGTAGAAGCCGTCGCAGCTTTGCGCGCCGTTCCTCGGTGAGACCGAGCGTTTCTCGGAGGTATCCGTCGATCGAGCCGTCCTGGTCGCGCATCGCGTCGAGCGCGGCTCGGAGGTACCGGGGCTCGACGCCCATGAGCTTCTCGACCTCGACCGGGTTGCTGCGGAAGAGCGAGACCACCCACACGAACGCGAGCGCGCGTTGGATCTTCTCGCGCGTCAACTCGTTCGTGAGGAGGAAGTCCTCCATCACCGTCCGTTCGGGGACACCGACGGCGAGCAGGATGAGCGCCGACGCCAGTCCGGCGCGGTCCTTGCCGGCCGTGCAGTGCACGACCGCGGGAAGGTTTTCCTCTTCGAGGAGGAGGTCGAACAT
>JAUIFY010000047.1 GCA_030430245.1 bacterium | reverse complement strand
CGTCCCGGCACATCGTCGGGGTGGGGCAGGCGATCGCGGTCGTGATGAGATTCTCGAAGTCGTGCCGGAACAGCCCGAGCCGACCCTGGACGCTCGGGCCGACGACGACTTCCGCGTCCAGATTCATGGCGAAGTCGGTCTCGGGATCGAGGTCGGGATTCCCGACGATCGCGTAGCCGGTCACCCGGTCTCCGACCTGGACGACGTTGTTCAAGTCGATGTCGTACAGCTGGAGCAGGTCGGGCGCGCGGTATCCCCGGCCTGCCGTGAAGGCGATTCGATACCCCGGAACCGGGCGATACGAGATCGTCCCCCGCGGGTTGACGACCGCGCCGAAGTTGCTGTGCTTGTCGAAGCTGAGCCCCAGGACGAGGTTCCACGAGTCCCCCAGAGAGACCTCGTCCTGAAGGAAGGGACCGACCTGCCACACGGACTCGTCCACCGCGGGCGCCACGACCGCCCCCACGCTCCGGCTCGGCGCGGTGTACGTCTGGTGCCGGTAGCGGGTGCCAAGGGTCACCAGGTGGTCGGTGCCGGCAAGGGACCACGACCCGCCGGTCACGAATGGATTCGTCTCCCAGTCGACGTATCTCACGTTCTCCTCGAAGCCCGGAAGACGGTTCACGCGCTCGAAGGCGTAGCGGTTCAGGATCGCGGAGAGCTCGATGTCGGGCTGGATCGCCCAGCGCCAGGATCCGCCGGTCCCGATGTTCTGGCTGTGGCTGTCGGGGTTGTCCTCGCGGAGGAAGTCGGCCGTGATCCCGAAGTGGTGCGCCCCGGGATCGGCGTCGAGTTGGAGGAAGGCGCTGTTGCGCTTCTGGAGGGCGTCCGAGCGATCGCCCTCGAACTGGGAGCTGATCGGACCGAGTAGCTGCGCGATCTCGATCTGCGTGTGCTGGCCCGAGAGGAAGTAGCGGACGGGGCCGACGTGGTGGCCGACCGATCCGTTGTAGACCTGGTTCGAGAACGAGCCTCCGGCGGCCGTCGCCGAGAGGTGCAGGTCGTCGGAGCCACCGCGGGTACGGATGTTGATGACGCCGGCCATCGCGTCGCTGCCGTACAGACTGGAGGCCGGGCCTCGAACGATCTCGATCTGCTCGATCTGCGTGATCGGGATGTCGCGGAGGTCGACGACGCCCTCGATGCCGCCCCGGAAGCGACGGCCGTCGAGCAGGATCGCGACCTTGTCGGGATCCGCTCCTTGCATCCGCACGACGCTCGCACCGAGGCCGAACTCCACGTTCTGCTGCACGTAGAGGTCGGGAATCTGGTTCAGGGCGTCGGCGACGTTCTCGGTGACCGTGGACTGCAGGAACGTGGCGGAGAGCACCTGCGTCGGCACCGGCGCGTCCTGGGCCACGTGCTCGGTCCTCGTGCCCGTGATCACGAGCTCCGGAATCGACGGGTCGGGCCGCCGGGGCGTCACCGCGTCGTCTTGGGCGCCGGCACTCGTCGCGCAGACGAGCGTCAGCCCGTGCAGGAGCACCAACAGGGCCGCGAGCCGATGCCGCGTCGGTGCGCGGCGTCGCAACGTCACGGGACTCAGGACTCTGGTGCGGACTCGGGAGGTGCGCACTCGATCACGACGACCCGGCGACAGCGACGGCACTTCAGCTCGACGCCCCCCGGCACCCACCGGGCGAGAAGGCTGCCGCAGAGACACTCGCAGCGACTGCTCGACGCGTCGCTCGCGCGGAAGATCAGCGGCTCCCGGTCTACGTCGTGTCTCGCGCTCATCGCGCGAGCTTCTCGAGCTGGCCGACGAGTTCGTCGAGCTGGCGCCCGCTCAGGTCGATCCGAGCTGCGGTCCCATTGCGGTAGACGGAAAGGTCGGAGCGTCGCTCGCTCGCGATCATGCCGCCGGAGACGCAAGAGGCTTCCTCGTACGCTCGGACCGAGCACTTGGGGTTCTCGGCCTCGAGAACGAGGAGGCCGCCGGCGCCGCCGGGGCACACGTCGCGCTCCGCCCGGCAGTCGCTCGGCGGGCAGCAGACGCAGTAGTCTGCGGCTTCGACCGCGCAGGCGGCGGAGGCCGGTTGCGGCGCGGCGAACGCCGCCGCGGCAGCGTAGGCGGTGACGAGGGAACGGTAGGATCGTTTCATTCGTTCGGACTCCTGAAGTCGTGGTTCTACGGTCGGTCTTCCCCGGCGAGGGGAAGCGGGAAGCCGATGCCGAAGCCGGCGAGGCTCTGCTCGAAGAAGATCACCCGGTTCTGGCCGGGCGCGGGCTCGACTTCGAGAAGGAGGCTGCCGCCGACGTCGAGGGCGGCCGTACCCAGCAGGACGTCGAGGCCGAGCGTCCGCATGCCGTCGACGGTCGTGTGGGAGACGTCGAACGCCGTCCCCTCCGAGGTGCGCGCATCGATGTCCCAGGCGGTCGACTCGGCGACGACGAGAGGGGCCTCGCGCGGGACGTCCCGGAACGACAGGAACACGAGCGTCGCCGGCGCGTTGCCTCCGGCGCCGTCGAGCGCGTAGTACGCGGGAAGCTGCAGCGCTTCGGGCTGAAGCTGCTCGTAGAAGACGCGAGTCCCGTCGATCGCCGAGCCGAGGGTCGGCCACAGCGTCTGGGCGGCGCCCGCTTCGACGGCGCGGCGCGCGATCGTCGTGCCGCCCCACGCGGAGCCGGTCTCGAGGTTCGCGATGGTCGCGGTTCCGCTGAGGGCGCGCGTGACCACGGGAGATCCTTCGTCGTCGACGCTCGACACGAAGAGTACGCCGCGCTCGGGAAGAGTTGCGCCGTCATCGACGGATTCGAGATCGAGCACGATCCGGCCCCTTGCCGGAAGGGTGCGGTACCCGACCCACGACGGCAGCAGCGACTCGTCGTAGACCGCGATCTCGATTCGAGTCGCGGTGTCGACGCCGTTGCGGACGTTCAAGAACGTGGCCCGCGTCGTCCCGCGCTCGTAGGGGGAGACGAGTTGGTCGCCCGAGCCCGAGCCGAGGTGCGAGGACACGCACGGGCCTCCTTGTGGCCGTACGATCTTTTGCCCGCCGATCGGAGTTGCGCTGGGCGAAGGCGCCGGCGTGGGCGTCGTCGACGGCGCGGGGGTGCCGCTTGGCGACGGCGTGGGGGTTCCGGGCCCCGGCGTCTCGAGTGGAGCGGTCGGCTGCGGGCCCGGCGTCGGGCCGCCGACGGTCGGCGCCGGCGAAGGGGTCGGGATCGAGCCGGTCGGCTGCGGTGTGGGCGTCGGGCCGGAGCTCGTTGGTTCCGGCGTCGGGGTCGCCGGGACGTTCGTCGGATCCGGAGTCGGTGTGCCGGGCGACGTCGTCGGCTGCGCGGATGGCTCCGGCGTCGGGGCCGGGCTCGGCGTCGGTGTGGGGACCACGACTTCGACCGTCAGATACGGCAGACGAGCACCGCCGACGCCGGGAGGCCCCGAGGCTCCGATGCCGAGGTCGTCCAGCGACGCACCGGTCGGGTCGTCCGTCGTGCTCATCTCCACGCCGAGATGCGATGCGCCCCCGGTCAGGAGATCGCGGAGGGCCTGCGTGACGTCGGCCGTGAAGACGGCCGGCCCGCCGTTGCGGAGCGCGTCGTCCGTGATCGACCCGGTCGCGACCGAAGCGACCGTCGTGCCGCGTCCCCAGTCGTCGAGTCCGACGATCCCGTCACCGAGGTAGATCGCGACGTCGATCGGACTGGACGAGGTCCCGTCGAACTCCGTGCCGGGACCGAACGTCGAAAGCACGTCGTCGATGTTGAAGGTGAGAGTCGCGCTGGAGACGGATGAGACCGCCACGCCCGAGAGCGACGCCAGAGGAAACTCGCCGAAGGCCCGCTCCGCGGTCGCACCGCTCTTGAAGCCGACCGCAAGGCTGTTGCCTCCGAAGTCGGGCGTCCCGTCGAGGTCGGCGAGTCCCGGGAAGCCGTCGAGAATCGAGTCGAAGCTCGTCCCTTCGATCGTGACGGTCTGGGCGTGCGCGGCGGCGCTCGCCGCGACGAGGACGCACGAGGCGGCCAGGGAGCAAAAGAGGGAACGTGAGGGTCTCATCATGATCATCGCGGTCTCCGGGCAAGGGTGGCGGTGGCCGCCCGGTGGGAATGGGCCGGGCGGCCACCTCGTCGGTCTCAGGGCGCCAGGCAGACGCCTGGGAAGTCGCCGTCGAGACCAACCGCGGCGAGCAGGTCGCAGCCGGCCGCGTAACGTCCCCGCACCGCCTCCTCCGCCAGCCCGATCGCCGCGTCGGCGACGCACGTCGTGGTGTCGCCGATCGTGGTCGCGCCTCCGTCACACGGGCTGCCGATGTCGGCCGGCGCGATGCTCGCGCACTTCTGCGCGATCTTGTCCGCGAGCTTGGTCCGGGCCTTGGAGAGCTTCGACGCCGGGTCGGCGGGGTCGAGGCCCTTACGACACGCCGCCTCCTGGTCGGCCGCATCCTTGCCGGCCGAGACGGCCTTCAGGATCTTGTCGAAGCACTTCGTGAGCTCCTTGTCGGCGGAGGCGAGGAGCTTGCTCCCCTCCTTGCCGATCGTCTTCTGGCAGTCGAGCTCGTTCTTGGAGAGGACCGGAGGCTCGCTCGACGCCGTCTCGATGGTCAGGAACGGCATGCTCGAGCCTCCGACGCCCGGAGGACCCGCCGAGCCTTCGCCCAGGTCGTCGAGCGACGCGAACGCGAGATCGTCCTGGGTGGCCCAGACGATGCCGAGGTGCGTGTCGGCCGCGTCGAGGGCGCTCTGCAGCGCGGCCGTGACGTCGACGTCGAAGAACAGCGGGCCGCTCACGGCCAACGTCGCGTCGGTGATCACGCCGTGGATCGTGGTGGGAACGACGGCGAGCGGCGCACCGACCACGTTCTGATAGTCCGCGAGATCGATCGATCCGTTGCCGGCGTAGTTGAACAGCACGATCGTCTCCGGCGCGGTGCCGTCGAAGCTGGTTCCCGGACCGAAGGTCGTCACGATGTCGTCGATGTTGAACGTCAGCGTGGCGCTCACGATGTCGCCGGACGTCAGGCCGGCGAGGGAAGCCAGCGGCATCTCGGCGATGCCGCGCTCCTCGGTGACGCCGTCCTGCAGGCCGACGCCGAGCGTGTTGCCGGTGAGGTCGGCCGTTCCGTCGAACGTCGCGAGGCCAGGGAAGCCGTCGACGAGGCCGTCGTAGAGAGTACCGACCGTCGTGTCGTCGATCACGATGGTGTCGGCGCGGGCGGTGCCGACGCACGCGAGGGAGATCGCGATCAGGGCAATCACCCGCGATGCGCGTCGGCCCATGAGAGTCTGGGTCCACATGATGGAAGTTCCTTTCCCCGCGGGTTGCGGGGGGCCGGGCTCTGGCATGAAACGCTCGGGCGCGCGTTGAGATCCGGATGAAGTGCGGGTTCGACCGAGGATCGATTCCCGAGGTTCATCTCGGGGTCACTCGGGAGACTCCTCGGGTAGGAGGAATCCCGTTCCGAAGTTGGCGAGGGATTGCGTGAAGAATAGAATTCGGTTGTAGGCGCCTCCCGCCACCGCTCGGAGCGTCGCGCTGCCGGAGGACCCCCGGCTCTCCTCGCCGAGGACGGAGACGATGTCCGAGACGGCGACGCCCTCGGACGTCCAATCGGCGGGTGAGAGCGCGGTGCCGTCGCTTGTGTGGGCTTCGATCGCCCAGGTCGTCCCGCGTGCCGACGCGCGGAAGGGGATGCCGGGCTCGTCGTTGAAAGAGAGGAAGACGATCTGGTTGCCGTCGAGCTCGGCGGGATCGAGGGAGTCCGGGTCGAAGTACAGCGGCAGCACGACGCCCTCGGGACGTACGGCCCGCAGGAGGACGCTCTCTCCGTCGATCACGTCGCCGGCCGGAGGCAGCTGCGTCTCGCCGCCATCGAGTGCGACGGCGATGCGCGCCGTGGCCGTGGTCCCCCAGGCCGACGAGGTCGAGAGGTTCGCGACCGTCAGGCTACCGGCGAGCGCTCGCGACACGACCGGCTCGCCGGAAGGGCCGATCGCGTGTGCGACGGCGAGTCCGAAGTCGGTGTCGAGGCCGCGATCCCGGAGCTCCTGGATGTCGAAGATCTCCGCGCCGTGAGCGGGCACCGAGACGACGTCGGCGAAGGGTTCGCCGAGGTCGGGGCCGTAGAGCTGCATCTCGATCGTCAGGTCGTCCGCACCGAGATTGCGGACGGCGAGAAACGTCGTGAAGCCGTCGCGTCCGTCCCAGAAGTAGAGAAGCTGGTCCCCGAAGCCGCTCGACCGGGTGCCGACGACACCGAGCGTCGGATCGATCGTGATCTCGGACGTGGGAGCCGGGGTCGGAGGTGGAGCGGGGGTCGCGCTCACGTTCGGGGTCGGCCCCGGGCCGGTCGAGCCGCCGTACTCGACGAGGACGAACGGCAGGGATGCGCCGCCGACGCCGGGTGGGCCGGAGGCGCCGATGCCCAGATCGTCGAGCGACGTTCCGGTGGGACTGTCGTCGGTCGAGAGGATGACGCCGAGATGGCTCGCGCCTTCGTCGAGCCGCGCTCGGACCGCGTCGGTGATGTCGAGCTCGAACACGACGGGGCCGCTCGAGGCGAGAGACTCGTCGGTGATCGAGCCGACCGAGACCTGGCCGGCGGGAATGCCACGAGCGAAGTCGTCGAGCCCGACGACCCCGTCGGCCGCGTACGTGGCCACGTAGATCGTCTCCGATGCCGTTCCGTCGAAGTCGGTTCCGGGGCCGAACGTGGAGAGCACGTCGTCGACGTTGAACGCGAGCGTCGCGGACGTGACGGAGCTGCTCGCGACACCGGAGAGCTCGGCGAGGGAGTACTCGGCGACGGCACGCTCTTCGGTCACGCCCGTCCGGAAGCCGACGGCCAGTGCGTTGCCCCCGACGTCGGCCGTTCCGTCGAGGGGGGCGATCCCGGGGAACCCGTCGACCAGCCCGTCGAACGACGTCCCCGGGTCCGTCGCGTCCAATCGTGCGGTGGCGGCTTGGGCGGGGAACGACGCCGGGCCGCAGAGAACGGCGGCGAGGGCGATGGGAACGGATCGCGTGCAGAGACGTTTGTGGGCGTTTGCCGTCATGGGTCGAGCTCTCCTCGTGGTTCGGGAACTGCGGAATGCGAGGGCTCGGGGCGGACGCCGCTGGCCTTGGAAGGGGTGCTCTAGTCTAAATGATTTTGAAAGTCAATTTCAATATGGTAGAAGCGGGCCATCATGGAACTTCTGCCGAAAATACGTCGATTCTCCCTGCTCTCGGTCGGTCTTCTCGTCGCTTTCGGCGGGATCCAGCCGGCCTCTTCCGCAAGCCGGCAAGGCGACCGACCCGTGCGGGTCGCCACGCTCGTGCCGTTCGCCGAGCATGCCCTGGAGCGGCTCCCGGCGGGACGAGTCGAGGTGGTCGCGTCCGTCCGGAGATCGCCCACGTCCGCGATCGACGGCGTGGTCGATCTGGGGAGCCCGCACTCTCCGTCGTTGGAGGCGCTCGTCGGGGCGCGCCCCGACCTCGTGATCGCCGATCGCGCCATGCACGCGGCACTCGCGCCGCGCCTCGAGGACGTCGCGGCGGTGTTGCGGATCGATGGGTCGTCCGTCGACGGGACCTTCGAGTCGCTCCGCCGGATCGGCCAGGCGGTACGGGCCGACGACGAGATGCGCGCGAGGATCGACGAGGCCCGGCAATCGCTCGAACGGCAACGCATGCCCGAGCCGGTCGCGACCCTCGCGCTCTTCGGCACTCCCAGCTCGTTGCTCGCGATCACGAGCCGAACGTGGTTGGGCGACCTCCTCGGCGAGATGAATCTCGACAATCTGGCCGCCGACCTGAGTGGTCGCGAAACGGTGCCCGGCTACGTTCTGGTGAGCGACGAGGTGCTCGCGACCATGCGCCCCGAGCTCATCGTCGTCGTCGCGCACGGGGACCCCGTCTCGGTGCGGGCGGCGCTCGATGCGCGCCTGGGAGAAGGCGGCGCGTGGCGGAGCCTCGCCGACGGCGCGCGTATCCACGTGCTCGAAGCGGAGCGCTTCGCCGCAAATCCTGGGCTCGGGATGGTGGACGTCGCGCGCCATCTGAACGAGCTGGCGACGGTGCGATGAGGCGCGTGCTTCGTGCGTGGCGCGCGGCGGAATACCCGCTCGCCGAACGGCCCGGTGTCGGCGTCGCGCTCCTCGGCGCCGGGCTCGTCACGGCGAGCGCCTTCTCGGCGACGCAGGGGGCGCTCACGCTCGGGTTCCAGGGATCTCTGCGGGCCCTCTTCGAGAACGGAGACCCCATGCACGCTCTGCTGTGGGACGTCCGCCTGCCCCGGATTCTCGTCGCGGCCGTCGTCGGTGCGTGCCTGTCGGTCGCGGGGGCCCTCATGCAGACGGTCGTTCGCAACCCCCTCGCCGATCCGTCGCTGATCGGCGTCAGTGCGGGCGCCGGCGTCGCGGCACTCCTCGCGATCCTTCTGCTCCCCGGGCTCACGTATGCTCTACCGCTGCTCGCCTTCGGCGGCGCGGCCGTCTCCTCCGCGACCATTCTCGCGCTCTCCTGGACCCGGGTGCGCGCGGTGGGTCCGCTTCGCATCATCCTGAGCGGAGTCGCCGTGCAGGCGATCCTGTTCGCCGTGATCGGGCTCCTGACGTTTCTCTACGCGGATCGGGCGCCGTCGTTCGCGGCCTTCACGGTAGGCTCGCTCGCGGGCTCCGGATGGCGTGACTTCGAGATCGTGATGCCGGCGGCGGTGGGCGGTCTCCTGCTCGCTGCCGTCTCGGTCCGGCCGCTGGACCTGCTGCTGCTCGACGACGAGACCTCCGGTGGGGTAGGCCTTCCGGTGCGAGGCACGCGGCTCTTCGTGTCCGCGGTCGCCTCGCTCCTGGCCGCGGCGGCGGTGAGCGTCGCCGGACTCGTCGGTTTCGTCGGGCTCGTCGTGCCGAACGCCGTACGCTTGGTGGTCGGGCCGCGTCACGCCGCGCTCGTGCCGACGTGTGCGCTGGGCGGCGCGCTCCTCGTGGTGTTGGCCGACACGGCGGCGCGAACCGTGTTCGCGCCACTCGAGCTTCCGGTCGGGAGCCTCCTGGCGCTGCTGGGCGGCCCGTACTTTCTCGTGCTCCTCTGGCGCCGGCTTCCCGGATGACGGCCCCGATCCTCAGAGTGGAGCGCGCGACCGTGCGCGTCCCGGGGAGCACCCACGACGCCGTTCGCGACGTGTGCCTCGACATCGAGCGGGGAGAGACGGTCGCGCTCGTCGGACCGAACGGCTCTGGAAAGTCCACGACGCTCGCGGCGCTGGCGGGAGCGCTCCATCCGCGGGTGGGACGTGTTCTCCTGGCTGGCGACGACGTTCGGAGCTACTCGAGGCGTGCGCTCGCCCGCCTCGTGGCGCGTCTGCCGCAGGATCCCGCGACGCCCGAGGGAGTGACCGTCGAGCACGTCGTGCGCTTCGGGCGCCACGCGCACTCGTCGACGCTGCGTGGCACGGACCACGCCGGCGCCGCGGCCGTCGAACGCGCCCTCTCGCTCGTCGGGGTGGCGGACCTGCGCCGACGGACGATGGAGACGCTGTCGGGTGGCGAGAGACGACGGGCGTGGCTGGCGATGATCCTCGCGCAGGAGGCGGAGGTGATCCTGCTCGACGAGCCCACCGCGTCTCTCGACCTGCGCCACCAACTCGAGCTCCTTTCCCTGGTGGGTGACCTGGGCCGGCGGCTGTCTCGAACCGTCGTGATCGTTCTCCACGATCTCGACCACGCCGTGCAGGTGGCCCATCGCGTCGTGCTCCTGCACCGAGGTCGCCTCTATCGTCATGGCCCCGCGCGTGACTGCCTCGACGCGGATGCGCTTCGCGACGTCTTCGGCGTGCGCGGCCACATCACAGCCGACCCAGACGAGCCCCGACTCGCGATCCAGGGCCTCGCCGATCCGCGGCGTCGCTTCTGAGAAAGAACGAAATCGATGCCGATGCGTTCGCAGCCCCGAGCACTCCCCACCGAATTCCTCGATTGGCAGGTGCGTCTTCGCCGCTGGACCGCCGAAGCGCGCGAAGGCGCGCCGCACATCGGAGTGGCGCCGCTGCTTCTGGTGCGTCGACGCGGTCTTCTCGGGCCGGGTGTGACCGGCCATTCGATCGTTTGCGGGCTCTTGCCGGCGGAGAGCCGACTCGAGACGAGGACGCGCGAGATGCGCGAGATCTACGAGCGCCATCGCGCCGAGGGCGCCCGGGCGATCTATGACGCGGGACTCGCGTACCTGTGCACGTACTACTCGCGCGTCGACGAGTTCGACGCATCGTCCATCACGACGCTCCTCCCTTCGGACGCGCCCGCCGTGGACGCGTTGCAGTCGCAGTCCAGGTGCGGGCTCGTCTTCCACGTATTCGACGTCGGGGACGACGCCGAGGAGGGCGGAATCCGTTGCTTGCAGCTCAACTGCCGCGCCGAGATCCTCCATTCCGGTCGGGTGTACGACAACGTGTGGTGGCACAACGCGTTGTTCCACGGCGCGGTTTCGGATCACGTCGTGGTGCGATTCCATCACCGAGAGGCCCTGGACACGCGATTCGGTGGGCTACGTCGAGTCTGACGCGGGAGAAGCAGATCGCGGCAACAGCCGCAGGTAGACGACCGAGGCCAGGACCCCGAAGACCGCCATGGCGGAGAGGGAGGAGAGCGCGCCACCCCACCCGAGACTCGACGCGAGGCGTGCGACGCCGCCTCCCGCGAGAACGCCGCCGAGGTAGCCGACCCCGTCGATGATCCCGCACGCGGCGGCGCTCCCCGCGCGTCCGCCGAAGTCGAGGGAGATCGCGCCCGCCAGATAGGAGTAGGGGGCCAGCATGGAGAAGCCGATCGCCCCGACGAGCGCGACGGTGGCGGCGGGCCCGGTGGCGCTCCATCCGAGGAGCAGGAGCCCACCGGCCGCGGCGGCCTGTCCGGCGATCATGAGCCGGGCCCTGCCGTCGCGACCGATGCGGTCTCCGAGCCAGCCCGCTCCCAACACCGCGATGCCGCCGCTCAGCGGGAAGAGGGCGCTCCATCGCGCGGCCGCCTCCACCGACAGTCCCGCATGCTCCACGAAGAACGTCGGTGTCCAGGTGTTGAACGTCTCCCGCAGGAGCGTCAGCGCGAACGAGATCGCGCAGACGGCCCCGAACGCGGGACTGCGCGCGAGCGTCCGCCACAGCTCCGCCACGGATACCGGAGCGTCGTCGCTCCGATGGCGGAAGAGGTTCTCGGGGTGGGGCGGAGGTTCCGGGAGATCCCGCTCCGTCGGCGAGTCCCGCAAGAGCCAGGCGGAGGCGGCGGCGATCGTGGCGAGGGTCCCGGCGGCGGCGAGGAACAGGCTTCTCCAGCCCAGCCCCGCGGCGAGAAGACTTCCCATGGCCCAACGCACGAGCGCGTCCCCGAACAGGAAGCTCATGCTCACCACTGCCATGGCCCGCGCGTAGGCCGCGTAGCCGAACCACCGCGACGTGAGTCGGACCGTGCCGACCCAGCCGCTCGACTGCACGAGTCGATTCCCGATCCAGGCGACCGTGAACAGGGGGACCGTCGCGCTCGCCGCGAACGCCACCGTGAAGCCGCAGGAGAGAGCCATTCCGGCGAAGAAGGCGCGCCGGCCGCCGACGACGTCGGTCCACGTGCCGCTCACGAACTTGCCCAGTGCGTACGCGAGCACTCCGAGCGAGGCGATCTCTCCGAGCCGCGTTCGTGCGGCGCTCGCGGACCAGCCCTGCGACGAAAGCTCGTCGACGAGCAAGGGCAGCGCCACCGAGAAGTTGGACCGGCACGCGTAGTACCCCGTGTAGCCGACGACCATGACCGCCAGCGTGATGGCTTGCTGCCGGCGCATGTGGCATCCGCCTATCCAGAGAGCGCGGAGTCTGCAAGAAACGGCGGGGGCCGTCGCCGCGCGCGGCACGCCTCGATTCGAGTCGCGCCGCACTGTGCGCCACGCGGCACCGGTCGCGCGATTCCAAGCTCGGCGAAGAGCTGCTTGACGACCGGTCCATCGGATTTACCTTACGTCGATGAAACGTCTTCGTTTGGTCGGTCTGGATAACGTCGTTTTGTTCCCGGGCATGGACGTCACGCTGCCCATGAGCGTCGGAGACGACGAGCAGGTCTTCGTGGTCCCGAACCACGATGGAGAGTATGCGAAGGTCGGCGTGATCACCCGCGTCGGGGAGAAGGTGCGCCTTCCCGGGAACGTGGACGCGGTCTCCGTGTCGGGTTTGCACCGCGGGGTCGCGGGCAAGGCCGTCTCCGACACGGACGGCACCCTCTTCGTGGAGGTCGAAGAGCGTCCGGACGAGACCCCGCCGCCCGCGCGTTGGGCCGACTTGATGCGCGAGTATCGAGCGACGGTCGGCGAGGTCCTCGAGCTTCGCGGAGACGACGGTCGCGCCGCGGCGTTCCTGCGTGGCATCGAGCAACCGGGAGCGCTCGCCGACGCGATCGGGTTCGCGCCGGACGTCTCGTTCGAGAAGCGCCTGCGGGTTCTCCAGACCCTGGACGTCGTCGAGCGACTGAAGGTCGGCCTGGAGATCCAGCGCGAGCGCCTGGCCGAGCTCCAGCTTCGCAAGCGCATCCGCGAGGACGTGGAGTCGGGGGCGCAGAAGCACCAGCGCGAGTACCTGCTCCGTCAGCAGATGGACGCGATCCGCAAGGAGCTCGGGTCGGATGAAGCCTCGATCGTCGACGAGTACCGGAAGAAGATCGACGAAGCCGACATGCCCGAGACGGTTCGCGAGCAGGCCGAGCGCGAGCTGGGGCGGTTCGAGCGGATGGGGGAGCAGAACGCCGAGTCGTCGATGATCCGATCGTACCTCGACTGGCTCGTCGCCGTGCCGTGGTCGAAGCGCAGCGAGGAGAAGCTCGATCCGGAGCACGCGCGTGCGATCCTCGACGAGGACCACGCGGGGCTCGAAGACGTCAAGCGACGAATCACGGACGCGATCGCCGTTCGGAAGCTTCGTCGCGACCGCGAGCTCGACGACGACGAGAGGTCGGGCGTGATCCTCACGCTCGCGGGACCTCCGGGAACCGGAAAGACCTCGATCGGGAAGTCGGTCGCCCGGGCGATGGGCCGGGAGTTCGTGCGCATGTCGCTCGGCGGCGTGCGTGACGAGGCCGAGATCCGGGGGCATCGCCGCACGTACATCGGTGCGATGCCGGGCCGGCTGGTGCGCGCTTTGCGCGACGCGGGTACGATGAATCCCGTCATCCTCCTGGACGAGGTCGACAAGGTGGGCGCGGACTGGCGCGGAGATCCCTCCGCGGCCCTTCTCGAAGTGCTCGACCCGGCCCAGAACCACTCGTTCCGGGATCACTATCTCGACGTCGAGATCGATCTCTCGGAGGTCTTGTTCCTCGCGACGGCGAACGTGCTCGAGTCGATCCCGCCGCCGCTGCTGGATCGCATGGAGGTCATCAAGTTCGACGGCTACACCCGCGACGAGAAGGTCGCGATCGCGGAGCGGCACCTGTGGCCGCGGCAGGCCCGGACCAACGGACTCCGCTACGACGAGGTGGTGGTTCCCCAGGAGTCGTTGCGCCTCGTGATCGACGAGTATTCGCGTGAGGCGGGCGTGCGGCAGCTGGAGCGCGAGCTCGGGACGCTCGCGCGCAAGACGGCAACGCGCATCGCGTCCGACCCATCGCCGGCGCCGATCGTTCTCGGCGAGGACGAGGTCCGCGAAGCGCTGGGCCGGCAGAAGTTCTTCCAGGAGGCCGCGATGCGCACCGTGGTTCCGGGGGTCGCGACGGGGCTCGCGGTCACCGGGACCGGAGGCGACGTGCTGTTCGTCGAGGTCGCGGGCATGGACGGGAAGGGCGTTCTCTCGATCACGGGTCAGCTCGGCGACGTGATGAAGGAGTCTGCTCAGCTGGCATTGGCCTGGGTGCGGAGCCGTGCTCCGTTCCTCGACGTCCCGTCGGAAGTGCTGGGCGCGCGCGACTTCCACGTGCACGTCCCGGCGGGCGCGATCCCGAAGGACGGTCCGAGTGCGGGCATCACGCTCGCGACGGCGCTCGTCTCCTGGCTCACGCAGCGCAAGGTGAAGCCCGACGTCGGCATGACCGGGGAGGTCACGCTGCAGGGACGGGTGCTTCCGATCGGTGGCCTCAAGCAAAAGGTGCTCGCGGCGCACGCGGCCGGCCTCCGTCAGGTCGTCCTGCCCAAGCGCAACGAGGCCGATCTGAAGGACGTGCCGGAAGACGTGCGGAGCGCGATGCGCTTCCACCCCGTCGAGACGATGGACGAAGTCCTGGAGGTCGCGCTCGAGTCGCAGAGCGGAGCCCTCGCGGCCTGACGCGAGGGCTCCGGCGGTGTCGGCGGCCGCGTGGGCTGCCGACACCGGTCGAGGAGCTCCCATGCTCGGGATCGTTCGCCCACCGAACGCCTTCGTCGACGTCCGCTCGATCGTCGTCCCCGTCCCGGCCGAGGCGGCATTCGCACCCATCCGGCGGATCGGGGGCGACGTCGGTTGGTACTTCGGGGACGCGCTCTGGGCGCTGCGAGGCGTCGTCGACCGCGCTCTCGGTGGGGGCGGGATCCGCCGCGGGCGCGCGGACCCGGCGCGACTCCGGGTCGGCGACACGGTCGACTTCTGGCGCGTCGAGGCCTACGAGCCGAATGCGTTCGTGCGGTTCCGGGCGGAGATGAAGCTTCCCGGGGAGGCCTGGCTGGAGCTTCGGGTCATCGATGTGCCCGAGGGTGGTGCGCGGATCGAGCAGACGTCGATCTTCGTCCCCTCGGGGCTGCTCGGCGTCGGCTACTGGTACGGCGTCTACCCGCTGCACGCCGTCGTCTTCGGCGGCATGCTCCGGGGGATCGCGACGGCCGCCGTCGAAGGCTCCCCGGACCGCGCGGTACCTTCGGCTTCGGTCGACGGAGAGGAGGGGAGCCGGAGCCCCTGAGGAACCCTTCGCGCCTTCGTGCTACGACTTCGCCCGTGAGGATCTCGAGTGGCTTTGGTTGGAACCCGCCGGCGTCTCGCCGCGGGGCGCTCTCGGTGCTGTCTGGGGAACGCGAGTGCGCGTGACCCGGGACATGATCGACCCGGAGCTGCGCGCGGCCGGCGTCGCGTTCGGACTCCTCTTTCGCCCGTCGGAGTGGTTCTTCCGTCTTGCGCGGCGGCTCACGGCGCGGGCGGCCGGAAGCTCCGTCGCCGGGCTCGAGTGCGACGAGCGCCGGATTCCGTCTCTCGACCCGGGCGTCGACGTACGCGTGCGCATCTACCGCTCGAAGACGCGGCCCTCCGAGCCCGTTCCCGGCGTGGTGTTCCTGCACGGAGGCGGGTACGCGCTGGGCACGCCCGAGCAGAACGGACCGCTCTACGAGACGCTGATCGGGTTGCGGAGCTGCGTCGTCGTCGCGCCCGACTATCGCAAGTCGCTGGACGCGCCGTATCCCGCCGCGGTGAACGACTGCTACGCGACGCTGCGCTGGGTCAAGGACAACGCGGCCGAGCTCGGCGTGCGCGACGACCAGCTCTTCGTGATGGGACAGAGTGCGGGGGGCGGGCTCGCGGCGGCCGTCACGCTCTTGGCACGCGACCGGGGCGAGGTGCGTGTGGCGTTCCAGCTTCCGCTCTACCCGATGATCGACGATCGCAACGCGACGGATTCGGTGCGGGACAACGATGCCCCCGTCTGGAGCGAGAAGCACAATCGCCTGGGGTGGCGCCTCTACCTCGGCGGTCTCGCGGGTGACGACGTGCCCAAGTACGCTGCGCCCGCGAGAGAGACCGACTACGCGCACCTCCCTCCCACGGCGACCTTCGTCGGCGACCTCGATCCCTTCCGTGACGAGACGATTCAGTACGTCGAGAACCTGCGCGCGGCCGGAGTCGACGTCGCGTTCCGTCTCTTCGAGCGCTGCTACCACGGCTTCGATGGCATTCGCCCCGACTCGAAGGTCGGCCGCGAGGCAAACGCCTTCGTCGCCGAGCAGTTCGCCGCCGCGGTCGACGCGCGCTTCGCCCCACAGGTCGGTCGCCCGGAGGACTAGCTCGGGCGCGAGGCGCCCAGGCCGGCGAGGACCACGTCGGTCATGGCGTCGGCGGTCTCCTTCGGAGAGCGGTGGATCCCTTCGGCCACGGAAGCCTTCGCGAACTCGCGGCCAAAGCGGCCGAGGACGTGGGCGACGGCGTGCGTGTCGACGGGTTCGATTTGCTTCTCGGCGACCGCGAGATCGAGAAGGCTTCGGGTGACGGCGATGAGGTAGGATTCGTGCGCCGAGAGGAGCCGCTCGGCGCCCGCGACCTTTGCGAAGTCCGCGGACAAGGTCACGGCCTCCGGCTGAACCGCCTCGTTCGCGGCGCGGAGGTACGCGCGGAGCGCGTCGAGAGGCGTCATCGAGTCCTCGAGGGCTTCGATGGCCGTCCGCCCGATGCGGCGCAGGCGGCGATCGACCACGATCAGAAGCAGCGCGTCCTTGCTCGGGGCGATTCCGTAGAGCGTTCGCAGGGAGCAGTTCACGCGGGCGGCGATCTGCGCCATCGTGAGGGAGGCGACGCCGCCCGCGGTGAGGTGGGCCTCGAGCTCTTCGAG
This sequence comes from bacterium, assembly GCA_030430245.1. Classification (GTDB taxonomy): domain Bacteria; phylum Desulfobacterota; class Binatia; order UBA12015; family UBA12015; genus VGTG01. The sequence goes on along the minus strand of JAUIFY010000047.1, from coordinate 11,699 downwards.
AAGGGCGAGCTGACGGGGGCTGAGCGCACTCTCCGCCTTCGCGGACAGCAGGGGCCGGGGGCCACGGACGCGCGGGAACCGGTCCGCGGTGGCCCTGGTCGCGACGCCCGGGCTCAAGGCAGGAGCGCCTCCGGCAGATCCACGACGCGCGCGCGCAGCCACTCGCCCAGGCTCTTCGCCTGGGGGTCCTGGCGCGTCGATGCGGCGACGCCTTCCTGGAGAAGGCCGTGCAGCACGAAGTTGATCGAGCGGATCGCCGGGAGCGGAAAGCGTTCGACGCGCAGCTCGGCCGCTTCGGGCAGCAGCTCTTTCAACGTGTCGGTCGTCAGGAACGCGTCGAGCCACGCCCATGCCTCGTCGCTCCGCGCGAAGATGCCGAGGTTCGCGTTGCCGCCCTTGTCCCCCGAGCGGCTTCCGTAGACCAGTCCGAGGGGAGCGCGCGTGGTCGGGCCGTTCGGCGCGCTCGCCGTCGGACCGGGAGTGGGCTCGACGGAAACACTCGCATCGGGGGCGACCGAAGACACCTCGTGCGGCTCACCGCCGAGCAGCACCACCTCCTGCGGCACGAGGGAGGCCGGGACGCGCGCGGCTTCCATGACGCCGAACGGCCGACCCGGTCCGGGGCCGCCGCCGACGCCGAAGAATCCCGGGATGCTCGCGAGGGCGAGCTCGATCACCGCGTTCGAGAAGGCGCGGCCGACCTTCTTCTCGTCGGGATCCTTCACGCTGATGCGCAGAATGGCGACCGCCTGCTCGTTCGTCTCGGGGTCGGGGCGATCGGTGCGGACGAGCTTCGTCGACACGTAGGCGAAGTCGTCGGGCGAGAACGGACACGCCTCCCAGAAGCCTTCCTCGACGAGCGCCGCCTTCTCCTCGACGTCGAGGCCCGTGAGGCACACGTTCATCTCGTTGCGGAAGCCGCCGTGGCGGTTGATGCACACCTTGAGGGTCGATGGGGGCGGCTCCCCGCGCGTGCCGAACATCCGAACGCGGTCCGGCCCGACCTGCTCGAGCTCGATCGTGTCGAAGCGCGTCGTCACGTCGGGCCCGTGGTAGCGGGGGCTTCCGATCTCGTAGAGGAGCTGGGAGGTCACCGTGCCGACCGAGACCTCGCCGCCCGTGCCGTCGTGTTTGCCGATGACCGAGGAACCGTCCTCGGCGATCTCGGCCCACGGGAAGCCGACCCGCTTCATGCCTGGCACCTCTTTGAAGAACGAGTAGTTCCCGCCCGTCGCCTGGGTGCTGCATTCGATCACGTGGCCCGCCGCGACGGCTCCGGCCAGTGCGTCCCAGTCCGTTCGCTTCCAGCCGTGATGCCAGGCCGCCGGCGCGCAGACGATCGCCGCGTCGGTTGCCCGGCCCGTGATCACGATGTCGGCGCCCCGGTCGAGCGCGTCGACGACGCCCCAGCAGCCGAAATAGGCGTTCGCGGTGAGGAACGCGGACGGATCCGTGATCGGTGCGTCCTTCTCGAAGTGAAGGAGCCGTTCGCCCGCGACCAGCTCGGTCATGCGCGGGAGGAGATCGTCGCCACGCACGTAGGCAATGTTCGGTGAGAGCCCGAGCTTCTGGGCGACCTCGGCCACCGCCTCGGCGCAGCCGTCGGGATCGAGGCCGCCGGCGTTGCTCACGACCTTGATGCCCTTGTCGAGGCAGGTGCCCATGACCTGCTCCATCTGCGCGACGAAGGTTCGGGCGTACCCGCCTCCGGGTCGCTTCATGCGGGTCCGCGCGAGGATCAGCATCGTCAGCTCGGCGAGCCAGTCGCCCGTGAGGACGTCGATCGGGCCGTCCTCGACCATCTCTCGAGCGGCCGAAAGTCGGTCGCCGAAGAACCCGGAGCAGTTCGCGATTCGAACGGGCGCGGCCATTGCGATCTCCTATCCCTCGGCTTCGCCGCCCGTCGCCTCGGGCTCGACGACGAGCAGAAGTGCACCGGCTTCGACCTGGTCTCCTTCGGAGACGCGGACCTCGACGACGGTGCCGTCTTCGCTCGCGCGCATGGGGTTCTCCATCTTCATGGCCTCCAGCACCAGCAAGGTGTCGCCCGCGCGCACGCGATCGCCGGCCCGGACGCGCACCTCGATCACCTTGCCCGGCATCCTGGCGACGAAGCCGCCCTCGGTGCTCTCGGCACCGGGGATCCGGAATCGCGGGCGCTCGTGGAAGGTGAGGTCTCCGTGGGGCGTCTGGACGATCAGCCGATCGCCGTTGCGTGTGATTCGAGACGTCGACCGGCGTCCGGCGATCTCGACGTCGATCCGGTCGTTCCGCCACGCGTGGATGCGAGCGATGGCGCCATCTTCGAAGTGGAAGCTCCCGTCGCGCCGGGTCCGATACTGGACGGTCCACGTTCGGTCGTCCTGGTCGAGCTCGAGCTTCTGAAGGGGCAGCCGGCCGTTTCGCCAACCCGACGGGGCGTGCGCCAGGACGCGAGCGTCGCGTCGGTGCTCCCCCTGCACCCACAGGGCGGCGGTGCGCGCCGCGCGCGTCGTATCGTCGTCATCCAACGCGAGTGCGCGTGCCGGCGCGACGCGCTCGATGAAATCCGTCGTCGTGTCGCCGGCGAGAAACGCGGGATCGCGAAGCGTCGCCACCAGGAAGTCGCGATTCGTCACGACTCCGCCGAGGTGCGTCCGGGCCAGTGCGAGCGCGAGCCGGCCGGACGCTTCCGTCCGTGTCGGGGCCCAGGCGATCACCTTGGCGAGCATGGGATCGAAGTCGGTGCCGATCCTCGACCCGGCGACGACGCCCGAGTCCCAGCGAACCGCGGGGCTCGTCGCCGGCTCGAAGGCCGCGAGCGTTCCGATGGCGGGGAGGAAGCCCCCGCTGGGGTCTTCTGCGTACAACCGCGCTTCGATCGCGGCTCCGGTGAAGGAGACGTCCTCCTGCTCGTAGCCGAGGGGCTCGCCGGACGCGATGCGCAGCTGCTCGCGCACGAGATCGATGCCCGTCACCATCTCGGTGACCGGATGCTCGACCTGCAGGCGGGTGTTCACCTCGAGAAAGAAGAACTCGCCCGTGTCGTCGTCGACGAGAAACTCGACCGTGCCGGCCGACTCGTAGTGCAGGGCCCGTGCGAGCCGAAGCGCCGCGGCGCCCATCGTCTCGCGCAGCGTCTCGTCGACGCGCGGCGACGGGGATTCCTCGATGATCTTTTGATGACGGCGCTGGATCGAGCACTCGCGCTCGCCGAGGTGCACCACGTTGCCGTGTCCGTCGCCGAGAATCTGGATCTCGACGTGGCGGGCGCGGGCGACGTAGCGTTCGAGAAAGACGCGCTCGTCGCCGAACCCGCCGAGCGCTTCGCGTTTGGCCGCCGCGACGGCTTCGTCGAGCTCTCCCGCCGACGCGACGATGCGCATGCCCTTGCCGCCGCCGCCCGCCGCCGCCTTGACGAGCAACGGGTAGCCGACGTCGTCGGCGGCCGCTGGGTCCTCGGAGCCCGGCAGCGTCGGAACGTCCGAGGAGCGGGCGAGCTCCTTGGCGGCGATCTTGTCGCCCATCTGCGTGATGGCGTCGGCCGACGGGCCGACCCACGCGAGGCCGGACGCCGCCGCCCTCGCGGCGAAGGCGGCGTTCTCGGAGAGGAACCCGTAGCCGGGATGGATCGCGCCGGCACCGGTCGCGCGGGCCGTCTCGAGGACGGCGTCGCCGTCGAGATACGAGGTCTCGAGCCGTACGGCCTCGTCGGCGTCGTGCACGAACGGTGCGTCGGCGTCGGCGTCTACGTAGACCGCGACGCAACGAAGACCCATGTCGTGCGCGGAACGGATGATGCGCCGCGCGATCTCGCCGCGGTTCGCGATGAGGAGCGTCGAGAAGCTCACAGCCGGAATACCCCGTATCCCTGGGCGCCCTCGATGGGCGTGTTGCGCACGACGGAGAGGCAGATGCCCAGCGCGGTGCGGGTGTCGCGCGGATCGAGGATCCCGTCGTCGGTGATGGCGCCGGAAGCCTCGAGCGCGATCGATCCCTTCTCCTGGATCGCCTCGACGGCCGCGCGGATCTGCGCGTCGGTCTCCTCGTCGAACGGCTCTCCCTTTCGCGCGGCCTGGCCTCGGCGCACGATCGACATCACGCCGGCGATCTGCTTGCCGCCCATGACGGCGATCTTCGCGCTCGGCCACAGGAACGTGAACCGGTTGTTGAAGGCGCGGCCGGACATCGCGTATGTTCCCGCCCCGTACGAGGCACCGACGATCACGGTGAGGTGTGGCACCATGGAGTTCGTGACCGCGTTCAGAAGCTGCGAGCCCTTCTTGATGATCCCCGCCGCTTCGAAGTCGCGCCCGACGATGAAGCCGGTCAGGTTCTGCAGGAACAGCAGGGGCAGGTCGATCTGGTTGCAGAGCTGGACGAAGTGCCCGCCCTTCTCGGCCGACTCGGGATAGATGACTCCATTGTTGCCGAGGATCCCGACGGGGTAGCCGTGGATCGATGCGAACCCGCACACGAGGGTCGGTCCGTACCGCGGCTTGAACTCCTCGAAGCGCGATCCGTCGACGATCCGGCCGATCACGTCGCGGATCTCCACGGGGCGCCGGTGATCGGGGCTGATGATCCCGAGGAGCTCTTCGGGGTCGAGCGCGGGCGGCTCGTCGCGGAACGTCGGTCCGGGCCCCGGCTTTCGCCAGTTCAGATGGGAGACGATCTCCCGGCAGAGGCGCAGCGCGTCCGGCTCGTCCTCGGCGAGGTACTCGCCGAGTCCGGAGACGTCGGCATGCATCTGCGCGCCGCCGAGGCTCTCGTCGTCCGAGTCCTCTCCGGTCGCCATCTTCACCAGGGGTGGCCCCGCGAGGAAGATCTTCGACTGGTTCTTGATGACGACGTTGTAGTCGGACATTCCCGGCTGGTAGGCGCCGCCCGCGGTCGACGAGCCGAACACCACGCAGACCGTCGGAATCTCGAGCTTCGAGAGCTCGATCATCTCGTAGAAGAAGCGGCCCGTCTCGGCGAAGTGGGTCGTCTTCGGTGGGCGCCTCTTCGCTTTCCCGTCGTCGGGCTCCATGCGGAGATCCGCGCCGGCCGACTCGACGAAGCTCACGTACGGAATGCGGTTGTCGCGGGCGATCTCGAGCGCGCGCATCCACTTCTTGGCGGCGTACTCGGTGAGCGCGCCGCCGAGCACCGTCGGATCGTTCGCGAAGATCACGCACTCGACGCCGGCGATGACGCCGATCCCGACGATCGCACCGCCACCGATGACGTAGTCCGAGTTGTAGGCGGCCAGCGAGCTGATCTCGAGAAACGGGCTGTCGGGGTCGAGCGCGAGGGCGATCCGTTCGCGGACGGGTAGCTTGCCGCGCTTCGCCAGCCTCTCGTGATGGTGGAGGCCGCCGCCGATCTCGGCCTGGTCGAGGAGTCCCTCGATCTCTTCGAGCTTTGCGAGCATCGCGTCGCGGTTCTCCTGAAACTCCGGGGTACGGGGGTCCAGGGTGGACCGCAGCGGCTCGGCGAGCAGGGTCGGTTCCATGGGGCCGCTCGCTATCGCGAACGGTAATGAGAGTCAACATCGGTTACCGTCCGTTGCCAAAGCGCGTCATTCGATCATTCTTGAGGGCTGGGGGGCGCGTCCGCGTCTCCCGTGATTTCGATTGAGGAGGATGGTCATGAAGAAGATGGGAATGGCGGCGCTCGCGGGCGCTCTGGTGCTGGCGTCGGCGACGGCGGGAATCGCGGGTCCGAACGTCGGCGGCAAGAACTTCAACATCCAGGCGCGTTCGATCCACCGTCACATGGTGAACGCCCGCAATGCGATGTACGCCAAGACGGGCACGCCGAAGCTGGTCTCGGACTGGCGCTGGGAGCGCTCGGATCTCGGGCCGGTCCACAACCAGCAGGCCGGGCATACGGCTCTGGTGCGCGTCCCCGCGAAGCGCTAGCCGCCGCATCTCGCCGGGGTCGGTGCGCGCGCGGCGCGGCACCGATCCCGGCCTCGCGTCGTCCGGCTCTCGCCCGGCCGCGACTCAGGGGAGGCCGTTCAGAGACCGGACGACGGCGTACACGTCCCCGATGTTCTCGAAGTCGACCGTCACGAAATTCGGCAGGTCGCTCGACGCCGCCTGACACTGCTCGGCCCGGTCCTGGAAGAACGGGTTGTGGTTCACCTGCTCGGCCAGCGCGGGCGACGCGAACGGCGCCGTCAGGAAGTGATTTAGGATGAACAGTGGGTTGCTCGTGGAGCCGCGGTTCGGTGCGCAGGAGAAATCGCCCGGGACCGCGGCGGAGAAGTGGGTCTCCCACGCGTGGGACCACACGTAGTGGTGCCACGGTAGCGAGACTCCGGAGTCGTCGGTGAAGACGACCATCCGCGTGTCCGCGGCGATCAGCTCGCGAAGCGTGGGCCACGGCGCGCCGATCGGTTGCACGTGAACGTAGGAGAGCAGGCCACTCGCGGCGAAATCGGCGGCCGTGTCGGCCTCCGAGACGTAGCTCTCGAAGATGATCGACAGAACCTCGTGCGGGTGCGTGTCGAGCCAGGTCGTGAGCTCCGCCAGTCCCGCGTCGAGCGGCTTCTGGCCGGTGACGTCGCAGCCCAGTCCGGGAACCACCTCTCCTCCGTGGCAGAGAACCGCGTCGCCGCCCCAATACCAGGTGTCGAGCATCAGCGAGCGAATGCCCGCCTCGAGCTGGTCGGGCACCGTGTCCTGCTGATTTGGCGCCAGCCAGCCCTCGGCGCCGTTCGACATCGCATTGTGTGAGGTCGCGTAGACGACGTCGTCGAAGCGGCGGTCGCAGAGCGACGCGGCGCCGTTGCATCGGATGCAGCTCAGGTTGGCGACGCCGTCGTCGAAGAGGTCGCAGTCCGCTCCGAGGGCGTCCATGTCGGACAGCATGAGGCAGGTCCGACAGTCGGCGCGTTCGGAGAGGCACGCGGAGACGTCTCCGGCGCCGACGCATGCGCCCGGCAGAGCCGCGTCGAGGTCGACCCCGGCGCATTTTCGCTCGACGGCCGTGGCGACGGCCGCGCGCTTCTTTGCGATCTTGCCCTTCGGATCCGCGGCGACCGTATCGAGGCAGCTCGCGAGCGATGCCGTGTCCGCGATCGACCCGTCCTTCAGACCCGCCTTCTTGCATCGCGCGAACTCGCTCAGCTCCGTTGCCACGAGTTTCCCCGTCGTCTTCAATACGGCGGCCTGGCAGGACGCCGCGGTGGGGTCGGTCGCATTCGGGATCGCCGCGCTTCCGATGTCGGCGCCGAGGATCTCGTGCGCGACCCCGAGCTGCTCGGTTCGCGCGGCGTGGCCGGTCGCCGCCGCGCCCGGGAAACCGAATGGGGGCGGCGCCGCGCACTTCGTCGCCTCGATCCGAGCGGCCTTCTCCTGTGCCTTCGCGACGCGCCCCGTTTCGTCGGACAGGAGGCACGCGTTCGTCGCAGCCGCGTCCAGCGTCCCCTTCGCTCGCTGCTTCACGCAGCGCAGTGTCTCGTTCTGCTGGGTCTTGGCGATCTTCGCGCCGGCCGCGTTCGCTTTGACGAGGCACGTGGCTTCGGAGGAGAGCGCGGACGCTGCCTTGGGTGTGCCGAGTGCGAGGCACGCGACGAGGAGCGGGGCGACGAGGCGAGAAGACGGAGCGGTGACGTTCATGACGGAAACGTTACAGCACCCGCGGCGGGCTGCCGGCAACCGGGTTTTCGCCGCGGGCCCCTCGATTCGAGGCGCGAGGTGCGTCAGCGCAGGTGCGTCACCAGATCGGCCAGCGGTACGAGCTCGCAGTCCGGATTCTGGGTGCTCGTCGGGGCCAGGACCCAGCGCAGGAGCATCTGGCCCTCGTGGCGTCCGCCCGTGTCGAGCCAGTTCGGTACGCCGGGGTCGTGGCTCGCGATGACGAGCCGCCAGTGCCCGTCGTCGCTCGAGGACGCCTTGTGGTTGTTCGTGCACGTCGGCGCGAATCGATAGTCGTACGATTCCGCCCACGGATTCACGAGAACGAGGCCCCAGTACGTGAACGGCGCCGGCGGGTTCCTGATCGTCACGATCAGCGCGTGTTCGTCGTCGATCTTCCAGCGACCGCCCATGTAGAGCATCTCGGTGCTGCAGTGGGTGTCGACCTCGTCCTCTTGCGCGTCGACGTGCGCTTGGCCCGGAGCACCGGTGATGCGGTTCGTGTTCCTCGCCGTTCCCGCGTACATCGCGGTGCACGTCTGGGCGACGAACGTCATGAAGCTCGCGGCGAGCTCGAGCTTGCCCACCAGCTCGTCCGGTGTGAGGCGGGGAGGAGGGACCGGTTCACCGAGGCGCTCCATCCGAAGCGTCGCGCCGCGTTGCTTCTCCTTGTCGAAGAACGTCTCACGAACGGCCAGATGCTGGATCCCCGGCAGCATCTCGATCCAGTTCCCCGGGTGGCGGTCCTTGGCGATCACGATCTCGAAGTCGCCGTTCGAGTCGAGCTCGAAGTCGTCGAGGTTCGAATTCGAGAGTGTACCGCCCGCGCCGCCGCCCTGACCCCAGTGGAAGATGTCGCTTCCGAACGTGAGCCCGACGTAGGGCGCCTCGCCGCGGTTGCCGGAGAGGCGGTAGCTCTCGCGATCGTCGAGGACACAGAAGCGGTAGCTCACGTCCGGGTTGTCGACGATGAACTTTCGGTACTCGTCCTGCTGCAGGAACATCACCGGATGCCGCGGGTCGTTCTTCTCGACGACCCATTCGAGCGCGATGGACGCGAGCCGCGTCGCCCAGCGGTACCCTTCCGCCCAGTCGGTCGGACTCCCCGGCTGCTGCGCCCCTTCGAGGATCTCGACGACTCGCTCTTGCGCTTCGATCCACGTCCGGTGCGCCTCTCGCAGCTGCTCCTTCACGCCGGGGACTGTGAGCGAAGGCGACGTCCGTTGCAACTCCGGGTTCGTCGGGGCGCCCCGACGAGAAACGGCGGTGCTCACTCGAGCACCGCCGCCCCGTCCTGCGTGCGTCCCCGTGAGACGTTCTAGAGGTTGCCGAGAATCGACTCGGCGCTCGAGACCTCGAGCCCGGGCCCCGACTCGACGAGCAGCTTCTCGACCTTGCCGTCGTCCACGATCATCGCGTACCGCTGGGAGCGCTGCCCCATGCCGAACTTGCTGCCGTCCATGGTGAGGCCCAACGCGCTCGCGAGCTCACCGTTGCCGTCGGCCAGCATGCGAACCTTGCCACCGGCGTTCTGCGACTCGCCCCACGCGCCCATCACGAACGCATCGTTCACCGAGAGACAGCAGATCTCGTCGACGCCCTTGCCGCGGATCGCGTCGGCCTGCGCGACGAAGCCCGGCAGGTGCTTGGCCGAGCACGTCGGCGTGAACGCGCCGGGGACGGCGAAGAAGACCACCTTCTTGCCCTTGGTCAGATCGCCGAGCGCGATCGGGGTCGGGGCACCATCGACCATCTCGGTCAGGGTGACCGACGGGAGTGCGTCGCCTTCCTTGATTGCCATCGTTGTCTCCTCACGTTTTTCCGGACGCGGCGAGTCGGTCCGGGAAGGGTTGGGGTTTCGTGAGGTTGCTATCGAAGGGAGCGTGGGCCCACAAGGCGGGTCGCGCTCAGCGAGCCCACGCCCCCATCCGCTTCCGAGCCGACGTCATGAGCTTCGCCCCGAACGGGCGGACGAGCTGCCCGAGGAGCTTCGTGCCGAGGCTCGGTTCCGGGGTGTTGTTGGCCGAGGCGAAGTCGCGGAGGCGGAGATCGTCGATCAGGTCCCCGGCGAGCGCGAGGACGGGGGTGTCCTGGGGGATGCCCGTCGAGTCGGCGATCCGGACCATGCGCTGGAAGTTGGCGGCGACCGTCGCGGTCTCGAGGAACCCCTCGGCCCCGAGGGCGTCGATCAGCTGCGGCCGGAGCTTCGCCAGGCTCTCCTCGTCGTGCGCGACGAGCCCCTCGGCGAAGGCGACCAGGAGGTCCGCGTGGGCGACGCCCGACGCGGCCGCCTTGGCCGCTCCGTCGCGGATCGCCGAGACGTCCGTTTTCTCACCCTTGGCTTGGCCGCTCACACGGAGCAGGCCGGCGTGCGCGCTCGTTCAATAGAAGCACTCGTTCAGCGCCGAGACGCGGCCCGCGATGAGCTCGATCTGGGAGCGGTCCAGCGCGCGCCCGTGGAAGGTGGGGTTCGCGACCTCGATCGTCGGAACGTAGTGCGCGTTGGACAGGTTCTTCAGGTCGCGGACTGCATCGGGGACGAGGCTCATCGCCGCGATCACGTTCGGCGCGACGGGCAGCCCCTCGAAGAGGTCCGCGTTCGGGCCCTTGCGCGAGCCCGCGAGCGTCATCATCGGGACCCAGGCCGTGCCCGACGCGAGGCCGTCGGGGCGAACGCGCGTGGGCTCCCCGGCCACGGGGGTGGGAAGTGGGAGGACGTCGATTCCCAGACCGCGGTGCACCTCGTCGATGCTCAGGACGGCGACGACGACGCCGAGCAGCTCGACGTAGTGGGCGTCGCTCACCCCTTCGGAAGCGAGCCGTGCGACCCAGTCTTTCGAGAGGCGCTGCGCGTCGGTGACGATCCGATGAACGGCGTCGACGGCCGGCGCCGGCAGGTCCTGCGCCCGGCTTCGGTGCTCACCCTGCACCGCGTAGGGGGACAGGGCGGCCTTCCGCTCGCGACAGAAGTCGCAGTCCCGAGCGTTCCGGACCTCGGCGGCGATCTCGACGCGCTGCGCTCCCGTCCACCACGCGCCGGCGTGGCGCACCCGGTCCCAGATCCGTGCGTGGGCGGCGACGATGTCTGCCCGAACGGGAACGGGGGAGCTCGAGTAGTCGAGCGTCTGGGGCGTCGGCGCGTCTCCGGTCATCCGATCCTCCGAGCCGGTGAGCGCCGGCCCGTCACGAGCCTCCGTCCCTGCGGCGCCCTTGTCAAACTCCCCCGGCGGTGTGAAGCACGTCTCCGGCCCACCGTGCGGAAGCGTCAGTGACCCGCCGCCGCGCTTCGTGCGCGGCTTCCGTCTCCCTGGGCGAGGTACCAACGGTACGTCGCGGCGATCCCCTCGCGGAGCTCGATCTTCGGTGCGAAGCCGAGTGCTCGGATGCGGCTCGAGTCGAGCTCCTTGCGGGGCGTGCCGTCGGGACGGGTCGCGTCCCACGCGATCGGCCCCTCGAAGCCGACCACCTCGGCGACCAGGTCCGCGAGCCGGCGGATCTCGAGGGCTTCGCCGGAGCCGATGTTGACGAGATCGTCCACGGTCTCCGCCTGCATCACGAGGAGGCACGCGTCGGCCAGGTCGTCCACGTGGAGGAACTCGCGCAGGGGTGCTCCGCTGCCCCAGAGCGACACGGAGGCGTCGCCGCGAACCTTCGCCTAGTGGAAGCGTCGGATCAGCGCGGGGAGCACGTGGGAGCTCTCGAGGTCGAAGTTGTCCCCCGGACCGTAGAGATTGATCGGCATCACCGTACGGAAGTCCGTGCCGAGCTGGCGATTGTAGGCGCGGCACATCTCGACGCCGGCGATCTTCGCGACCGCATAGGGTGCGTTCGTGGGCTCGAGGGGCCCGGTGAGGAGGTGGTGCTCCTGCATCGGTTGAGGCGCCATGCGCGGATAGATGCACGCGCTGCCGAGAAACAGCAGTCGCTCCACCCCGTGACGTTGGGCGGCGTCGAGGACGTGCGTTTGGATCAGGAGGTTGTCTGCGATGAATTCGGCGGGCGCGCTCGAATTGGCGCCGATTCCGCCGACGCGAGCCGCGGCGAGAAACACGAACTCCGGCCGCTCGGCCTCGAAGAACGCGTCGACTGCGG
>JAUIFY010000046.1 GCA_030430245.1 bacterium | reverse complement strand
ACAACTTTCTCGCTGAAGACGTTGAAGGATTTCGGGACGAGGAGAGTGGCCATCACTTCTTTAATCCGCATTCTCCCACTCCCGGCCGACCGGACATTACAGATGTCAATGGCCAGGCCAGTGCAATGGTCGGCTGTCTGCAGTGTCATGGCAGTAAGGTCGCCCTCATGGGCAAGGATGGCAGCAAGATCACCGTCGAGGAATTGCTTCCTGACGAGAAGGGCATTCCCACGAATCTGGACGCCCTGGACCTCATCGTGAAGACGGAAGACGGCCGCCCCAAATTCCATCCGGATACGTGGCCCAACACAGGGATCGGTCGGCTCAATCTCGATGGCTCGAAAGGCTCATGCTCGGCGTGCCACAGTCGGCACGACTTCTCCCCCCGTCGTGCCCGTCACCCTGAGAACTGCGGCAAGTGTCACCTCGGCCCCGATCATCCGCAGAAGGAGATCTACGAAGAATCCAAGCACGGCGTCGCGTACCGGGACCTGCGCGACATCATGAACCTCGATGCCGCCGACTGGGTGCTGGGCGAGGACTACTCGGCCGCTCCGACCTGTGCGACGTGCCACATGTCCGCCAACAAGCGCAACGGCAATCGCATCACGCACGATCCGGCCGAGCGCATCTCGTGGAACAACCGTCCGCCGGTGAGTCTCGTGATGGATACCGACGTGAACGGAAAGATCGTGACGGCGACCGACCCCGCCGAGAGGCGGCAGCTCATCACCGACACCGCCGAAGCGAAGCGCGCACGCATGAAGGAGGTGTGCTCGCACTGCCACACCCCCGACTACGTGAACGCCTTCTACGCGCAGTACGACAACCTGGTCATTCTCTACAACGAGAAGTTCGCGAAACCGGGTCGGCAGATCATGGGGGTTCTCGGGGAACAGGGACTCCTCACGAAGACCCAGTTCGACGAAGAGATCGAGTGGACCTGGTTCTACCTCTGGCACCACGAGGGCCGCCGCGCGCGCCACGGCGCCTCGATGATGGCGCCGGACTACACGCACTGGCATGGCATGTACGAGGTCGCCGAGCGCTTCTACATCGAGCTGATCCCGCAGGCGCTGGAGATCGTCACCGAGGCCCGCGAGCACGGGCACGAGGACGCCGCTCTGGCGGTTCAGACGACGATCGACGAGATCCTCGCCCGGCCGGAGCACGCGTGGTTCCGCAAGGGCGCGAACGAGCAGATCGACGCGATCCGCGCCGCCATGCAGGAGCGCTATGGCCAGGGGGCCGCCGCGCCCGGGGAAGACGAGGACTGACGTGAAACGCGACGACTGGAGGCGCCGCGAGGTCCTGCGGCTCTTCGCCGCGAGCGGCGCGATCGCGGCTCTGTCACCGCGCGACCAGGAGGCCGCCGCCGCGCTGAGCGGGCAGTCGGCGAACGCCGCCGACGACTCCCTCACGTGGAAGAAGGCGCCGTGCCGGTATTGCGGATCGGGATGCGGCGTCGAGGTGGGCGTCGGCGACGGGCGCGTGCAGGCCGTACGCGGCGACGCGAAGAGCCCGGTCAACAAGGGTCTCTTGTGCGTGAAGGGGTACCACCTTCCGGGCCTTCTGTACGGAGCGGATCGTCTGACGAAGCCGATGCGCCGGGGAGCGAACGGGGAGCTCGCGCCAATCGACTGGGACGAGGCCCTCGACCTCGTCGCCGAGAAGTACGCGAGCTCGCTCGAGCGCCACGGCCCGGACTCGGTCGGCATGTACGGCTCGGGGCAGTGGACGGTCCACGACGGCTACGCCGCACTCAAGTGGGTGAAGGCCGGCATGAAGTCCAACAACCTCGAGGCCAACGCGCGCGTGTGCATGGCGAGCGCCGTCATGGGCTTCATGACGCAGTTCCAGAGCGACGAGCCCATGGGCTGCTACGACGACTTCGAGGCGGGGGACGACTTCATCCTCTGGGGCAACAACATGGCCGAGATGCACCCGGTCTTGTTCAGCCGCATCCTCGAACACAAGCGAACCGATCCCAACGTGCGGATCGTCGACGTCGCGACGCGCCGGACGCCCACGAGCCAGTACGCTGATCTCTACATCGAGTTCCGACCGGGGACCGACCTCGCGCTCGCCAACGGCGTCCTCAACCTGCTGCTCCGCAACGACAAGATCGATCACGCCTTCGTGAAGGAGAACGTCGTCTTCAAGCGCGGCATCGAGAACCTCGAGGAGATCGGCTACGGCTGCTACGGCGAGAACGCCGAGCGCTACGGCTTCAAGGACGAAACGCGAGAGTCGTCCTTCGACGACTTCCGCGCCCTCGTCGCCGAGTACACGCCCGCTCGCGTGAGTGAGATCAGCGGGGTCCCGGCGGCCCAGGTCGAGGCCCTCGCCGAGATCTACGGCGCGCGCGACCGTGGAACCGTGAGCCTGTGGTGCATGGGCGTGAACCAACACGTGCGCGGCACGTGGATGAACAATCTGCTGAACGACATCCACCTGCTCACGGGAAAGATCAGTCGACCGGGCGCAAACCCGCTGAGCCTCACTGGGCAGCCGTCCGCGTGCGGAACGGTGCGCGAGGTCGGCACTCTGGCGAATCGACTCCCGTCGGACATGCTCGTGACCAAGCCCGAACACCGAGAGAAGGCCGAGAAGATCTGGAAGCTCGCGCCGGGCACCCTCCCGGCCAAGCCCGGCTACCACACGTTGGATCTCTTCCGCGCGCTGGTCCGAGGCGACGTGAAGACGCTCTGGATTCAGACGACGAATCCGTGGGTGTCTCTCCCGAACCTCTCGCGCGACGTTCTGCCCGAAGATCCCGAGCGCTTCATCGTCGTGAGCGACATCTACCCGACGCCCACGACCGCCCAGGCCGACCTGGTGCTACCCTCGGCCGCCTGGGTCGAGCGCGAGGGCGTGTTCGGCAACACGGAACGCCGCACCCAACACTGGGAGAAGATGGTCGAGCCTCCCGGCGACGCTCGCGAGGACGCATGGCAGATCGTCGAAGTGGCAAAGCGGATGGGCATGGGCGACCTGTTCCCGTGGCCCGGCGACGACTGGCACGAGCCGATGTACGAGGAATACCGGTCGTTCACGCTCGGCACCGGCAAAGACCTGGCGAGCTACGCACAGCTGAAGGAAACGAGGGGTCTCCGTTGGCCGGTCATCGACGGCAAGGAGACGCTCTACCGCTACGCGGCCGGCTACGACCCGTACGTGACGAAGCGCGAGGGCGTCCAGTTCTACAAGGCGAAGGGCTACGGCGAGCGCGCCGCCGTGTGGCGCCGCCCGTACCAGCCGCCCGCCGAGAGCCCCGACGACGAGTACCCACTCTGGCTCACGACGGGACGCGTGCTCGAGCACTGGCACACGGGGTCGATGACGCGCCGAACGACCCAGCTCCACCAGGCCGTGCCGGCGGCGTACGTCGAGCTGAACCCGACCGATGCGCGCTCCCTCGGCGTCCAGGACGGAGAGACCGTCCGCGTCACCAGCCGCCGAGGCACGGTCGAGCTGCCGGCGGTCACGCAGGGGCGGGCCCAGCCCCCGCGGGGCACGGTGTTCGTTCCGTTCTTCGACGAGAGCCGGCTCGCGAACCTCCTGACGCTGGACGCCATGGACAACATCTCCAAGGAGCCGGACTACAAGAAGTGCGCGGTTCGGGTGGAGCGTGCGTAGCCCCCTGGCCGAGATACGGCACCTCCGTCGCGCGCTCGCGCCGACCCTTCTCCTCTTCCTCGCGGCCGGATGCACGCCTTCGGACGTCGGGGAGCGAGAGGCGGTCCCCGGCCGCGACGACGCCCAGAAATCCGTCCCGGTCGTGCGTGCCGCGCGCCGCGCATACGACGGAGCCCCGCCGACGATCCCGCACCAGGCGTTCGGTGCCGACTGCCCGACGTGCCACACCAGGGTCGGCGTCGCGGTCGAAGGAGTGGGCTTCGCTCCGCCATCCCCCCACGACGACACGCTGGGCCTCGAAGGCACGCGACGGTGCCGCCAGTGCCACGTCCCCGTCACCACGAACGAGGTGTTCGTCGAGAGCACCTTCGTCGGCCGCCCGCAAACGCTCGACGGGGGCGCCCGCATGCACCGCTTCGCCCCGCCGGTGATGCCCCACTCCGCGTTCATGCGCGAGAACTGCCTCGCATGCCATGACGGGCCCGCGGCGCGCGAGGGCATCCGGACCTCCCATCCCGAGCGCGCCGCGTGTCGGCAGTGTCACGTGGAGCGTGTGGCGACGACCCTCTGGCCACCGGCCGGCTGAGAGCCGCGTCGTAGCGAGACCCGCTCGGCTCCCGCGAGCGCCGCTCGGGTCCCGACCTCGGGACCGCGCACCCGTCGACACCCCCATCCCGGGACCGCGCACCCGTCGACACCTCCCATCCCGGGAACGCGCACCCCTCCGGATCCCCACTCCCGGAACGCGCGCCCGTCCGGATCCCCACTCCCGGAACCGTGCGCCCGTTGACATCCCCGACCCGACGCCCGAGCATCTCGCATGACCGCGAGCCGCCTCGACCTCGCTCCGATCGACGCGTCGACGATCGACGGCACGACGAAGGGCGTTCCTCCCTCGTCGGGCACGCTCGCCCTCGCGGACGTCGGCGCGCAGGGCTGGAACGTCCTCGCGGGCGACCTCCCGCTTCCCGCGGCCACACTCCGCGAGACCGCGCTCCGGCGCAACGCCCTCTGGATGCGCACCTTCCTCGAATCGACCGACGTCTCGCTCTGCCCGCACGGCAAGACGACCATGAGCCCCCAGCTCTTCGACCGACAGCTCCGCGACGGCGCATGGGGGATCACGGCCGCGACCCCCGCGCACCTGTGCGTCTATCGCCGCTTCGGCGTGAAGCGGATCCTCTACGCGAACCAGCTGCTCGGCCGGTCGGCGATCGACTTCGTCTTCGCCGAGCTCCGCCGCGATCCGGACTTCGACTTCTACTGCCTGGTCGACTCGTCCGAGAATCTGTCCGAGCTCGTGAGCGCGGCGCGACGGAACCGCGTCGGCCGCCCTCTGCAGCTGCTCCTCGAGGTCGGGGCCGACGGCGGACGAACCGGAGTTCGCCGAACGGCCGACGCGCTCGCCCTCGCACGGACCGTGCGAGACGCCGCCCCGGCCGTCGCGCTCCGCGGCGTCGAGGCCTTCGAAGGCCTCTTCGACATGGTCTCCGATGAAAGCGACCGCCGCGTCGAGGCGCTCCTCGATCGGGTCGTCGAGGTCGCGCAGGCCTGCGACGCCGAGCACCTCTTCTCCGACGACGCGGAGGTCCTGCTCACGGCGGGCGGGTCGGCCTACTTCGACGTCGTGACGAGGCGCTTCGAGTGCCTCGATCTGAGAACCCCGACGCGCGTGGTCTTGCGATGCGGCTGCTACCTCACGCACGACACCGGGCTCTACTCGCGGGTCGCGCCCCGGATGCGCGCCCGGTCCGCGCGAATCGCACGCCTGCCCGGCGAGCCGAAACCGGCCCTGGAGCTCTGGGCCTGGGTACAGTCGCGACCGGAGCCCGGTCGCGTGATCGCCTCGCTCGGCAAGCGCGACGCCTCGCACGACGCCGGCCTTCCCACCGCGCGGCGCACCTACCGGACGGGACGCGAGACCGTTCCCCGAGCGCTTCCCGACGGGTGCACCGTCGTCGCGCTGAACGACCATCACGCCTACGTCGACGTGCCCGAGGCCGCCGACCTGCGCGTCGGCGATCTCATGTCGTTCGAGACCGCCCACCCCTGCACCACTTTCGACAAGTGGCCGCTTCTGTACGTCGTCGACGACACGCTGAACGTCACGTCGGCGATCCGCACCTTCTTCTGACGCGTCAGTCCTTCTCGTCGTGGTGCACGGTCAGCACGGGGCACGGTGCGCGCGGAAGAACCCGCTCAGCCACGCTGCCGAGCACGAGGCGGGGCAGAAGGGACCGGCCGTGCGTTCCCATCGCGATCAAGTCGGCGCGCACCTTCGTCGCCGTCTCGTCGATCACGTCCGGCGGGTAACCTTCGTGGACGAGCAGCTCGACGTCGAAGCCCATCTTCTTCAGCGGCTCCGCGATCTCCTCCATCCGCTTGGTCGCTTCCGCCACGACCTCGCTCGCCCGAAACGCGATGTGCGGCGGCGTCCACGGGTATACGACCTCGGGCTGGAGACGGTAGACGTGCAGCAGCTTCACCTTGGCGGACGTGCTGACCGGCCCCAACAAGCGGACGGTCTCCCGAACGGCCTTCTCCGCGTCGGCCGAGTAGTCGGTCGGGACGAGAATCGTCTGGATCGGTCTGTGGTCCTTCGCCTGCTCCGGATGCACGGTGAGCACCGGGCACGGCGCCCGGCGCACGAGCTGCGCGGCCGTGCTGCCCAGGAAGATTCGCTTCGCGCCCGTCAGCCCGCGCGTTCCGACGACGATCAGATCCGCGTTGTCCTTCTCGGCGGCGTCGAGGATCACGTCGAGCGCCTGCCCGGTGCGCGCTTCGCCCTCGACCGTGAGCCCCTTTTCACGCAGTGCCTCGACGCGGGCGTTGAGCTCGAGGGCGACACGCTCGCGGTCCGCCTCGTACGCCGCGGGCGGCAGGGGAACGAACTCCGGCGCGGCGACCGCGGGCATCGGCGGCATCGAGGCATGCAGCAGAAGAAGACGCGCCCCGTGCGGTCGTGCCAGCTCGGCCGCCCAATCGACGGCGCCCTCGGCGCTCTCCGAGAAGTCGGTCGCGACGATGACGGTCTTCAGACCTTCGAGGTTCTCCATGGTCTTCCTCCTGCGGTTGGGGTCATACACTCTTGGGGCCAATCGCGGCACACGATTCCGGGGCCGCGCATCCGGACCGATTCCGGCACTCAAGAATCCTTGAGGTCGAGCTCGTCGATCTTGCGGTACAGGGACGACAGGGAGAGGCCGAGAGCCTCGGCCGCGGCGCGCTTGTCGTCGTCGTGGCGCTGGAGCACGTTGCGGATGTGGATGCGCTCGTAGGAGCGAAGGGCCTCCCGCAGGTCGTCTCCCACCGCGGGAAGCGCGAGCTCGCGCGCGCGCAGCGCGGCCGGCAAATCCTCGACCGTGATCCAATCGCCCTCGGCCAGGATCATCGCGTGCTCGATCACGTTGTCGAGCTCACGCACGTTGCCCTTCCACGGCTGCGCCATGAGAAGCTTCAGCGCGGCGTTGTCCATTCCGCGGAACGAGCGCTTCATGTCCCGCGAATGGCGCCGGATCAGGAACTCGACCAGCTCGGGAATGTCTTCGCGGCGGTCCCGCAGCGGCGGCAGGTGCACGTTGACGACGTTCAATCGGTAGTACAGGTCTTCGCGAAACTCGCCCGCCTCCGCCATCGCCGGCAGATCCCGGTGCGTCGCGGCGATGATCCGCACGTCGACCTTGACGGGCTGGGTCGAGCCAACCGGGAGGATCTCCTTCGACTCGATCGCTCGTAGGAGCTTCGACTGCAGCGGCAGCGGCGTGTCGCCGATCTCGTCCAGAAACACGGTTCCGCCGCGTGCTCGGGAGAAGAGCCCCTCCTGCGCGCTCACCGCGCCCGTGAACGCGCCGCGCGTGTGACCGAACAGCTGGCTCTCGAGGAGGCTCTCGGGAATCGCCGCGCAGTTGATCGGCAGGAAGATCCGGTCGCGCACCTCGCTGTGATGGTGGATCGCACGCGCCACGACTTCCTTGCCGGTGCCGCTCTCGCCGCTGATGAGCACAGTGCTCGGCGTGGGAGCGACCTTGCGGATCAGCCGCTCCACCTCCCGCATCGCCGGGCTCTTCCCGATCAGCTTGTCGAAGTCGAAGTCCCGTTCGACCTCACGCCGCAGGATCTGCGTCTCCCACGCGAGCTGCCGGTACTCGAGGAGTCGGCTCACCTTCGCGAGCAGCTCCTCGAACACGATCGGCTTCAGAACGTAGTCCGCGGCTCCCTCGCGCAACGCCGCCACCGCCGTATCGATCGTCGCGTGCGCGGTCATGACCAGCACGATCGTCTGCGGCGCGATCTGACGCACCTTCCGCATCACCTCGAGCCCGTCCGCACCGGGCATCCGCAGATCGGTGATCACGACCGCGAAATCGCGGTCCTGGATGGCGGCCAGGGCCTCCGCCCCGTCGGAGGCGGCGTGCGCCTCGTAGCCGCTGTCCTGCAGGACGTCGACCAGGCTCTCGCGGATCCCCGGCTCGTCGTCGGCGATCAGAATGGCTTCGGGCATGCAGATCCTCCCATGCTTCACGGCTAGCCGTGCAACTGGCCTGCCACCAAATCCGGCCCGGAAGGGCGCATGGCCACTCGCCCAGATTCCCAGAAATGGGAATCATACGTCGCATGTCTCTGATTCCTGCGAGAATACCAAGGGTTTCGTGTGTCCCGCCAAGGCTCGTCGGCCTGGTACGGCCCTTGCGGATTCCCAAGACCATGAATCCCAAAGATGCGAAGGACCGCTTGGGGGACACGCTCCGCGCCGCGGAGCGGGCCCGCGAGAACCTGTACTTCGCCCGCGTCGACGAGCAGCTTCTTCAGAAGATCCGGGAGAAGGAGGCCGAGGCCGCGAAGCGCCGCGAGGCCGAGAAAGCCAAGCCGCAGCTCGGCGCCTGCCCGCGCTGCAAAGAGCCACTGCACTCCGGGATGTGGCGCAACCTTCCGATCGAGTTCTGCGGAGACTGCGGTGGCCTCTGGCTCGACCAGGGCGACCTTCTCGATCTGGCGGATCGCGACGAGCTGCACCTCAAGGAACGCAACGACTGAGTGGGACGCCGGCCGGTGACCTCCCCGCCCGACCTCGCGCACTCCCCGGCGCCGTGGCACCGGTTGGCGGCCGAAGCCGTCCTGGATCTCCTCGGGACCAAGCGCGACGGCCTGTCGGGGGCCGAGGCGCGCGATCGCCTCGCCGACTACGGTCCCAACGTCGTCGAGGAGAGGCGGCGCACCTCGCTCACGCGACTCTTCCTCCGGCAGTTCACCGACTTCATGATCGTCGTCCTCGTCGTGGCGGCGGCCATCGCCGCGCTCCTCGGGGAGGGAGTCGACGCGGCGGCGATCCTCGTGATCGTCCTCCTGAACGGAGTCCTCGGGTTCAGCCAGGAGCTCCGTGCCGAGCGCGCCCTCGAGGCTCTCGCCGACATGGCCGCACCGACCGCCGAGGCCCGCCGCGACGGGGAACGGGTGACGATTCCGGCCGCCGATCTCGTGCCGGGGGACGTCGTCTTCCTCGAGGCCGGGACGATCGTGCCGGCCGACCTGCGCGTGCTCGAGAGTCACGGTCTGCGCACGGACGAGGCGGCGCTCACCGGCGAATCCGAGCCGGTCGACAAGCACGACCGACCGATCGAGGCCGAGGATGCCGCGCTGGGAGATCGCGAGAACATCGGCTACGCCGGGACGCTGGTGACGTACGGCAGGGGCCTGGGGGTCGTCGTCGCCACGGGAGGCGCGACGGAGTTCGGCCGGATCGCCGACCTTCTCGCCTCGACCGTACAGACCGAGACCCCACTCGCGCGCCGGCTGCGGCGATTCGGCGTTCGCTTGGCGATCGCCATCCTCGCCCTCTGCGGCATCCTGTTCGCCGTCGGCCTGCTCCGCGGCGAGCCTCCCCTCTTGATGTTCATGACGGCCGTGAGCCTCGCCGTCGCGGCGATCCCCGAAGCGCTTCCCGCGGTCGTCACGATCAATCTCGCACTCGGCGCGCGGAAGATGGCGCAGCGCAAGGCGGTCATCCGGAAGCTCTCCGCCGTCGAGGCATTGGGCTCGGTGACCTACATCTGCAGCGACAAGACCGGAACCCTCACACGCAACCGGATGCGCCTCGAGAGGTTCTGGCTCGACGGAATCTCGACGGACGAGCCGGCCGAGGGAGCGCTCCGCGACGACCTTCTGCGCGACCTGATCCTCTGCAACGACGCACGGGCGAACGGAGAGGGGACTCTCGTCGGGGATCCCACCGAGACGGCCCTGGTCGAAGCCGCCGAGACGCGGGCCATCCGCGCGGCCGATCTCGACGCGAGCCATCCCCGCGTTGCCGAGGCGCCGTTCGACTCCTCGCGGCGGCGGATGACGACGGTGCATCCGCATCCGGACGGCGGCTACCTGGTGGTCACGAAGGGCGCCGTCGAGGCCGTGACGGATCGTGCCGACACGCTGCGTACCGCCGGCAGCGAACAGCCTCTCGACGTGGGAGACGTGCTCGCGGCGGCCGAGGCCATGGCCGCCGACGGTCTCCGCGTTCTCGCGATCGCCGAGCGGCGCATCGACCGGCCACCGCCCCACGGCGCCGTCGAAGCGGAGGAGAGGAGCCTCACCCTTCTGGGGCTGGTCGGACTCCTGGACCCGCCCCGCGAGGAAGCCCGCGAGGCCGTGCGCGAATGCCGCGAGGCCGGCATCACACCCGTCATGATCACGGGCGACCACCCGACGACCGCGACCGCCATCGCGCGACGGCTCGAGATCCTTCCCGACGACGCGGTCGCCCTGCGCGGGAGCGAGGCTCACACGCCGGCGCGTGCCTACGCACGCGTCGCACCGGAGCAAAAGCTGACGATCGTCCAGGCCCTGCAGGAAGGCGGCGAGATCGTCGCGATGACGGGAGACGGCGTGAACGATGCGCCGGCACTCCGCAAGGCCGACGTCGGCGTGGCCATGGGCATCACGGGCACCGACGTCGCGAAGCAGGCCAGCTCGATCATCATTCTCGACGACAACTTCGCCACGATCGTGTCCGCGGTCCGCGAGGGCCGCTGCATCTACGACAACATCCGGCACTTCATCCGGTATGCCCTCACCACGAACGCCGGCGAGGTCCTCACGGTGGCGCTCGCGCCACTGTTCGGCCTGCCCATCCCCCTACTGCCGGCCCAGATCCTGTTCATCAACCTCATGACCGACGGCCTTCCGGGCATCGCACTCGCGGCCGAACCCGCCGAACGAAACGTGATGCAGCGGTCCCCCTATCCTCCGGGCGAGGGGCTCCTCGCCCGTGGGCTCGGGGTCCACGTCGCATGGGTAGGCGCCCTGATCGCCGCCATCGTCCTCGGACTCCAGGCGTGGGGTCTCTCGTCGGGCGCCGAGAACTGGCAGACCATGGTCTTCGTCGCGCTCGCCTCCGCGCAGCTCTGGCACGTCATGGCGATCCGATCGGAGACGGACTCTTTGTTCGAGCTCGGGCTCCGTTCGAACCTTCCCCTGTTGGGCGCGGTCGGCGCGACCGCAGCCACGCTGCTCGCGACGGTCTACCTGCCCCCGCTTCAGGCGGTCTTGCGCACGACGGCGCTCACCGGGGCGGAGCTGGCGCTCTCGACCCTGCTCCCGGCGCTCGTGTTCGTCGCGGCCGAGACGGAGAAGAAGATTCGCGTCCGCTATCGGATGAACTGATCGAAGCCCTTCCAGAAGCGAGACTGGATCTCGTCCGTCTCCTGGAGGATCTCGTGCATCGCTCCCTCGATCGGCAGCACCGTGAACGACGTGTTGAGGAAGGGCAGCTCCTCGTGCTTTCGCGACGAGATCACCGCGTCCTTCTCCGCGCTCGCGACCAACACCGGCGTCTTCACGCGGATGAGGCGCTCGCGATCCATGATGCGCGCGATGCTGCCCGACGCCTGCTGCAGCCAACGCCACGTGGGCCCGCCGACGCGAAGGTCGGGGATCTCGCGCCAGAAGGTCACGGCGCGCTCGAAGCGCTGCGCGTCCGTCGTCACGTTGTTGAGGGGATTCGCCAGGTCGGGATCCCCCCGTCCCCACGCGTACGCGGTGCCCTGCCCCAGAGCCACGTTGGCCGAAGCGACTGCGCGCATGACGGCCAGCGGAAACTGATCCCAGCCCATCATCGGCGCGGACAGAACCGCCCGTTCGAAGCGTCCCGGGAAGTCCTGCAGGAACCGCAGCGCCAGGTGCCCACCCATCGAGTGACCCAGGAGCAGATGGGGCCCTGCCAGGTCTCGCGCCAGCTGCTCGTAGACGAGAAGCGCGTCGGACATGAAGTGGGCGTAGTCGTCGACGTGCCCCTTGCAGCGGTTGGGGAGGAGCCGGGTGGAGAGTCCCTGGCCGCGCCAGTCGAACGTCACGACCGCGTAGCCCCGCGCGCGCAGGTGGTCGATCACCTCGTAGTACTTCTCGACGTACTCCGTGAAGCCGTGAAAGAGCACGGCCGTCCCGCGCGTCGAGTCGGTCGTCGGCTTCCGCCAGCGCGCCGCCCGGATCTCCACTCCGTCGGGCGCCCGGATCGAGAAGACCTCGGCGTCGGCGGGAATGTCTCCCGGGGTCAGCGAGTGAAGTTTCGCTTGGGTCACAGGGGGCTCCTCGTCGTCATCGTCTCGGCGCACTCTCCCGCAGCGCCCTCTTCGCCCACGCGAGATCGTCCGCGTCGGAACGCCGTCGAGCCTCGCCGAGGTCCAGCCCATAGACGCGTGCCGCGTTCCCACCGAGGATCTTCGCCTTTCGCTCCGGTGTCAGCTCTGGGTAACCGAACCTCTGGCGATACGAAACCGGGATCTGGAACGCGCGAAACGCATCGATCGCGACCTGGCTGGGGCCGTACCAGATCGCGTCGGTGCCCCACAGGACGTTGTCGTCGCCGAGCTCGACGAGGAGCTTCCCGAGCACGTGGGCGGCTTCGTCCGGCCGGCGCAGGAGGCCGAACCAGGTCGAGCCGAGCTCCGCGTACACGTTCTCGCCGCGCTCCACACCGCTCGACCGGAGCGACTCGATGAGCCGGTTCACCCCGACTCCTCGCGTCTCTTCCGAGTAGGGCCCCTCCTCGGGGCCGTCACCGGTCGGCACCTCCCAGCCCGAGTGATAGATCAGGAAATCGACCCCGGGGAACGCGGAGGCGATCGGACCTACGTCGCGTGGGGATCCGTTGTCGACGAGCGCGCTGATGCCCTTGTGGGCGCAGATGAGAGGTACGCCCACCTCGATCGCCTTCTCGACGAAGGGCACACCCGTCTCCTCGTCGTCGAGCCACCAGCCACGCACCTCGTCGCGACGCTCGCCGATCGTGTAGCACTTCCATCCGACCGGCCGGTGACGGACGACCTCTTCTTCCATCGAATCGATCTCCCGCGCGTGGTTCGCGTGAATGACGGAGTGATTGAGAAGGCGTCCTTCGGGTGCGACCTCCTCCAGCCACGCGCGCGTGTCGGCCATTTCGCGATTGAACAGCATTCGCTCCGGCCCGGTTCCCGGCCCGGACGTCAAGATCGCGACGGCGGTCTCGCTCTCGAGGAAGACGCATCGCAGATACTCGGCCAGATCGTATCGCCGCGCGTCGCCGAGATGCCGCCACCAATTCGGCGCGAGATCGGAGTACAACGCGTGGATGTGCTCGGCCGTGCTCCGGGTCTCGGGTCGATCCGCGATGAAGTGCGTCTGCACGTCGACGACGGTCTCGCGCCCGTCGAACGCGAGTTCGGCCGCATCCACGTCGAGGGCCGCCTCGGACGGCACGTCGTAGAACGTCTCGTCGAACCCCGCGTCGATCGCCCGGAGGCCGGCCGCCGTTCCGTGCCGGCTCGCCCAGTAGTCGGGGAGCGCCATGCCCGCCCGCCGTGCGTCCCGCGCACCGGCCTCGTCGACCGCGGCGCGAGCAGCCCGATCCCGCGCAGAGAGGGGCGCGGCCTCGAACTCGTCCGACTGGCGCCTCTGGAGAACGACGGGAAGAAGAGGTTTTCTGCCCACGGCTTCCCCTATATACACCAGCGGCGGCACGTGAGGAGCCGCATCTCCCATGGTCCGTCGAATGGAGACGTCACCCGGAACAACGAGCGGCGGGCTACGTCGCCTCGAGGAGATCCGCATGAACCGAATCGCTCTCCTGCTCGGAATCCTCCTCGTGTCGATTCCGGGCGACGGCCGCGGCGCCGATCAGCTCCTGTGGGGCGACACACACCTCCACACCAGCAACTCGTTCGATGCCTTCCTCAATCAGAACAAGAGCGCCGATCCGAACACCGCCTACCTCTACGCGAAGGGCGCGCCGGTGATCCACCCGGGCAACCGCGCGCGGGTCCGGATCGGGACACCACTGGACTTCCTGGTCGTCGCCGACCACGCGGAGTTCTACGGAGCGATGCGCCACTCGGTGCAGCGCGGCATCCCTACCGACGACCTCGACGCCTGGGACGCCCTCATGGCATCGCTCAGCGAGCGCGCCCTGAGGTTCGTCTCCGAGTGGGACTACGGTCGGGAGTTCTTCGCGGCGCTTCTGCCCAAGCCCGGCCTCACGCCGGAGGAGGTCGCGGCGAACCCGCCATCCTACCCCATGCCGGTCGCCGACGGCATGGTGCGCACCATGTGGGAGGAGGCGACCCGGATCGCCGACGAGCACGACGACCCCGGTACGTTCACGACCCTGATCGGCTGGGAATGGAGCTCGATCCCGGCGGGCGCGAACCTGCATCGCGTGATCTTCACCAGCGCGAACGCGGACACGGCGTCGCAATGGGTGCCCTACAGCTCGATCGACAGCATGTACCCCGAAGACCTCTGGGCGTGGCTGGAGGAGACGACCGAGCGCACCGGCGCGCAATTCGTGTCGATCCCGCACAACTCGAACATCTCCAAGGGACGGATGTTCCCCGAGAAGTCGCTGCGAGGCGAGCCTTTCACCGAGGAGGCGGCGCGCACCCGCATGAAGTGGGAAACGGTCGTCGAGGCGACGCAATTCAAGGGCGATTCGGAGACGCATCCGGACCTATCGCCGAACGACGAGTTCGCCGACTTCGAGCTCTACCCCTACTACATCCAGAACGACCCGCCGCCCTACGAGGCGAAGCGGGGCGACTACGTCCGCACCGCGCTGATGCGCGGTCTCGCCATCGAGGAGAAGATCGGCTTCAACCCCTACCAGTTCGGCCTGATCGGCTCGACGGACTCCCACACGGGCATCGCGTCGGCGGAGGAGGACAACTTCTGGGGCAAGTTCCCGCGCGATTCGACGCCGGAGACGAAGGACCGCGTGCTGCGGGCCGGCCGCGGCCCGTCGGGGTGGTCGATGTCCGCCTCCGGGCTCGCCGCGGTCTGGGCCGACGCGAACACCCGCGACGACATCCTGGAGGCGTTCCGGCGTCGCGAGGTGTATGCGACGACGGGCCCGCGCCTCGCCATCCGCGTCTTCGGCGGTTGGGACTTCGATGCCGACGACCTGGTCGGCGACCCGGCCGCGGCCGGGTACGCCCGAGGCGTGCCCATGGGGGGCGAGCTCTCCCGAGCGCCGTCCGGGCGCGCGCCGCGCTTCCTCGTCCAGGCACTCAAGGATGCGAGGGGCGCCCACCTCGACCGGATCCAGATCGTGAAGGGGTGGGTCGACGAGCGGGGCGACACGCACGAGCACGTCTACGACGTCGCCGGGGGCGGGGCGAGATCTCGCCGCCCCGACGGCACGCTCTCGCCGGTCGGGAACACCGTCGACCTCGTGACCGCGCGATACACGAACGACATCGGAGCGGCCGAGCTCTCCGCCGTGTGGGAAGATCCCGATTTCGACCCCGAGCGCAAGGCGTTCTACTACGTGCGCGTTCTCGAGATTCCGACGCCGCGCCACTCCTTGATGGACGCCATCGCTCTCGGCCGCGACCCGAACGACGTCGAGGGGCCTCCGACCCTCCAAGAGCGCGCCTACACCTCCCCCATCTGGTATCGCCCGAGCTGACGATCAAGCACGCTCGAGCACGCCCCCGTCGGTCGCCTGCGCCGAGGGCGCCGCGTCGAAGCGTCTCGGCCGAGGGGACTCTAGATGGACTGGAGCAGGCGCTGGGCGGCGCGCGCGTGCCGGATCGCGAGAGGGCCGATCCTCTCGGCGACGAACTCGGAGCTTCGCATCGCGCCGACGGCCAGAGCCGCCGCGTGCGCTGCCAGCTCCGCGGCGGTCATGGTCAGCTTGGTGCGCTCGGCCTCCTCGTCGGCGACCAGAACGCGGCTCACTCGAAGCTGCGCCTTGACCTGCTCCATCTGCGCGACGTCGAGGTACAGCCCCGCGTGGAACCCGAGACCGGTGCGCGCCTGTGACGCGTACTCCTCGTGCTCGTCCAGGTCCTCGGCGTTCGGGCGCCCCGAGGCGACGCGCGCGTCACGCGCGGCCCGATGCGCCGACTCGGCGGTCCGGTCCTGGGCGGAGAGCCAGCGCTCGGCCCAATCGTTCCACGTCGGTTCGGCGCACGCCCGGCGGGCAGCCTCGATCGCGCGAACGATCTCCTCTTCGAGCTCGCGGTTCGTGTTCATTCCCTCACCTCACTTCGTAGTCGAGAACGAACCGAGAATGGAAGCCGCAATCCGTACGAACAACGCGGAACCGTTGAACGAGCGTCCTGATCGCCCGCTCCACTACAGAAGCCCGTTTGCGCTCTGCGCTACACGAACGCCTGGCGAACAGGCATCGACGCGCCGCCCTCTCGGCTGCAACGCTCGCGCCTCGCCCGCGCCGGCCGACCTGCCGCGGGCGAGGCATGACGCGTCGTGCAGTCTCAGGCGATGGAAGCCGAGCCGCGCGACAGGGCTGCCGCCCCTCCATCGAGCGCCGCGCTGCCGATGGCTCGAGCCCACAGGGTGCGCACCAGAAGGCGGTCGACGCTGACGGCGCCCGGGCCGAACGACGCGAGCCAGCCGAGGAACAGCAGATACACGAAGGCGACGATCTCGGTCAGGGAGCCGTTCCCACCGACCGTCAGTGCCGACGCGACGTCACCCGCATGGGCCGTCACCAGCGCCACGATCATCGTCGCGGACAGCAGCAGCGCGAACACGCGAGTTCCGAGCCCGACCATCAGTGCGAGGCCTCCCGCGACTTCGAGGCCGGCGATGAAGTACGCGTTGAGCTCCGGCGCCGGGATGCCGAGGCTCGTGAAGAAGCCGATGGTGGATTCGAGGTTGGCGAGCTTCCCCCGCCCGGCGGTGAGGAAGGCCGAGCCGATCACGAGGCGCGTCGTGAGCGCGACGAGCGGTTGGATCAGATCGCGGACCTTGCCGGTGCAGCGGATGGCGAGTCGAAGAGTCTGTTCGATGGGCATGGGTCGTCTCCTTCATTCGACGTGTCGTCGGTCGTGGTTCGTTGCGG
Source organism: bacterium (assembly GCA_030430245.1). Taxonomy (GTDB): domain Bacteria; phylum Desulfobacterota; class Binatia; order UBA12015; family UBA12015; genus VGTG01. The sequence continues at coordinate 11,197 of JAUIFY010000046.1, read as the reverse complement.
AATCGATCGCGAGGAGGCCGAGCTCGAACCATTCGCGCAGCCAGTCGGTCAGTCGCATGGAGTCCAGGGTTGGCGACGCAGCCATCGCGGCGGCGACGCCTTCACCCAGACGGGCGCCGCCACGAAGCGCGACCAGAAGATCCGCTTCGTCGCTCTCGAGGCGACGGCAGCGAACGTCGCCGCCCACGCGGTAGACGGCGAGGCGGTGCGGCGCTCGCTCGGGCCGGGTGCTTGCGGGCGCGCTCGCGCGATCTCCCACGACCAGCCGGGCGCGCCAGACGTCTACCCGGAAGTTCAGGTCGAGGATGCGGCTGGTCGGCGGCGCGGCGAACCCCATCCCGAGCCAGTCGGACACCTCATGGGCGGCGGGCAGCCCACCCGGGGCGCCGAGGGGGCGGGCGTCGAGACAGGCGGCTCGGGCGTGCTCGAGCCGAGCGAGTTCGGCGATCCACGCGGCCGATTCTCGTTGGTCGAGGAAGGCGCCGAAGCCGTCACCGAGATGCGCGAGCGTGAAGCTCGTGGACGGACAGTCGCGCACGAACTCCCGAACCGCATCGTCGAACCCTTCTCTGCCGAGGGCGACGCGAACCGCCGGGTAGGCTTGAAGGAGCACGTTGTGAAAGCGAGAGGCGATCATGCGCCGATAGATCGCGAGCCCGGCCTCGTCCGGCATCGAGACGGCGGCGGCCCGCGCCTCGACCCGGACGATCGAGCCGTCGCGCGCCGGCTCCGCGGGGCGTTCGGGGACCGTCGTCGCGAGCAAGCTCGACTGCACCCTCCGCTGCCACGCGATGAGCGCGGCCGGGGCGACGGGGGCCGCCGTGCGGCGCTCACGCGGCTGCGGCATGGCGACGCTCCTCGCGATCGTCGGCGGCAGCCTCGGGCGTGCCTCCAGTGCGCCCGCCGTCCATGGCGCCGGCCGGCACGTGGCGCGCATCGGAGGCGGGCGACGCGACGGCGCGGTAGTCGACCGCCTTGCGTGCCTCGGCCCACACGACGTCGAACGGTGGGATCTCCGCGTCCCATTCGAGCAACGTCGACACGCGACCCGTGCGGGCGAGTAGTCGGCCGTAGAGGTCCCAGACCGGCCCGGCGACGAAATCCCCGTGGGTGTCGAGCAAGTGCGTGCCGAGATCACGGTGGCCCGCGAGATGGACCTGAACGACGCGGTCGGCGGGGATCGTGTCGATGTAGTGCGCGGCGTCGATGCCGTGGTTGACGGCACTGACGTAGACGTTGTTGATGTCGAGCAGCAGCCGGCAGTCCGCAGCGTCGCACAGGCGGCCGAGGAACTCGGGCTCGGGCATGCAGCCGGAGCCGGCGACGAAGTAGGAGGACGGATTCTCGAGCACGAGCGGGCGGCCGAGGATGTCGGCAACGGCGCGCACGCGGTCGCCGACGTAGGCCAACGTGGGCTCGTCGTACGGGAGGGGCAGCAGGTCGTGTGTGTTTCGGCCGTCGACGCCGGTCCAGCACAGATGATCCGAGACCCACCGAGCGCCGGACCGGTCTGCCAGATCGGCGAGCTCTGCGAGGTAGGCGCGGTCGAGAGGGTCGGAAGAGCCGATCGAGAGCGAGACACCGTGCAGCACGGTCGGGTAGAGATCGGCGATTCGCTCGACGGTCTCGAGGCCGCGACCGCCCGTGCCCATGTAGTTCTCCGAGAGCAGCTCGAAGAAGCCGACCTCGGGGCGATGGTCGAGTACGTGCGCGACATGGCGACCCCGCAGCCCCAGTCCGACTCCGAGATCGATCGATTCGTGGTGATGGTTCATGGCGAAATCCAGGGCGTCCCTCTAGGGCGCGGGCGGCGGCGAAGGCTCGCGGGCTCTTCTCGAGCGGAGCGCGGCAAGCCTTCGGCCGAGCCCCCGTCCGCTACTCGTTGCTCCCGCAGCCGTTGGGGCCGCCGCAGGAGTTCGCGTCCGAGCCGGCCTCGGCACCGTCGGCCGAACCCGAGGCCTTCGCGTCGTGGTCGCTCCCGGCGCCGCAGCCGTTCGCCCCGGCGCAGCCGTTCGCGCCTCCGGAGCCGTCGTTTCCGTTGCAGCCATTGGCCTCCGTGGGGTCGGAGCTTCCTCGATCCTCGGCGTGAGCGGCGACGGCGGAGGTGCCGGCGATGATTCCAGCGACCGCGGCGGTCAGGGCGAGGCGGGCGATGTTCGTCGAAGTGTTCATGGTCGTCTCCTTGTCTGTGAGCCGCGTCGGGCTCGGTTGGTTTCGCCGGGTTCGATGCCTCGCAGGGTCTTTGGTTACGCGAGAAAATACGGTGTAACCTTTTCGATCCCGCGGTCGTCCGACCCCCGATGCACCATCACCGAGCCGCTTGCCGGTGCGCGATTCATCCCATAGCTTCGCGCCCGTGTCCGAGGAGAAGAGCCCCGACACCGCCGGGAACGACGAGGCCTGGAACCGGCCGGAATTCATCGGGCAGCTCCGCCGCGGAGACCAGGGCGCGTATGCCGAACTCGTCACCGGCCTGGGGCCGCGCATGATGGTCACGGCGTGCCGGTTGGTCTCCGAAGAGGAGGCGCGCGACGTCGTCCAGGAGGCGTTCATCGGTGTCGTGAAGTCGATCGATCGATTCGAGGGCCGCGCGTTGCTGTCGACCTGGATCCACCGAATGGTCGTCAATGCGGCGCTGACCGTCCTCCGGCGCCGCAAGCGCAAGCCCGAGAGTTCGATCGACGACCTGCTGCCCCGTTTCCTCGAGGACGGACACCGCGCCGACCCCGAGGGGCCGTGGCGGTCGTCCGAGCCGGACTCGTACGAGACGGTGGCGACGCGCCGGCTCGTGCGTGAGAGCATCGAGCGTCTACCGGCGAGCTACCGCGAGATCCTGATTCTCCGCGACCTCGAGGGCATCGACACCCAGGAGACCGCTGACCTGCTCGGTCTGAGTCCGGCGAATGCGAAGGTCCGGCTGCACCGAGCGCGCCAGGCGTTGCGCGAGGCCCTTGCGCCTCACATGGTGGAGGTCGCCGCATGACATGCCGCGAGCTCATCGATTTCCTCGCCGCCTATCTGGACGGCGACCTCGACGAGCAGAGGCGCTCGGTCTTCGAGCACCATCTGTCGATCTGCCCGAGCTGCGTCGACTATGTGAAGTCCTACGAGACCACCGTGGCGCTCGAGCAACGGCTCGGGACCGCCGCCGGGGACGAGCTCCCCGAAGAGCTTCCGGAGGGACTGCTCGACGCCGTTCTGGCCGCCGTCCGCAGCGAGAAGGATCGCTGAGGGGCCCGGGCCGAACGCCGCGCAGGAGTGCCGGAGCGCGCGGGGCGGCTCCGAGCATGCGGCTCCCTGTCCCCCAGTGGGCTCCGCGCCGGATCGCGCGACCTCCTCTCACGACGGCCACTCCAGGCGCGGACGCACCGGGACTTTCGGAGCGAGGGACAGACTCCCCATCGCCACTCCCCGGCCGGACCGGCCGGGACTGCGGCGATGGTGGAAAAGGCTAGGGGAGCGCTCTCAGCACTCCGAACGAAGGACTTCCGCCTCTCGCCCCGGGATGTCTTGAAGGAGGCGGCGGGCCCACTCGCGCCAGTTGTCGGGCGAATCGGCCAACCTCGCCTGCTCCAGGTACTCCCGAGCGGCGTCCAGGCGGCGGCGACACTCTTCGTCTGTCCTCATGACGGCAAGGATACGCCGATTTTCGGATTACGAAAATAGGCGTTGCTCCACGATCGTGACGATTTTCGTGGTTTTCTTCGGCCCGGTCCGGCCCCGGGCATGGCTGTTGCCCCCGCACGTGCGATGCGGCCTTCCCCACGAGATGCGGTCGGGAACGCCCGCTTCGTCGAGGCATGAAAGGCGACGGCCCGCGCGGCGGAGCCCGGTCCGTTGCGCCGATTCCCGAGCGCCGGCATGCGTGCCTCCCCGACCCGAAGAGCTCCCACGGCGCCCACCACCCACCGCCCACTGGCGTCTGGTCCGTTGCCTCGCCCCGGGCGGGCGTGCTCTGGATGAGACATGGGGTCGCCCCGCATCGCCGACATCCGGCGGCACGACTCGGCCGCGGGAAGCTGGACGCACGCTCGCTGCGACGCGCGCACCGACCTCCGCCCCTGGGTCGTCGGCTACTCGGGATATGTCGAGACGACCCAGCAGTCGATCCGCCGCCGAGAGGTCCCCTCGCCGATCATCGCCGTGATTCTGAACCTCGGTCCTCCCTGGAGGATGATCGATGCCGACCAAGAGGACGTCGCGTCCGAGCACGACAGCTTCATCGCGGGCCTGCACGACCGCTTCGCGATCGTCGACTCCACCGGCGCCGCCGACTGCATGCAGATCGACTTCACGATTCTGGGCGCGGCGCGCTTCCTCCGGGTCCCGATGCACGAGCTCGCCAACGCGACGACCGCGTTCGAAGACGTTCTGGGCCGTGCGGGCCGGGAGTTCCTCGAGCGACTCCGGAGCACCCCCGCGTGGGCCGATCGGTTCGATCAGATGGACGACTTCCTCGCGGCCCGCATGCAGGGCCCGCCAAATGGGTCCGAGGGGGTCGCCTGGGCCGTCTCGCGCATCGAGAGCTCGGCGGGCCTCGTCTCGATCGGAGCACTCGCCTCCGAGATGAGCTGGAGCCGCAAGCGCCTGCTCCACGGCTTCCGCGAGCACGTCGGCCTTCCTGCGAAGACCCTGGCCCGCGTGGTCCGGTTCGACCATGCGACCAAGCTCCTGGAAGCGGAGCCGCGCACCAGGCTCGCCGACGTCGCGGCGAGCTGCGGCTACGCCGATCAGGCGCACATGACGCGCGAGTTCCGCCGACTGGCGGGCTGGTCGCCCACCGAGGTCCTCCACCAGAGCACCGGCGCCGGGGAGGGCCTCCTCGACGTCTGAGTCCACGGGTTACAAACGTTCAAGACGCCTCTCGCCGGTCGCACTAGGATCGACCAACAGCCAAACGCACCAACGAGCCAAGGAGAGATCCATCATGAGTAGCACGGCGATTCCCAATCTTCGCTACGCGGACGCCAACGCCGCGATCGAGTTCCTCTGCACCGCCTTCGACTTCGAGAGACGGATGGTCGTGGCGGACCAGAACGGGGGCGTGGCCCACGCCCAGCTCGAGACCGGCACCGGCATGATCATGCTGAGCACCCACCGGCAGGACCAGTTCGGGCGGCTGATGCGCCTTCCCGCCGAAGCGGGAGGCTGCACGCAGTGCGTCTACGTGATCGTCCCGGACGTCGACACTCACTACGAGAACGCTCGGAAGCACGGAGCCGATATCGTCGAGGAGCCCGTCGACGAGGACTACGGCGGCCGCGGCTACACCTGCAAGGATCCCGAGGGGCACGTCTGGGCGTTCGGCAGCTACGATCCCTGGGCCGCGGACCCGGACTGAGCGTCTCCGTCGTCGACGTACCCGAGCGCGCGGAGCTTCTCGATGCGGGATCGGTCCCAGCTCTCCCACTGGGCGGAGCTGGCCTTGCTCCGGTCCGGCGTCACCCCGAGAGCGCTCCGAGCCTCGACGCAGGCAGCCCGGTACGCGGCGAGCAAGCGCTTCGCCGCGGCCCGGCCCTCCTCCGAGTCGTCCGCCGCCGCCTCCCCCGGATCGGCGTCGAGATCGAACACGTGCGTCGCCGGGCCTTCGGCATCGTGCACGACCTTCCAGCGTCCTTCGAGCGCCATCCGCTGGTTCTGGTGTGCGGTCTCGCCGAAGACCGGCTGCGCGCGCGCCTCCCCCCGGCCAGCGAGGCTCGGCGCGAAGCTCCGGCCGCGCGCCTGCCGCCACGCCGGAGCACGGGCCAGGTCGAGCAGCGTCGGCGCGACGTCGATCAAGCCCCAGGCCTCGTCGGACGCGACGGCGGGAAGACCCGGTCCGAGCACGATCAATGGCACGCGAACGGACTCCTCGAAGAGCTGGAAGCCGTGACCGATCCGCCCGTGCTCGCCGAACTCCTCGCCGTGATCGGAGAAGAGCACCACGTAGGTGTTCTCGAGCAGTCCCGCGGCCTCGGCGTCGGAGAGGAGCTCGTCGAGCAACCGATCGAGGTGCCAGACCTCGGCGTCGTAGCGCTCCGAATCGCTCTCGCCGACGCCGAGCGCGCGAACCGCCTCCGCGGGAGGAAGATACGGCGCGTGGACGGCGTAGGTGTGCGCCAGGAAGAGGAACGGGGGATGCCGCGCGACCGCTCGAAGCGCCTCCGCGGCGACGGAGAACGTCGTCTCGACCACCGGATCCTCCGCACTCTCCTCGCGCCGAACCTCACGAAAGCGGTCGAACCCCCGCGTGAAGCCGAACGAGTGGCCCATGTAGCCGTTCTCGGTGACCGCCGAGGTCGCGTATCCGCGCTCCGCGAGAATCTCGGGGAGCGTCCGCAAGGGATGCGGCAGGCTCTCCTCGGCGAAGAGCCCCAGGACGCCGTGCACACACGGAAGGGTCGACGTGAAGAGCGTCATGTGGGACGGCGCGGTCGAGGACGCCGGCGCCACCCCCCGCGCGTAGAAGCCCCCCGCCTCGCGGCGGCGCTCCGCGAGGCGCGGCGTCGTCTCGCGCCCGTAGCCGAACACGCTCATCCGGTCGGCCCGCAACGTGTCGAGCGAGACGAGGAGGAAGCTCGGCCGGCCGGCGGCCGGGTCGGCGAGGGAAGGCGCTCGCGCGGCTTCGAGAGCGGGATCGCCCCAGAGGGGGGCGCCGGCGTCGGACTGGTGGCGCAGGACGAAGCGGCCACGGCGTCCCGCGAGAGGCTCGAGGCTCACCTCGACGTCGCGCCACGCCTCGGGGCCGAAGCGGTCCCGGAGGCGAAGGAGGTCCGCCGCACCCCCGGTCGCGCCCCCGTCCGTCGGCTCGAACGCGATCCGGAACTCGGCCTCCCCGACCGCCGATTGCGCGAGTCCGACCCGCAGGACGGTTCCCGACGCGATCTCGACCGGCCGCGTTCGGATCGGCGCATCGCGACCCAGATCCTCCCGCCAGCGGGCGAGGAGACGGTGGCGCTGGCCGACCTCGTCCGACGCGAAGTCCAACGTGGCGACGGGGGCGCTCGCGCCCGCCGCGACCTCCAGCGTCCTTCGCAGGCGCGGGCGGTCGAAGCCGTCGGCCGTCAGAACCTCGACGACGCGCGGCGACGCGCCGACGACGCTCGCGGGCAGACGAATCTCGTCCCGCGCCTCCGACGGCACCTCGTAGTGGGTCTGCAAGACGACCTCGCCCTGAACGTCGGTCGTCAATCCGCGACGCCACTCCTCGCCGGCGCGTAGGATCTGCGATCGATGCGGGCCCTCGACGACATCCGCCAGTCGCACGCGCGGCGGTCGCCGCGGCGGTCCGCTCGAGACCAGCGCCGCGGCCACGGCCGTGCCGACGAGGGCCAGCACGACCAGCCGATCGGCCCGGATCCGGTTCGAAGACGCCACGACCGGCAAGCGTATCGGATGGAGCGGCGAACGCAGAGCCCCGATTCGTTCTCCGTTCCGGTCGAGTGGCCCCCGGCGGAGGTCGCGCCGAGGTCGAGCGGGACGGCGCCGTGCTCGGCGATCGGCGCGAGGGACGTCGTGGTGTCGGACGATCCCGCGCGCTGCGCGCTTCGCGCGAGGGACGTCGTGGTGTCCGGCGCGCTCCGCGCCTCGGGCCTCGGGAAGCTACCAGGCGACCCGAGCCGTCCGGGCCAGCTTCGGGCAGAACCTCTCGATCACGTTCCGCGTGATGCGCTCGACGAACGGGTCGCCCGCCGCGAGGCCGTGCGCCCACTCGGTCGTGCCGGCGTTGAAGACCTCGCCGGCGCCCCTCTCGAAGCTCGCGAGAACGGCGTGGCCGCGGGCGACGCGCTCACGACCGGCCGCGCCGTCGAGGCCGTAGGCGATCTCGGCCAGCACGTCCGGCTCCTCGGGCGGGATCACCGGCGGAAACGGACTGCGCGGCGGCTCGAACAGGGTGGCAGGCGCGATCGCGATCACGTTCAGATGCGGCGGCACCCCGACCCCTCCGTCGGGCACGGGCAGACCGCGCGCGCCGAAGCGAATCGGACAGCCGTCGTTCTCGTAGCCGAGCAGCGGCACCTCCCCACCGAACGTGTCGCCGTAGTAGAGATCGGTCCCCTCGAGCGCCCAGTGCTCGTCGTCGTAGACGGTGTAGGCACCCGCGCCGCGGGCCGCGCACATCACGAGCCGATGGTAGCCGCCGTAGAGGAACGAGAGCCCCGTGAGCTCGGCCTCGGGCCGCGCAAAGGCCGGGTGCGACCAGAGATGGGTCGCGTCGGCGCGGGTCACCGGGTCGGCCCACAGAGGATCGTCGATCTCGCCGCGCCACTTGTGCGCGACGAGCGTCCGCGCGCCGTCCTCCCAACGCACCTTCCAGTAGCCGGTATTGCCGGAGAGGATGGCGAGCCGCCCTCCCCCGTCGACGAACCCATCCAGCTGTCGTCGCTGGACGCCGGACCAATACTCGCTGTGGCCCACGAGGAAGACGGCATCGTAGCCATCGAGAAGCGCCGGCTCGGACTCGAAGTCGTGGTCGGTCACGTAGTCGAAGTCGAGACCGATGCGCTCGGCCCAGGCAACGAAGGCGTGCTCCCACTTGCCGACGAAGCCCGCGGAGCCGTCGTACGGGCTCACCACGTTCGCGGCCATCCACTCGGGCGTGCCGGGAAAGCCCATCTCGCCGATCGCCCGACGCTCGAGGTTCACCAGACGCGGGGCACCGGGCGGCGGGGCGAGCAGGCGCTGCGGGAACGGACGCGCGAGAGAAAGTCGCCCGAGCGCCCGCGCCCGAGCGTCGTCCGGCGTGAGCTCTCCGGTCATCATTCCGTCGACGTGGGCGTAGCTGTTGGCGCCACCCCAGTAGTTGTAGGCCTGGTAGGTGTTCGTGTTCAGGACGATCACCGCCGATGGCTTCGCCGCGGCCGGATCGCGACGAACGCAGACGTAGTGGTGCGTGGACCGGCCGATCGGATCGACGAGCTCGAGATCGTAGTAGCCGGCCCGCCACGCCGGATCGATCGTGAAGGACCGAACCGCATCCCACCCACAGCCGGTCGTCTCGACCCCTTCGGGAATCGAGGCATCCGGCACGCGGATGCCCGCGAGCTCCGCGACCGGCTCGCGCTCGAGCCCCACCCGCGACACGACCAACCGGCAAGGACTCTCCGCGCTGCTCGCATGGATCGTGACCGTATCGCCCGGGGCCGCGCTCACGCGGTCGGGGTAGAACCAGGGCCCTCCGTCGGTGGATCGCATGCGTCGCGTCTACCGGCGCTACGCGACGGGAGCAACGCGGTCCGGCCCCCGCGCGGAAACGCTGGGCCTACGGCGCTCCCGCTCGAGAAGGCTCATGGTTCGTCGGTCGCGTGAGCACGTAGACGACGCCGACCACACCGGCGACGAACGTGAGGACGCGGGCCCACACGAGGTCCGCCGGGATGCCCCAACCGACCGAGTAGAGCACGAACGGAACCATCACGAGGATCGCGATCCGCTTCACCCCTGCCGGGATGCCCTTCCCCTCCCGGAAGTCGCGCACGTAGTGCCCAAAGCGCGGGTTGTAGACGAGCCAGTCGTAGAAGCGCTGCGAGGATCGGTAGAAGCACGCCGCGGCGAGGAGCAGGAACGGCGTGGTGGGCAGACCCGGCAGAACGACGCCGACGAGCCCCAGCGCGACGCACAGGAATCCCAACGCCATCCAGAGCCCCCGTCGGAGCGGGGTGTGCGCCACGACGACCTCGTGAGGAGACGGGGCACGCGAAGGGTCGGGTTCCGAGGCCACGAGAGAAAGGGTCGGGGATGCATTCGCGGCTTTCAATCCGCGAGCGATCGCTGGGGCCGGAAGCTCGGCGAACCCTCCTCGAGGCGCCGAGGCCGGGCGAGACGATCGAAGCGAAGGGGGGCCGGAGCCCAGACTCTTCCAACGCATGCGCTCAGGAGCCTCGGGCCGCACCTCGTGCAGAATCGCGGACGCTGCTCACTCGACGCGCAGTCGCACCCGCTGTGTACGAGTCGGCCTGACGTTCGCGAGGGCTTCGGCCTGGGGAAGTCGATACACGCGCTTCTCGCTCCCTCGTCCAACCACGACCTCTCGCGCGAGCATCACATGCCCATCTCGCTTGATCGAGATCGGTATCAACGACCCCCACGGGACCCGCCACTCGTCGCCGCCCACGTGCTCATGCCCGATCGGCGGGAACGGCGTCCGTCCGAAATCGAGAACCACTCCATCGTCGCCCGCGTGCCGTACGAGACGCGACTGCAGTGCGAAGAGATCGTCTCGACGATACGACCAGCGAACGTACGGCGTGGCAGACTGCGGAAACCAGAGCGGACTCGGCAGGGCTCCGTCGAAGCGCGGTCGTCCCGTCTGCGAGATCGCTCGCCCGTCGTGCAACACGGCGAACACGGTGCCCGGCGCCGGAGCAGGCACCAGCTGCACGAGCTGCCGGGATAGCTGTTCATCGGCGACCGCCCGCGCATGGAACAGGCCCTGGAAGCCCACCAGCATCACCGAGAAAACGCCGACCACGAAGACCGTCGAGGCGAGTGCCGTCCGCCGGACCGTACTCCCCGCGCGAATCGCCCGATCGAGCAACACCGCGAGGACGATCGCCCATCCGAGCGCGGGCGCATGAGCGAGGCGCGACGGCGCACCACTCCCCGCGACCAGAAGCGGTGGCAACCAAGTGAGGACGGCGACCGTCGCGCCGAAGGCAAGGACCCACGAAGGGGCTGGCCCCGGGCCACGGTCCCCGGCACTCCCGACCTCGCGACGTGCGGCCCGCGAGAGGACGAGAGACGCCACGAGCGCCGCTGCGAAAGCGCCCGTGCGCACGGGTCGTGCGAGAAGCTGGGTGAAGCCCGCCTGCAAGGATGCCACGCCCAGGTCAGCCATGCTCATGAGGTTCCACACGCGCTCGCCGAACTCGACGAGACGATCCACGACCCCACCGACCGCAACCATACGATCCGGGCTTCCTCGCTGCCCCGGCCGTATCGTCGAGAAGAACAGCGCGAGGTAGAGACCTCCGGCAGCCCAAGCGCTCACGACGACGGCGACGGCACGCCGCCACGGGAACCGAGGCATGGATCGAGTCGCCGCCGCGATCAGAAGCGGCAAGGCGCCGAGAGCGGCGGCCGGCTGCTCGTTGAAGCACGGGATCGTGAACGACGCGGCGAAGATGCCCCCAAGGGTTCCCGGACCGACGGGCCGACGGACCGCCCTGATCGCGAGAAGGCACACGACCAGAAAGAACAGTGCGCCGAGGCCGATGTT
>JAUIFY010000371.1 GCA_030430245.1 bacterium | reverse complement strand
CACGTGGCTCATCACCGGAAAGCTCTGGCCGAAGCTGTTCGAGGTGAAGCTCGTCGACCCGTGACCCGGTCACGGCGTGCCCTCGTCCGCAGCGTCGCCGGCCCGCCGATCTTCCCGCGAGCCGCGGGCGGACCGGAGGAGATCCGCGGCCGGGGCGCCGGCCGACCGGCGGGGCTCCCGGAGCCCGTCGCACGAGGAGACCTCCCCGGGCCGACTCGGGAGGCCCGACGGCGAGCCCTCGCCCAAGTGCCCTCGCCCAAGCCTTTGAAGCGGAGCCCTGCGCTGATAGCTTCGCGCACGCATGGCGGAGCGGATTCTCGTAGTCGACGACGAGCCGGACCTCCTGGAGCTCGTTCGCGTGAACCTGGCCCAGGAAGGGTACCGGGTCGACACGGTCAGCTCGGGGCGGATCGCTCTGTCGGAGCTGCGCCGCGCGAAGCCCGACCTCATCGTCCTGGACCTGATGCTGCCCGACCTCTCCGGCATCGACCTCTGTCGGAAGATCCGGGCCGACGCCGATCTGAGCTCCATGCCGATCATCATGCTCACGGCCAAGGCCGACGAGGTCGACCGGGTGGTGGGCCTCGAGCTGGGGGCCGACGACTACGTCACGAAGCCCTTCAGCCCGCGCGAGCTCGTGCTGCGCGTCCGCGCGGTGCTCCGTCGCCGGCAGGAGGCCGACGCGACCTCGGGGTCGATCGCGGCGGGCCCGCTGGAGATCGACCCGGAGCGCCACCGCTGCTTCGTGGACGGCACCGAGGTCGATCTCACGGCGAAGGAGTTCGACCTTCTTCATACGCTCATGAAGAGCCCGGGGCGCGTTCTGACGCGCGCGTACCTCCTCGAGAAGGTCTGGGGCTCCGGCGTGGTCGTGACGACGCGGACGATCGACACACATCTCAAACGACTTCGCGAGAAGATCGATCCGGCCGGCGGCATGATCGAGACCGTGCGCGGCGTCGGATACCGCTTCGCCGAATAGTGCCCCGGTGCCGACGCTCCAGCTGAAGCTCGCCGCGGCCCTCGCGGCCCTGATCATCTCCGTCAGCGTCGTCTCCGGGTTCCTCGTGGAGCGCGGCCTCCGCGAACGCGAAACGGCGCGGATCGAGGCGTCGCTGGCGGAGCGGCTCGTTCTCGTGGACGAGCTGGCGGCCGACGCGAGCCTCACCGGGACGCCCACGCCGGAGCTCGACGCGCTCGCGACGAGGGCGGCCCGAGCCGCGCGCGCCCGGGTGACGCTGCTGTCTCCCCAAGGGCGCGTCCTCGGGGACTCGGAGGTCCCCTTCGACCGACTCGCGAGCCTGGAAGATCACAGCACCCGCCCCGAGGTCCAGGCGGCGCTCGGCGGTCGGGTCGGGCGCGCCCTGCGTCGAAGCGACACGGTGGGGCGTCGGCTCTTCTACGTCGCGGCTCCGTCGAGCCGCGGAACCGGCGTTCTGCGGCTCGCAGGCGAGCTCTCCGACCTGGACGAGGCCGTCTGGAACCTCCGGCTCGAGCTCATCACGGCGACGATCCTCGGACTCATCGCGGCACTCGCCCTGTCCTACCTCTTTTCGTGGTGGGCCCTGCGTCCCCTCCGCGAGCTCCGGCGCGCCGCGGCTTCGATCGCGCAGGGAGACCTCGACACGCGAATGCCGCTACGCATGAGCGCCGACCTCGGCGACATCTCCGACGCGATCCATCGGATGAGCGTGCGCCTGGGCCAGCAGCTGGACGAGACCACCTCGGAGAAGGAGCGCCTTCAGGCGGTCCTGAACGCGATGGTGGAAGGGGTCCTCGTGGTCGACGCCAAGGGCCGGCTCCTGCTGGTGAACGACCGGTTCCGGGAGCTCTTCGACGTCTGGGGCGACCTGCGAGGCCGCGCGCCCCTCGAGGTCCTGCGCAACGCCGATTTCGAGCAGCTCCTGAACGACGCCGCCGAGACCGACGATCCCGTCTCGTGCGAGATCCAGGTCGGCGGGGTCGACCCGCGCGACCTCCGCGTGCAGGCCGTCCGCTTCCCGTCCGGGGAGGCCCCGCGCATGGGCACCGTCGCGGTGCTGCACGACCTCACCGAGATCCGACGCCTCGAGCAAGTCCGTCAGGATTTCGTGGCGAACGCGTCGCACGAGCTGCGCACGCCGCTGGCCGCGGTCCAGGGGTTCACCGAGACGCTCCTCCACAGCCCCGATCTCTCCGACGAGGACCAGCGGTCCTACCTGGGCATCATCGAGCGACACGCACTGCGGCTGGGCCACATCGTCGACGACCTCCTCGTCCTCTCGCGCGCCGAGAGCGGTGCGGCGAGCCTCCACTTCGCCGAGGTGGACATCGCGGCGCTGGCCACGTCTCTCGTCCAGGACGCGAAGCGGCGCCCCACGGCGTCGCGCCTCTCGATTGACCTGGCCGTGACCGGCTCGGCCATGGCCTGGGCCGACCGGCAGGCGGCCGAGCAGGTGCTGTCGAACCTGCTCGACAACGCGATCAAGTACACCGAGCCCGGGGGCCGGATCGAGGTGGGGGTCGAGATCGAGGGCGATCGGGTTCGCGCCTGGGTGGCCGACACCGGGATCGGGATCCCCGAGGAGGATCTGGCCCGGATCTTCGAGCGATTCTACCGCGTCGACAAGGCTCGATCCCGGGAGCTCGGAGGAACGGGCCTCGGGCTCTCCATCGTCCGCCACCTCGTCCAGCGCATGGGCGGCAAGCTCGCGGTCGAAAGCGAGTTCGGCGAGGGCTCGACGTTCTCCTTCACCCTGCCGACGCGACCCTCCGAGGTCTCCGCGTCGTAGCGACCACCGCAAGGCCCTCTTCACCAAACCGTCACAGAACTGGAAGAGATCGGTCACAGACGAGCCCTATCTACTCTCGAGGGCGCGGGCGTTGGACCGACCTGAAGCACGAGAAGGGATCAATTCATGAATCGGAGGACCCTCGCCCCGGCGGCCCCGGCCGCGATCATCGCCGCGACCCTGGCGCTGCTCGGCACGAGCGCGGACGCGCGCGACCAGATTCGGATCGTCGGATCGTCGACGGTCTACCCGTTCTCGACCGTGGTCGCCGAGGAGTTCGGCCGAACCACGTCCTTCAAGGCCCCCATCGTCGAGAGCACCGGCACGGGCGGGGGGATGAAGCTGTTCTGCGCCGGCGTCGGCGTCGGCCACCCGGACATCTCGAACGCGTCCCGGCGGATCAAGACGTCCGAGGTCGATCTCTGTGCGAAGAACGGGGTCACCGACATCACCGAGGTGCTGATCGGCTTCGACGGGATCGTGTTCGCGAGCTCGAAGGAGGCGCGTCCGCTGCCGCTCACGCTGCGCCAGATCTTCCTCGCGCTCGCGAAGGACGTGCCGGCCCCGAACGGAGACCTCGTCCCGAACCCGCACGAGACGTGGAAGGACGTCGACCCGGCTCTCCCCGACGTGAAGATCGAAGTCCTCGGTCCGCCACCCACCTCGGGCACGCGCGACGCCTTCAACGAGCTCGCGCTCGAGGGCGGTTGCAAGACGTTCCCGGACCTGAAGGCCCTGAAGGCCACCGACGCGGCGGCCTTCAAGAAGATCTGCCGCTCCGTCCGCGAGGACGGCGCGTACGTCGAGGCGGGGGAGAACGACAACCTGATCGTCCAGAAGCTGGTCGCGAACCCGAGCGCACTCGGCGTCTTCGGGTACAGCTTCCTCGACCAGAACACGGACACCGTGCAAGGCAACACGGTGGACGGCGTGCCCCCGACCTTCGAGAACATCTCGTCGGGCGCGTACCCCGTGTCGCGCTCTCTCTACATCTACGTGAAGAAGGCACACGCCGACTCGATCCCCGGGATCCGCGAGTTCGTCGAGGAGTTCACGAGCGAGAAGGCGTACGGCGAGTTCGGCTACCTGTCCGACAAGGGCCTCATCCCGGCGCCCGCCGACCAGCGCGAGAAGTACCGCGCCGACGCCAAGAACCTCACGAAGCTCGAGCTCCCGCCCGAGCAGTAGCCCGTCGCGTATGAGCGTTGCGATCCTCGCACTGGCCATCCTCGTCCTGGCGTCCGGGAGCTTCTGGGCCGGCCGCAACCGTGCCGAGGCCGCCGTCGACGGGGACCTGACGAGGCTGCATTCGCTCCCGGGCTACTACGGGTGGTACGCCGCCCTCTGGGCGACGCTTCCCGGCCTCGTGTGCATCATCGCGTGGCTGTCGATCGGGCCCTGGGCCGTGGATCATCTCACCCTCGCGACGGTTCCCGACGATGCTCTCGACGGCGGGGATGCTCGGGTCGCGCTCTTCCTGAACGACGCCAAGAACCTCGCCGATGGCGGCATCGCGTCGACGAAGGATCCGGCCGTCTCGATGGCGGCGGAGACGTACGGCCGCTTCCGCTCCGTCGGCCTGTGGCTGACGTTCGTCCTCGGCACGGCCCTTTGCCTCGCGGGCGGCGGCGCGGCCATCCGTGGCGTCCGGCCCGACCTCGCCGCGCGGGTGATGGTCGAGCGGACCGTACGCATCGGCCTCATGATCTGCTCCACGCTCGCGGTCCTCGTGACGGTCGGAATCGTACTGTCGCTCATCTTCGAGACCGTGCGCTTCTTCCAGCGCGTCCCGATCACCGACTTCCTCTTCGGCCTCCACTGGAGTCCTCAAACCGCGCTCCGCGCCGATCAGGTCGGCAGCTCGGGCTCGTTCGGCGCCATTCCGGTCTTCGCCGGCACGCTGCTCGTGACCGGCATCGCGATCGTCGTCGCGGCCCCCATCGGGCTGATGTCGGCCATCTTCATGACGTTCTATGCCGGCGACCGCGTTCGTGGGATCGTCAAGCCTCTGCTCGAGGTCCTGGCCGGCGTTCCGACGGTCGTCTACGGATTCTTCGCGGCGTTGATCATCGCGCCCGTCCTCCGGGACTGGGGGGCGTCGCTCGGACTCGACGTCGCCTCCGAGAGCGCTCTCGCGGCGGGTCTGGTGATGGGCATCATGAT
>JAUIFY010000045.1 GCA_030430245.1 bacterium | reverse complement strand
CCCAGCGAGTCGAACCGGCAGGTCCATCCCGCCGGCACGAGGATCGTCGACTACGCCTGGAACAGCGCGCTCTCCAGCCGTGGCGACGACGGCCGTTTCGCCGTGATCGAGCGTTCGCTGCGCGCGCGCTTCCCCGTGCTCGCTTCGACCGGGATCGCGGCGCGCTGGGGCGGCTGGGTCGCGTTCACGACGGACACCCTTCCCTTCCTTGGGACGAGTGGCCCCCATCAGAACGTCTGGCACGCCCTCGGCTACTCCGGCCACGGCATCGCGCAGGCCACGTTCCTCGGAGCGTTGCTCGCGGCTCGCGTGCTCGGCGAACCGCACGAGGCGGAGCTGCTCGCCCCCTTCGAGCGCGCGAGGTGGCGATGGCCGGTCGAGCCCTTCCGTTGGATCGGCGGAACCGCGGCGCTGGCGGTCCTTCGGCGGCTCGACGAGCGAACCGACCGCAAGATCGCGGCACTCTCCGCGCGCGGCTGAGGCCGGCGGCCTCCTCCCTCGCGCCTTCGAGCGACCCAAGCTGCGACCCAGAATCCGAAACGACCACCAAGCCGACCTTGGCGAAACGGCGCAGGCCCCGGTGCCCTCTACCATTATACCATTAATCCGATTCTCATATACCGTTAATAATAGTATATGCGTACCGTGCTCTACCGCACCCCCAAGATCGGCCCCGAGGAGCGACGGGTCTCGAAGGCAATCGGCGCCCTTTGGCGTCGCATGCAGTCGAAGTCCCTCGCCCACCCTCCGAAGTGGTCGGGCCTCACGGCGCGCATGCTCCGGGCCCGAGCGATCCGCGGCTCGAATTCCATCGAGGGGCACTTCGTCTCGGCCGAGGATGCGATGGAGGCGGTCGTCGGCGGCGAGCCCGAGGACGCTCGCCCTGCGGACTGGGACGCCGTCGTCCACTACCGCGAGGCGATGGACTACGCGCTCGCGCAGTCGCAATCCGAAGACTTCGCATACTCGAAGGACCTGATCCGCGGCCTGCACTTCGTCATGATGCGCCACGAGACGACGAAGCGGCCGGGACTCTGGCGTCCGGGACCGATCTACGTCACCGGCGCCAGTGGCGGCGTCGTCTATGCGGGCCCCGACGCCGAGCGCGTCCCCGACCTCATGGCCGAGTTGGTCGAGTGGCTCGAGTCGACCGAGGATCGCGCCTCGATCGCCGCAGCCATGGCCCACCTGAACCTCGTCCGTATCCACCCGTTCAGCGACGGGAACGGTCGCATGTCGCGCTGCCTGCAAACGCTCGTGCTCGCGCGCGCCGGGGTGTTCGACCCGGCCTTCGCGTCGATCGAGGAGTACCTCGGACGGAACACCCAGGCCTACTACGCGGCGCTCGAGGCCGTGAGCGGCGACCGATGGCGACCAAAGGGTGCCGACACACTCGGCTGGGTCCGCTTCTGCCTGAAGGGCCATTACCAACAGGCACGGTCGGCCGAGCGACGGCTCAAGAACGTCACGGCGATCGGCGCGGCCGTCGAGCTCGAGTTGGCCCGGTTCGGGATCGACGAGCGTGCGGCCGTGCCGCTCGTGAACGCGGCCATGGGCGACCGGATCCGAAACCCCGGCTATCGGCGCGACGCCGACGTGACGGCGCAGGTCGCCATGCTCGACCTCCGCGCCCTGGTCAAGGCCGACCTACTGGTCGCCGAGGGTGCGAAGCGCGGACGCTCCTACGTCGCGAGCCCCCGCCTCACCGAGATCGCCGAGGGCGTACGCGAGACGGGCCCCATCGAGGATCCGTTCGAGGGCGCGGCGGCAGTGGACTGAGGCCATGGCGAGCGCCAACCCCAGGCCCTGGCCCCGCACGCCCTTCAGCGTCTCGATCCACATCCCCGGCACGGATGGGTTCCGGGTCGGACGCCGTCCAGGCCACCCAGAAGGTGGGATCTGGCTTTCGAAATGGGCCGCGGGAGGATCGAACTCCCGACCCGCTGAGCAAGAGTCGTCGTCGGGGGCGTACTGGGAAGACCTCAGAGGACGAACATGGACGAAAAACGAGGCGTTCTCGCCGGTGACTCGTCTACCGAGATCATGTGAGTTCGGTGGGGTCTGGCACCAGGTTGGCACCAAGTCGACCAAGCCGTCATGGCCGCTTCAGCAAGATCTCTGAGAAGACTTCGTACACGAGGCCGCGTCGCTCCGCGAAGACGCACCGGACTCGATCGCCTGCGCGGCGAAAGATGATGCGATAGGGACCGACGCGCAGCCGTTGATATTCCTCCAAAGGCGGCTCGAGCCCCTTGATGTCCCCTCGGCCCCGAGCCAGACCGCGCAACGCCTCGCGAAGACGCCGGCGCGGCTCTGGAGCTTGTTTTCGAACGAACGTGACAACCTGAGTCTCGAGCTCGACCTTCAAAGGCCGGCCTTCTCGAAGGCCACGTAACGTCCCTTGCCAGCCCGGTCCTTCTCGATCGCCTTGATCGCCTCAGGGCTCGACAGAAGCTCGAGGGTCTCCGCGAGCCCCTCCATGCGCTCACGCGACAGCACGTAGGCTACGGTTTCGTCACGGCGGCGTATCCGCACGGGCACCCCCGACTCTACATCGCGCACGAGCTTCGCCAGCTGCGCCTGTGCCTCAGAGATCGAGTACGTATCTTTCATATGGAAGATATATATCTTACTCGACGCCCCGTCCAGCCTGCGAATCAGCTGGAGCACGGAACGACCAGGAACCTTGTCGAACTCAGTGCGTCGTACTGTTGATAACGGGGAACCCGAGCGGAGTACGGTGGTCGACTTGGAGATCGTGCTATGAAATTCATCCTCGCCGTCATCTGTCCTGGTCGTGCCCCCTTCTTCCAGGTGGTCCTTCGGATGAACAACGACTCCTGACCGCGCACAAGCCAGCCGCGCACGATCTCCGGTCCGGCTTCCCGTCCGCGGAAATCGCTCCGCCCTCCCCGGCGAAAACCCGTCGAGGATCCACGTGAAGAGCCGAAATGAGAGAACCCGTGTGCGGGCGCGGAACCTTCTGTTCGCCCTAGTCACCCTTGCGGCATCGGCTTCGACAGCGGACGCCGCCCCGCTGACCTATGTCGCCCACGCGGACGGCATGTCGATCTTCGAACCCGCGTTGGGCGAGTTCGGGACCGAAAGGATGAACAGCGAAAGTGCTCGACTCTTCAACAGGAAAGAAGAATGGGCCGCGGGAGGATCGAACTCCCGACCCGCTGATTAAGAGTCAGTCAATCTAGAAAAATCTGGAGTTCATTGGAGGTCATTGGAGTTCATTGAAGTTCACTGCGCATCACCGTAAGCATCTGATTCAATTGGGCTTACTTGGACGACGCGGCTCCGACAAGGTCTGCCAAGCACCTCGTCAAGCCACGCGCATGGTGTTACCTTTAGGTTACCTGGGAGCACTCCCGGAGCCCTGCGCGCATGCCGAAGAAGAGACTCACCGACCGAACCGTCGCGTCCCTGAAGACACCAGCGCGAGGACAGGTCGACTACTTCGACGACAACCCACGGTGCTTCGGCGTGCGGGTGAACGCTGGTGGTCGGAAGTCATTCTTCGTCATGTACAGGTTCGAGGGACGTCTCCGACGCTACACGCTCGGCCCCTACCCGGCCCTAAAGCTCGCCGAGGCCAGGCAGAAAGCGAAGGACGCGCTCTACGAAGCTGCTCATGGCGAGGACCCAGCGGTCCGCCGCGCTCGTGAGCGTCAGGCGATCCGGTTCTCTGCTCTGGGGCGGGAATACATGGAACGTCATGCCAAGGTGAAGAAGCGATCCTGGCAAGAGGATGAGCGGATCCTGGAAGTCGAGCTCATACCTCACCTCGGCGGCCGAACAGCGAAGAACATCGAGCGCCGAGACATCCAACGACTCATCGATGCGATCGCGCGACGCCCAGCCCCGGTGCAGGCAAACCGCACGCTCGCGCTCGTCCGCAAGATCTACAACTTCGGTCTCGAGAAGGACCTCGTGTCGGCCAGCCCGTGTCACGGTGTGCCCCGAGCAGCAGCCGAGAGCGAGCGCGAACGTGTGCTCAGCGATGACGAAATCCGGCGGTTCTGGAGCGCGTCGGCCGCTGAGCCAGCGGACATCTGCGCCGCGTTCCGTCTGTTCCTGCTGACCGGTCAACGGCACGGGGAGGTTCTAGGGATGGAACCTGGCGAACTCGACCTCGCCGCTCAGGTCTGGGTCCTGCCAGGCCATCGCACGAAGAACGGCCTTGCCCACTCCGTGCCGCTCCCAAACCTCGCTATCGCGATCTTGCGCGATCTGGGCATCGGCTCGGAACTTCGAAAATGGGTCTTCCGGAGCTCCCGCAAACACGGAGCACGCACGACACTCCAGAAACCCCTCGCCAGGATCAGGGCGGCCGCAAAGATCGACGACTTCCGGATTCACGACCTCAGGCGAACGATGGCAAGCAAGCTCACTAGCGCGGGTGTGCCACGCCAAACTGTCGCGCGACTCCTCAACCACGCGGAGCGCGACGTTACGCGCGTCTACGACCGCTACAGCTACGATCGCGAGAAGCGCGAAGCGATGGTCGCTTGGGAAGCGGAGCTGCTCCGATTGATCTCACGCCATGATGCGAGAGAGCACGAGGCAGCGTAGCGCGCGGGCCCCGAATGTTCCCGGCACGTACACCCCTGCGAAAGCTGTGGGATCGAGCACAAGCCGACCCGAAGCCGCCCGGCCGACGAGCGCGGCACGACCGACTGATTCGGTAGAGTAGCCCCGGCGGATTACTCCGCCGAGGCCCTCGCCAGATCCGGACAAGGAGATTTCCACCATCCGGCTCCTCCGCTGATGCGTCTCGTGTCGATCATCCCCAGATCCGGACCGTGATCCGGGGCGATGGGAGCGGGTACCGCGCGAGCAGCGCTTCGTACCTCTCCCAGCTGAGACGACTTCGATTGCTCCGACGGCGGAGCCACTTCAGCCACACCTTGCGGGTCTCGGCGACGAGCAGCTGCATGCTGCGCGAGTTGCCGCTGACGCCGAAGTAGTTGAAGTGCCCGACGAGTCGCCTCTTGAGCGCGGCGTGTTGCTTGCGGACCGGGAGGTGCCGATGGCTTCGGCACCACTCGGCGACGGACTGGATCGTCCGTCGCAGGCGCACACTCCGGGTCTTGCACCGCATCCCCCACCGACCGCTCCGGGACCGCTGCATGTACAGCGTGAATCCCAGGAAGTCGAAGGTGGCCGGACCTTTCCCGTGCTGCTGGCTCCTCGGCGGTCGCCGAAAGTCCAGCAGTCGGGTCTTGTCCGGGTGCAGGGTCAGCCCAAAGCGCTCCATCCGCTTGCCCAGCACCGCCTTCACGCGCCGCGCGTCGTCCTCGTGCTCGAAGCCCATGAGGAAGTCATCCGCATAGCGGATCAGGATCGCCCTGCCCCGCATCCGCGGCTTCACCTCACGCTCGAACCATACATCCAACGCGTAGTGCAGATAGACGCTTCCCAGCAGCGGCGAGAGCACCCACCCCTGGGCCGTGCCCTCCTCCGGCTCGGTGTACTCCGCGCCGTCGAGCACGCCCACGTGCAAGCACTTGCCAACGAGTCGCAGCAGCGACCCATCGGCCACCCGAGTCTGGAGCATCTCCATCAGCGCCTTGCGATCGACGCTGTCGAAGAAGGACTGAATGTCGGCCTCCAGAATCCACCCCACCTCGCCCCGGTGCACGGCCCGGTCAAGGGCGCGAAGCGCGTCGTGGGCGCTGCATCCGGGCCGGAAGCCATACGAGCAGTCCAAGAAGTCCTGCTCGTAGATCGCCTCCAGCACCTCGCGCACGGCGTCCTGGACCACCTTGTCCTCGAACGCACTCACCCCGATCGGCCTCGTCCGACCCTTGTCCTTCGGGATGTGGACACGTCGGATCGGCTGATGGCGGTAACTCTTCGACTTCAGCCGCTCGTGCAGGTCCCGGAGGTTCTCCTCCAAGCCCTGTCCGTATTGCTCCTTGGTGACCCCATCCACGCCCACCGCCGCGTCCTTACGCATGCGATGGTACGCGCGCTCCAGAGCGGGCACATCGATCAGATGCGCCAGTGAGTGGAACCGTCCCTCGGGTTCCCTTCTCGCTCGCTCCACTACCTTCGCAAGTCCCGGTGACATTTCCCCCGACGTCGATGCATCGGTCATGTTTCCCTCCCGAAGATCACATCAGCACGGGCCGCCTTTGCTCGGTCGGGTCCGAGTGCCTGTCGTTCCCCGACGTCTCAGCTCCTATGCAGCCCTCCGACTCCCCCGTCCCCGTCGGCGGCAGCTCAGTTGCTCACTCGCCGTTTGCCTACCTCGGTGCGGGCGCTTGTTCTTGGCCCATCCGCGCGTGCGTCCCGCGGACGCGCGAATCGTCGGAGAGTGATCACCGGGTCTCCGTCACTCCGGTCGGCTTCCGAGAAGAGACGTGGGTCTCCCAGGTGCCTGGACCATCCTCTTCCTGCGTGCCGTGGTCATCCACCCCGCCGGGTGCGTCCTACTCCTCGCCCTCTCGCGGAGCAGATCGCCGTGGCCTTCGGGGAGATTAGACCCTTGAGCACCCGGAATCGTGACCTCTTTCGTGGCCTCACTACCCACGGCCCACACGCTCGCGTACCTACGCTTCGCCGGCCGCGTCGCCGCAACCGTCGCAAGGCTCGCTACCGACCCGGGCGGGCTCACCCCTGGCCGGGCGGGTTTCGCACCCGCTGGACGGCAGACAGAGTTTCATGAAGTCATCGCATCCTTCACTCCTCCCTGACCAGCCTTGCCTGGTCGCACTAATCAGTAGGTCGCCGGTTCAATTCCGGCGGGTGGCTCTTTGGGAGTGTAGTCTTTTCGACCCCTTACAAAGATCGATCTTGACGCCAAGCACGCCGCCAAACGCTCTTGTGTGCCTATGGTGTGCCAACTTTCTGAAACGTCGTCCATCCCCCAAGAATCACCCTGTGGAGCGATGCGCCCGGCTCGATACCGCAGCCCGTGACGGCGTTCGAGACTTTCAGTGTGCCACGCTGATCGCCTTTCGCCTTCGTCGTCGACGGCAGGCATCACGCCGGCGCTCAGCCCTTCATCCGAGCCGCCCGGCGGCTTCGCCGCGGGCGCTTGAGCCCGCAAACCGGACCTGGCTCGGCGCTTCGCGGGAGCGGCTACCCGGCGACCTGGAAAAATTGGGCGTTCATGGCATCTACCCGCGATTCGACGGGAGCTGCGCGGCGACCATGGCCGGATTCGTCTCGCGTTCGAGGACGAGCTCCATCGGGCTCGCCGTCACGTCCCCCGGCAGGTGGGTCCGGTCGAGATCGAGATCCTTCCAGCCAACCCGACGCACGCGCACCCAATCCGGCTGGCCTTCCAGCGAGGGAATCTGAAACCGTCCATCCGTGTCCGTGAACACCGTCCGGGCGTGCGCGGGCTCGCCGCGGCGGAACGACACCATCGCGCCCTCGACCGGCGTCCCACTGCCGTCGGTCACGCGTCCGACCGCGGCGGCGGCCGACGCGCTCTCCGCTGTCGACGCAAGGGTTCCGAGCGCGAAGAACAGCGCGATCCAAGACGTGCCAGGGCGAGTGTCCCTCGTGAGTCTCATCGTACTCGATTCTCCTCGGATCAGCCGCCGAAGCGTTGGAGCTGGCGCTCGGTCGACGTACGGCCAATCCATCGCACGAGCGCCGGGGACAAGCGCTTCAGGAACCACATCCCCCAGGCTTCGGGAGAGACGGGACCGACCACCCGATCGCGATCGACGGCCTTCAGGATGTTCTGCGCGACTCGCTCCGGTCAATAGTTGCGCCGCTCGTAGCCCTCGACCAGCTCCTGTCGCGCATCACTGCGATCGAAGACCCCCCGGCCGCGCGAGCTTCGGGTGATGGGCGTGTTGATGATTCCCGGGCAGATGACCGTGAGCCCGATCGCGTTGCGATGCAGCTCCTGCTGCAACGCCTCGCTCAGCCCGAACACCGCGAACTTCGTCGTCGCGTAGGCACAAAGAGGTTCGGCCGCCACGAAGCCCGCGGCCGACGATACGTTCACGACGTGTCCGCCACCTCCCCGCTCGATCATCTTGGGAAGGAAGAAGTGACACCCGTGAACGACGCCCATGAGGTTGATGCCGACGATCCAGTCCCGGTCCTCGAGCGTCGTGTCGGCGAAGCTCGCGGCGAGCCCGACTCCGGCGTTGTTCACCAGCAGATCGACCGCCGGCACGCGCTCGTGCACCGCGTCGGCAAACGCCCGCATCTGCGCGCGGTCGGCCACGTCGACGCGCTGGGAGAACACGGTACGCCCCATGTCGACCAGTCGCTTCTCGGTCTCGGCGAGCCCCGCCTCGTCGAGATCGCAGATCACGAGATCAGCGCCGAGAGCCGCGGACCACAACGCGGCCACGCCGACTAGAGCCGGCGTGGGGCTTCGAAGATCGAAGACTCGCCCGCGCGGGCTTCGGGCAGCTCCATCAGGCCCGCGCGAAGCCGCTCGCGATCCGCCCCGAGCCAACGGAGGGCGCCGTCCAGTGCGGTGCTCTCGACGGCGGCGAGAGCACCGAGAAGGTTCGCCTCCGTGACGACGTGCAGACCGACCGACTGAGCGCGCGCCCGCGCCGCCGCAAGCACCGAGAGATATCCGCGCGTGGCTTGCACGTCGCCCCGCGCGGGTCGCAGTCCGCCGACGAGCTCTCGTGCCTTGCCCTCTGCTTCCTCTTCCCCGAGACCGAGCAGACCGCGCGTGAGGCCGCCCGGACGTCCGAGGAGTCCGATCAGGAGCGGAACGGTTCCAATGGGCGCGCCGGTCGCCTGCGCGGCCGCGTGCGCCGCGGCGATCGCGTCGACCACGTCGGCTCCGAGCTGCGGCTCTCCGCCGAGCGGCATCGGCAGAAGCCCCTCCTGACGAGCGCCGACGACGTCGAGGCCGAACATCAGGGGACGGGTCGCGAGCAGCTCCAGAGCCCGGCGCGCCGAGGTCTCGAAGTCCTGCCGATGACCCGGATCGCGTGTGCACGCGTTCGGGTCGATCCACGTCGCGAGGCGCGCGAGTCGCTCGGCTCCCGTGAGCACCGGCTCGAGTCGCGGGCCCGGCGTGTTCCAGCATCCGACGAGCGCGTGTCGCGACGCCTCCAGCTCGACGATCGCGACGAGCGGCTGGGCCCCCGCACTCTCGAGCGCCGCGGCAAAGAAGAGCGCGAGGTCGAGGCACGTTCCCCCGCCGACGCGCGCCGCCCCGTCCCAGAGCAGCTGATCCGGCAGACGGATCTTCTGGCTGTCCGTCGCGTAGTGCGGAGCCTCGAGGCGATACTCGATGCGCCACTCTTCAGCGAGTCGATCGAAGAGCCCCCGCAGGAGGTCGCGCGGCTCCGCACCGGCGGAAGCGGACGCGGCCGACGCCACCTCCACGACGGCGGGATGGTTCGGGAGCACGAAGGACGCGAGCAACGGCCACCACTCGGGACGACAGCTCCACTCGTTGACCGCGAGACACCACAGCCCCGGATCGCGCAGCTCGTGCGCGACCCCGTTCATCTCGATCCGGAGCGTGCGCTCCATCGACTCGGACTGGGTCTGCAACCCTCGCGACGCCGCTTCGAACGAAGGCGGCACGAGATCCACGCACGCCCCGGCTCCGAGCGAGCGCGGCGCGATCTCCTCGGTGGCGAGGCCCTCGATCGAGAAGGAGAGCCCCTCGAGCACCGCCTCCTCGGACGACGTGTTGCGAAGACGAAGCCCCTCGATCGGCGAGAGCCGATTCGCGACCGGCGCGTAGCCGGTCGCGGGTCGAAGCGTGACCTCCAGCTGGAGAGGACCGGTCACGACGCGGCGGACCTCGGGGGCGAGGAGAACCAGGCGGGACTCACCCAGCTGAATCTCGTCGCCGGAGCGGATCTCGAACGGCACGCCGGCGGTGCAATCGACGCCCCGCACCTTCGTCCCGTGCCGGCTCCCGCGGTCCTCCAACTTCCAACCGCCGTCGAACCAGAGGCGTGCGTGCGTGCGGGAGACCAGCGGATCGGGCGAGAGATCGATGTCCGGTTGCGACGCGCTCGACGATCGGCCGACGACGTACTCGCTCTCAGGATCGAGGGACCAACGTTCATCACCCAGTCCGGCCAGGCGCACGAGGCGGTACGCACCCGCCGAGGTCACGACGTCCCCCCTTCCCGCTCGTCGTCGTCGAACGGCTCGATCGCGACGAGGTACGTCCCGATCGGGATCGCGTCGAATCGAGCCAGCAGATAGTCGGCGCCCGCCGCGCGCTCGGCGGTCTCGAGACGCGGCGGCTGGGCGCCGTCGATCGAGACGAGCAGAACGAGGGGGCGTCGGTCACCCCGGATCCCGTCGATGCGGACGGTGACCTCGGGCTCGTCGCCGCCGAGCACCGCGAGACGCGCGCGCTCGCCCGTCGCGAGGACCGGCGTCGACAGGAGCGCCGAGTCGTGGGGGCTCGCGTCTCCCCGGATGGCCCCCGCGGTCGCGGAGGCGAGCTGCCACCCGGAGCCCGGCCGGGTGAGACCGGCGACCCCGTCCGCCACCACGCGCGTTCCGCGATCGACGGCCGAGAGCGCGACGCTCGCGGCCGCCTCGGCGAGTCCCGCCCAGCGCGTGCGCCACTCGGCGAGCCGTTCCTCCAGGTCGGGCCCCGCGCCCGCCTCCGCGAGCGACAAGCCGTTCTCCATCGCCGCGCGGCGAACGAAGTCGCCGTGCTCCTCGGCCGAGAGATCGGCCAGCTGCGTGAAGCGGAACGACTGCCGCGCCAGCCGCGCGCAGCCCGCGCACTCCGCCACGTGCTCCTCGACGCTCTGCTGCTCCGCGTCCGACAGCGTGGACTCGGCGTACGCGAGGAGGGTGTCCTCGCCCGGATGTTCGCTGCGCGTCGTCACGAGGCCCTGACCTCCCGCGGATTCGCTTCGTCGGACTCGTCCAGCGCCCCACTCGCGCGGAGCTCACGGAACACGGTTCGCTTCACCGTGTCCCACCACCGGGTCACCGTCGACTCCCGGTTGGCGTCGGGCGCGAAGTAGGCGCCCAGCGCGAGAGGGCCGGTCGGTCCGGCCGGTACGTGCGCGTAGGTGCGCTTCGATCGCGGGTCGGACAACAACTCGTCGAGGCTCTGCTCGAGCTTCGCGCGCAGGGGGGCGAAGGCCTCGGCGATCTCCGGGTCCGGCACCACGGCGACGTAGTCCGTCTCCAGGCGTCGGGTGAGATCGCGCAACGTCGAGTCCGAGAGGTTCATCGTGATCTCCCGCGGCTTCCATTCGAGCTTGGTGAACCCGAACGCGAGAATCTCGTTCGGCGGCCGGGAGCAGGAGAGCGCGCAGGCGAGAATGCGGCGAAGGAGCGCGGCGACGGTCGAGGCGTCCTCCGAGGCCAGCGCCGGGGACGGCGCCCCGACGGTCGACTCCGGAGGAGAGTCGTCTCCTTCGACGTCGCGATCGAGGCGCTCGCGGTCCCGCACGAGAGACTGCCAGTGGCGGCGCAGCACGAAGTCGGCCCAGATGCGGGTGAACGTCCAGAAAGTCCCCCGCTCGGGGTCGAAGGTCTCCCCGTGACGCAGGACCTCGACCCAAGTCTCCTGGGCGAGATCGTCCGCGGCGGAGTCGTCGCGGACGCGAGCCCGGAAGAAGCCGTACAGGCGACGCTCGTGATCGCGGACCAGATCGTCCAGCGTGGCCGTGGCTTCAGGCATGAATCCGGGTCCCCCGTGGAATATCGGCCCCTGTGTTCCTTGGCAACGCACTGCTTCATGAGCCTCTCCATCCGCCGGGTCGGGCACTCCTACTCCGGGGTACGGCCCGGGGACGTCTTTCTCGCAAACTTCGAACGAGCCCCCCGATCGGCCCCCGGCCCTCCCCCCGGCGCAACGTCGCGCGCATCGGCCCGCGTTTGGTATGCCCTCCGTTTCGTGAGCGAGAGTCCGCCCAGCACCTCGAGCGACGACATCGCGCTCGCCGACTACCGCCTCGAGGAACGAATCGGCGAGGGGGCCATGGGCATCGTGTACCGGGCCCACCAGAAGAGCCTCGATCGCCCGGTCGCGCTGAAGATCCTGCGCCGCGAGCTCGCCCTCGACCGCACGTTCGTCGAGAGGCTCGAGCGCGAGGCCCGCGCCGCCGCCCGGTTCGACCATCCCCACCTCGTCCGCGCGCTCGCGATCGGCGAGGAGAACGAGACGCATTACTTCGCGATGGAGCTCGTCGAGGGAACGTCGGCACGCGCCGCGGTCGAAGGCGGCCCCCTCGACGAAGCGCGGGTCCGCGAGATCGGCCGCGCGATCGCCGACGCTCTCGCCTACGCGCACGAGCGCGGCCTGGTGCACCGCGACGTGAAGCCCTCGAACATCCTTATGGGCGACGACGGGACCATCAAGCTCGCCGACCTCGGCCTCTCGAAGCAGACGATCCAGCCCGATGAGACGCTGAGTCGCCCCGGCACGACTCTCGGCACGCCCGCCTACATGGCGCCCGAGCAGATTCGGGACGCGGCTTCGGTCGGAACGGCGAGCGACGTCTACGGACTGGCCGCCGCCCTGGCCTTCCTCGCCACCGGCGAGCTGCCCTTCCGGGGCGGAACGCTGCTCGAGATCCTGGCCGCGAAGGAGTCCGGCGGGCTCTCGCTCGAAGGACTCTCGCCCGGGCTCGTCGCAGTTCTGCGTCGGGGCCTCGACCCCGAACCGGCGAAGCGCCCCTCCGCGAGCGAGCTCGCCACGCGCCTCGCCGAGACGGATATGCAGCCAAGCGCCGCCGAGCCAGAAGGGCGACGCCGGGCCATGCTGGTAGCCGCTCTGGTCTCGCTCGTCGTCGGCGCCGCGCTCGTGCTGGTCGTGACGGACACGTCGCGACGCGAAACCGACGACCCCGCGCCGGAGCCGCGCGTCGCGTCGGTCGAGGTCGAGCCGAACGCGGTCGATCCGGCTCCCGCCGCGCCGTCTTCGCCCGAAGCGGCTCTCCTTCCGAACGGCATCGCCGTCTTGCCTTTCCGCAACCTCAGCGCCGATCCGGAGTACGCGTCGTTCGCCGACGCGATGCACGACGCGCTGATCCACGAGCTGGCGCGCATCCCGAGCCTGAACGTGATCGCGCGAAGCTCGGTCTGGGGCTACGACCCGGCCGAAGAGAGCGTGGCAGCCCTCGGTCGTCGCCTGCGGGTCGGCAACGTCGTCGAAGGTTCGGTGCAGTACGTCGACGGTCGGCTCCGCGTCCAGGCCGCGCTCGTGGACCCCGCGACGGGCCGAAGCGCCTGGACGAGGCGATTCGAGCGTCCCTACGAAGACGTCCTGCAGATGCAGGGACAGATCGCGACGGAGATCGCTCGCACGCTTCAAGTCGAGATCCTCGACGCTCGATCGCCCGATCCGGAGCGCCGCCTCACCTCGCCGGAAGCCCTCATGTTTCTCGCGAAGGCACGCGCGACCGTTCCCAACTTGCTGCCGGCGCCCCTTCCCGAGTTCTTCGGCTTCCTGGACGCGGCGATCGAGGCCGATCCGGACTTCGCGTACGCCCACGGCGTGAAGAGCTTCGCGCTCGCCCTGAACCTCGGGGTCGTTCGCGTGGACGGCATGGACCTCGAAGCGCAGGAAGCTGCGGTGAGGCACCACGCGGAGAAAGCGATGGCCTCGAGCGGCGGCGCGGCCTACGGCAACGCGGCCCGCGCGCTTCTCGCCGAGCAGCATCGCCGGTGGGAGGACGCGGATCGGTTCTGGCGCCGCGCCGTCGCGATCGATCCGAACGAGTTCGACATCCTGGACGACTACGCGCGGTACATGGCGTTTCGCGGCGACTTCGAGACCGCGAACTCGGTCGTCCGGCGCGCGCTCGACCTGAACCCGAGCGATAAGCACATCGAATCCGGCATCGCCTACTACGAGGGAGACCTCGAACGGGCGCTGGCGACGGTTCCGCCCGGCAACCCGATCAACCGGGCCCTTCTCCTGACCCATCTCGGTCGGCATGCCGAAGCGGTGGTGGACCTCGAGAAGCTCTCGTCGAAGAGATCCCTGCGGCCGCCCGAGATGGCCGCGGCGTGTTACATCCTGCACCGCGCGGGTCGCCCAGAAGAAGCCGAGGCCTGGTGCCGACGCGTGGACGACCTGACGCCCGGCGCGGCGCCGGCCCCCTACCTCCATCTCGCGCGCTACTTCACCGCCCTCGCGCGGGAGGACGAAGCGGCCCTCGTCGAGGTGCTCTCCGAGATCGAAGCCAGCGACCAGGCCTCCGGACCGCTGTACTTCTATTACGTGAGCAACATCTTCCAGGATCCGTTTGCCGATCGCCCCGCCGTGCTCGAGATCCGACGACGCCTCGGCTTCCCGGGTTGAGGTCGAAGCACCGCGCGACGTCCCGCTCCGAAGAGCGTCGGACGTCACGCTCGAGCCCGGCAAGCCTGATGTCGCCGAGCCCGAGCGGTGTCCCCTTCACTCGCCTCGCGTGAAGGCGCCCGACGTCGAGAGACGCGGCGCGCTCGGCGCGGGAATGCGGCCCCCCTCGGAAGGAAAGAAGCAACCGCCGAGAAGACCGCCGCCCGCTGGAGCCTCGGACCGCTCGGGCGGCAGCAGGAGACCACCAGCGCCCGTGCAGGCCGCCCGCCAATCGTAGTCACCCGGCTGGGTGCCGGCCGTGGCCAGGTAGCAGTCCAGCTGTGCGTGGTAGACGATCGTGTCGCCGAGCGAGCCGCAGCCGGCTTCGTCGGCCCCGTCGACGCGCAGCCTCACCCGCCCGCGGTCGTCGACGCGCATCCCGAACACCTGGCTGACGCCGCCCCGCGCAATCGCGTTGGCCGAATCGCCGCCCCAGTTGCACACGAGGTCGCGCCCCGCGATCGCGTCGGCCTTGCGAATGTCGATGCTGAGGTCGCATCCCTGCTTCCGCACCTGCCCCCGCACCACGCGATTGTCCCAGTCCGCGCTCCCCGCGACGGAATCGGTGTTGATGAGGGCTGCCTGGATCGGGATCCGACCGGGCCGACGAGCGAGCTGTCGACCCGACGCGAGGTCGGGCAGGCCACTCAGCGCGACGAGGCACGCGACACCCATCATGAGAGCGCGCATCCCGCACGGGGGTCGTGCGTCCTCCCCGGCGAGTCGAGGGTTCGCGAATGGTTTCGTTCCTGCGAGCATGAGATTCTCCTCCGTTTTGGTGATCTCGCTCCGCCGGAGGCGGCGTGCGTCCGGACGAAGGGAAGGCGGGTTTCCGTGGGGGTTACGGAGCGCGGTCGCGGATCTCGCAAAGTCCTTCGCCTCGACGCCGAAAGGCGGTTTCTCGCCCCGCGTTCGCGAGATTCGGAGATCCGAACCGTAGAGCGCGCAACCACCCAGCAGGTCCCCCGGCACGACGCCGGCGCACCGGGTGCCCTCGAGGAGATCCCGATGTCCCAAGTCCCGATCCTGCCCACGCCTCGCCGAGGCCGAGGGGCGGGCCGACTCTTCATCGACCGAGTCGCGCTACTCTTGACGGGCACTGCCGTTCTCGGCGCATTGCTCGTCGCACCGCCCTCCGGAACGGCGCAGGGCGTTCCCGGCTCCGAGAAGAACACGTGCCTCGCCCGGAAGACGAAGTGCGTCACCACGGCGCTCACGGCACTGCTGAAGTGCCGCGAGAAGTGTCAGAAGAACCCCGCGCTCTGCGGCGACCGACAAGCCGACTGCGAAGCGATGGCTCTCGCCAAGTTCAACGGTGGCCTCGATCCCGAGAAAGGCTGCTTTGCGAAGGCGGAGGCAAAGGAGAACCCGGGGAAGCCCGCCTCCGTCTGCACCACGACCGACGACTCCCTCGCGATGGAGACGGAGATGGGTGCCGTTGCCGATTCCTTGCTCGAGCGACTGGAAGGAACGCCCGCGCCATTCTGCGGAGACGGAATCATCAACGTTCCGGGCGAGCAGTGTGACGGCAGCGACCTCGGCGAGACCGCGTGCGACCTGATCGGGCGCGTCGGCGCCCTCGGGTGTGACGCGTCCTGCAACTTCGACGCGAGCGAATGCATCGAGTGCCCCGCCGGTGGGGTTGCGGTAGGGGGGAGCTGCTGGTTCGGCTCGAACCTCGGCGAGTCCTGTCTTGCGGCGTGCGCCTCCTTTGGACTTCCCTACGACGACGCAACGATCCACTACGCGGGGTCGGAAGGATCGGCGGCGCAGTGCCAGTTCGTCCTGGAGGCACTCGGCCAGAACGGATCCGTCGTGTCCGCCAGCTGCACCGGCTTCTTCCCGGGTGTTGGCTGCTCCTTCTCGGGCGCCGGCCTGTACCACTGCATCGACCCGACGACGCCCGAGGCCTCGAGCCCGCTCCTCCGGCGTGCCTGCGCGTGCACGCCATGAGCACGCCGGTCTCCGTGTCGCCCGCCCATCCAAGCCGGCCCGCTCTTGGCCCCTACTCGAACGTCACGTCCATCTCGGAGGTCCCCGTGAAAGCTCGATCCCGCTTCCTCGTCGCCGCGGTTGCTCCCGCCATTCTCTTCCTCCTTCTCGTCGGTCCCCCCGCCCTCGCCCAGGGAGCCCCCGGCATCGAGAAGAACAAATGCCTCGCCACCAAGAACAAGTGCGCGAGCAAGGTGCTCGCGGGTCTACTCAAGTGCCGCGAGCTTTGTCAGAAGACGCCGGCCAAATGCGGACAAGTCCAGCTGGATTGCGAGGCGAAGGTCCGGGCGAAGTTCGACGGCGGCGAAACGCCGGAGAAGGGCTGCTTCGCAAAAGCCGAAGCCAAGGCCACGCTCGCGAAACCCGACTCCATCTGCGCGACGACGGGAGACACCACCGCCTTCGGAGAGGAGCTCGAAGCCGTTACGGCCGAGCTCCTCGACCGACTGGAGGGCACCCCTCCTCCGTCGTGCGGCGATGGAGTCGTCAACGTGGCCGGGGAACAGTGCGATGGCGACGACCTCGACGGCTATTCCTGCTCCTCTTTCGGGCGGGACGGGCCCCTCGGCTGCGATGGCACATGCCGGTTCGACGCGGCGCGCTGCTTCGACTGCACGGCAAGCGGCGGCGCGAGCGAGGGCGGTGCGTGTTGGTTCCTTGGCGGTTCTGGACAGTCCTGCGCGACAGCCTGCGCGGCGGTAGGTCTCTCCTACGACGAGGCGACGCGCACGTTCGCCGGCTCGGAAGGCACCAATGGGAACTGCGCGGCGGTCCTATCTTCGTTCTCGATCGGATTCTCAGGCGGGGGACCGAACGTAGGCGTGGGCTGTGTCCAGGAGTCCGGTCTCGGTGCGGGTCGCGACAAGGCTCCGACCACGGCAGCCGCGAGCTGCCCGATCTGCAAACGAGCGTGCGCATGCGCACCATGAGCCACGATCCTCGGGGCGACCAGCGCGCGGTCGTCGAAGAAGGAGGACGCGAGCCGGACGTGGACCTGGTCGTAGCCGGGACGCTGCAGCTCGGGTCTGCGTCCGCTGGATGTCGGCGTGGCTCACGCGGGCGTCGGGCGACAAGGGCCGGGCGCTCCGCCCCTCCTTTTTCCTGCCGGGTCAGAGCTCGAGAAGCCGCTCGAGCTTGTCCTTCACGAGCGAAGGATCGACGACCGGTTTCGCCAGGTAGTCGTTGCAGCCGTTCGCGAGAGCCTTCTGCTCGTCGCCGGCCATCGCCTGCGCGGTCAGGGCGATGATCGGGATGTCCTGGCCCTTCTCGAGCTCGCGGATGCGGCGCGTGGCCTCCAGCCGTCCATGACCGGCATCTTGAGGTCCATGAAGATCAGGTCGGGCGGGCTCTCCTGGACCGCCTCGACGGCCTCGGCGCCATTGGCCGTCTCGACGATCTCGAAGTCGCCGATCTTCTTCAGCCGGTACAAGAGGATGCGACGGTTGTCCTCGTTGTCTCGACAGGGCGCCGGAGGCGCCAACGTCTGATAACGCGCCGCTATGTAAAACGAACGAACTGCGAATGGGCCATCATGGCATCTACCGCCATCGGCCCGCCTTGCGAAGTCGTCGAACCGGTCGC
Organism: bacterium; assembly: GCA_030430245.1. Lineage (GTDB taxonomy): Bacteria > Desulfobacterota > Binatia > UBA12015 > UBA12015 > VGTG01. Next base: position 10,499 of record JAUIFY010000045.1, on the reverse strand, counting down.
TCAGGCCGCCGGGCGGCAAGGTCGTGGTGCGTCTGGAGATTCATCCAGAACTCCGGCGTCGTATCGAGAGCCTGCGACAGCAGCCAAGCCGTCTCTGGTGTAATGCCGCGTTTTCCCCGAACGATCTCGTTGATCCGCTGTACGGACACGCCGATGTGATCGGACAGAGCCACCTGCGTGAGCGCCAACGGGACGAGGAACTCCTCGAGGAGAATCTCGCCCGGGTGCGTCGGAATCCTATTGCGTGGCTGCATCGTTCGGTCCTCCCCGCGGGCTAGTGGTAGTCCACGATGCGGACATCCTGCGCGTCTCCCCCATCCCACCTGAAGACGACACGCCACTGCTCGTTGATCCGAATGCTGTGAAAGCCCCGGAGGTCGCCACGCAACGCTTCGAGGCGGTTCCCAGGCGGTGATCGCAGGTCATCGAGGATATGTGCACCGTTGATCATGTCGAGCTTTCTTACGGCCGCCTTGAGGATGTCTCGAGGATAGCGCCTTACCTTCGCGCTGCGTAGGCCGTGAAACAGGTCCTCCGTCGCCGCATCCCCGAAGGAGCCGATCACAAGTCTCTCATTAATGGACTCACGGCAATCATGCAAATGGACTCATCCGCGCAGACTGCACGCGAATCCCGGCTCCGATCGAGCTTCCGCCGCAACACCTCGGGGGATGCAGCAGGCCGCTGGAGGATCCTCGCAAACTCAGCCGCACAGCGACCCACAATTCGTAATCAGTAGTCGCCGGTTCAATTCCGGCGGGTGGCTCTCGGGAAGTCTAGTCTTGTCGAGGATTCGCGGGGTCAGATCAGCGCGGTGGTCTACGTCCCGACTGCTCTTGTGTGCCAGGGGTGTGCCAAGTTTCTGAAACGTTGGCCACGCCCCGTGAATCATCGTGGTCGAGCGATGCGCAGGGTGGAATTCAGCGACCTGCGACGGCGTTCCGAGAGCTTCGGTGAGCCGCGCTCATCGCCGTCGAGCGTGTATGGGCGGACGACTCCCGCTGCGAGGTCGGACGCCTTGCATCGCGAGACGACTCGTCGAACTCAAACTGCAACACTGGTGCGTTCGAGTCTCGGAACCACGACGTCGAGCGGTCTCAGAGGCATACTCGCCTCCGGGAGGGCTTCCGCATGGTCATTCAGCGGCCAGCGAGGTTTCTCCGCTAGTATTCGTGGCCTACCTCTTCCCGGGTTTTGATCCAGCAACCGCGCCCGATCTGGAATCTGCGCGCAAGGAGTACGAAGACTACATCGTTGACGACTTCGGATGGCAGGAGTTCCTGCACCGGGTGCTCCGGACTCTTCGTCGGCGGGATGCAGAGTGCGCTGAGAACTTCGACACCGCGGTCAGAGACTTCTTGGAGGCCCCGCGTCCGCTGCCGCCATTCCTCTGGATCGGCGAGAGGTCATCCGCACTCTGGTAGCGGCCCAATCGCGGGCGAGCTGTTACCTTTGTGTCACCTTTCTTCGCAGCGCACCGAACCGAGTTCGCCCCTGAAGAACGAAAGCCCTTGCGCTGCAAGGGCTTTCAAACTGGGCCGCGGGAGGATCGAACTCCCGACCCGCTGATTAAGAGTCAGCTGCTCTACCAACTGAGCTAGCGGCCCACGGGGTAGTTACCGACCTACTCGGAGCCGTGCAAGCCGGTCGCCCAGCCGCGCGGTCGTGGGCCGGTCGGGGCGGCTACTCGTGGTGGTAGATCACGAGTTGGCCGAGGCGGATGTAGCCGCGGGCCGAGGGCTCCCCCCGGGCGCGCTCCAGCGTCTCCAGCAGGATGTCGGTCGTGAGTCCGTACGTGCTGCCCCCGTCGAACTCGATGACGTCGTTTCGGTATTGGACTCCCTGGCGTTCCACGACGTCCCAGGACCGGGCCTCGGGCCGGAGGAGCTCGCGGACGTCGGGAGTCAGGATCTCGTCGACCTCGGCCGGGCTCGGGACGAGCGACGGCCGCCGTTCGGCGAGGGCCACGAACGGCACCATGTGGCTTCCGGCGCCACTCCAGGCATCGTCGAGGCGGCCGACCACCTCGATCACGCCCGGGTCGAGGCCGACCTCTTCCCTCGCTTCGCGAAGCGCGGCCTCCTTCGGAGTCTCCCCGTCCTCGAGCAACCCACCGGGGAAGGCGACCTCACCCGCGTGGCGCGACATCTGGCTCGACCGGCGGGTGAGCAACACGCGCAGGGACTCACCCTCTGGCCAGAAGACGATCAGAACCGCCGAGTGCTTGAAGTTCGGTGGAACGAGCTCCGGCGGGAACTCGACGGGATGGCGCTCGCCGAGAGATCGGAGGCCTTCGATCCACCGGGCGGAATCGAAGTCGGTCCGCGTTCGTCGCATGAAGAAGATGACCAAGGGCGCCGCGTCGGGTCAATGCGCACCGTGGGCGGCTCCGGTGTGACTGGCCCGCGCCCGACGCGGCTCCGGCACGGCTGCAACGGGGCTGCACAAAGCGACTCGGGCGCGGCTGCATCACCGCTCCGACGCGACTCGGGCGCGGTTGCACCGCGGCTCCGACGGACTCGGGCGTGGCTGCGGCGCGCTCCGGCGTGTCTCGGGTGCCGCGGCAACGCGATGCGGACGCCACTCCGGCCCCGACTCCGGGGCGGCCTTGAGCCGCCCCCACCCGGCCCGCTACCCCTCCCGAGACCCGATGGCGACGTCCGACACCCGCATCGAGAGCCTCTGGAACACACTCACCGCGCTGCGGGGCACGGGCGTCTTCTCGCGAGACGACGTCGAAGGGCTCCCCGCTCCGGCGCGCCGGTACCTGCTCCACTCGATCGAAGCGGGCACGCCGCTCGCGGGCAGCGTGCACCTCGCGATGCACGGCGGCATGCGCCTCACAACGGACGGTGCGCGTCTCCCGATGACGGCCGAGCAGGTCATCGCGCCGCCGCGCGGCTTCGTCTGGCGAGCGAAGGTGGGGACGTGGTGGCTCCGGATCGTCGGGCACGACTCCTACGCGGACGGCGAGGGGAACATGGTCTGGAAGCTGTGGAACGTGCTGCCGGTCGTCCGTGCGGGCGGTGCGGACGTCTCCCGCTCGGCGGCCGGACGCCTGGCGATCGAGTCGATCTTCTTGCCCTCTTCTCTCCTCCCCCGCGCAGGGACGTCGTGGGCGCCGGTCGACGACGCGACGGCGCGCGCGACGATCGGCGACGGGCGGCACGCGGTCGACTTCACCGTTCGCGAGAGCGGGCAGCTCGCGCGCGTCACGATGCAGCGATGGGGCAACGAGAATTCGGCCCGGGCGTACCGGGAGGAGGCGTTCGGGACGTTCGCGATCGGCGAGGAGAAGACGTTCTCCGGCTACACGATCCCGACCCGGCTCTCGGTCGGTTGGCGACCGGGAGCGGACGACGGCTTCGAGTTCTTCTTCGCCGAGATCGACGACGCGACCTACGCGTAGCCGCGCGCCCGCCGCCCCCTCCCCCGCGCCGGCCGCGGCGAGGGCCTTCAGTACGCTTCGATCGCGGCGATCGTGGAGCGGTTGGGCGACGGGCCCTGGATCGACGCCGATGCGCGTACGCTCTTCCGGCTCCCCTTGATCATCCGGAACTCGCACCCCGCCGACGACGCGGACGCGAGCTGCCCGCGGGCGGTCCCGTGTCCGGGCTGCAGCGTCTCCTCCGATCCGACGGCGACCTCGACGTTGTCGAAGACGCGAACGATGGCGATCTGGACGATCACCTCCTTCTTGCTCACGTTCCGGATGCGGCAGACGATCTCGTGGTCGTCGTCCACGCGAAGCGGGGCCGAGTACAGCGTCGGCCCGGCCAGGGCCGGAAGGCTCGACAACAGAACGAGCGCGGACGTCAACGCGATTCGGTTCAACATGGGCGACCTCCTTCTCTGGCGCCGGGAAGCTTCCCGACGACCCGCACGCTAGTACACCCACGGCGGTCCTTTCCATGGCGCATCGAGGGGATGGCCCCCCGGCGCCCGACGCGGCGCCACCGGGACCGCCCCTCGCGGATCGCCCTAGCGCGGGCGCTCCAGCTCGAGGATCGGGCGGCCGTTGTCGAAGAGCATCACCGTGCCCGACGACTCCGAGATGGCGAACGCCACGGCATCCGTCACCTTCGTGATCGCCGCGGCCGCGGCGTGCCGTGCTCCGAGCCCCTGCCGGAGTCGGACGCTGCCGGTCGGTGCGTCCAGATACGTCCCGACCGACTCGACGATGCCGCTCCGGCTCACCACGATCGCGCCGTCGAGCCCACAGAACTCACGGAGCGACTCGGCGAACTCCGGCTTGTGGATGCTGCGCAGCGCGCGCGAGTGGCCCTTGCATGGGTTCAGGATGAGCTGGCGCAGATAGGGCTCGAGCTCGCGCATCTCGCCCAGGACGAAGATGGCGCCGATGGGCTTTCCCTCGCGCCCCTCCGCGGCGAATCGAAGCGCGAGCTCGAGGAGCCGACCGAACTCCCTCGGACTCAGCAGGTAGCGCGTGCGGTCCAGATCCGCCTGGCGAAGCCACGGGAAATCGTGGTTCGGCTTGGTGACCAGCATCAGATCGAGTCGCCCCGATCCCGCCATCCCGGAGAGGCACAGCACCGTGTCGTTCAGTCCGATGTGGCCCCGCAGCGTGGCGAAGAAGAGCCCGATGTTGATCTGGCTCATCCGGGTCACGCGCGCTTCGGGAATCACCAGCGTGATGTCGTCGGGGCGCTCGGGGGCCGGCGGCTCCTCCCCGCGAACCAGCCAGATGATCCGCTCCGTCGTTCGGTGCTCTTCGAACTCGTCGCGCCGCAGCTCGTCGGCGAGGACCAGGGCCGTCTTGATCCCGAGCGATCGGGCGAGGGAGAACGCATGACTCGTGAACTCCGCGAGGTGATTGCGGGTCTTGGTTCCCCCTGGCATCCACCGGATGTACCAGGAACCGGGCGGCCCAGGCGAGGGGTGGCCGCCCACGCGATCGGCGGCTCGACGACTCGACCCGCGCCGCAGCGTCCATCTCGAGAGGGACACGGCCACCCCGCAGACGTCGCTTGCACGGGCCACGTTCCTGCGGCAGGGTTCCCGCCGTATCGAGCGGACGAGACGCGAACTCGACGTCGTCCGGAACCGGATCGCGGCGCCCGCCGCCGGGTCCCACGCCGGAGAAAGGGAAACGGAATGAACCCGACTTTGATCTCGCGAGCCTGCCGGATCACGGCCGTCGCCCTCGCGATCGCCACCATCGACGCCCCCGCCCACGCCCAGAGCGATGGCGTGCTGCTGTGCGACGGCTCCGGGACGGCCGTCTCGAAGCCGGTCGGCGAGCAGCAGTGGTCGATCCAGTACGATCCGCGCCTGAACGCGGTGAACGGAACCGTGTTCAACCCGTCGGATTCGTCCATCCAGTTCGTGAGCTGCTTCCGCACCGAGGCCACGCCGTCGCTGTTCACGTTCGACTGCGCCTCTCCTTCAGCCGAAGATCCCGACGTGTGGGAGACCTTCGCCGAAGGCGTCTCGCTCGCGCCGGACTTCTTCCGACTCCCCTCCTTCTACATCGTGCCGAACCTGACCAACCTCCTCGGGAGCCATCTCCGCATCGCGACCGATGCACGCGCAGACGGCGCCGGCTCTCTCTTCTTCGATTGGCGGGCCGACGACGCACTCGACGGCGACGTACTTCGCGGGACGAATCTGTCGAACGGCAACCCGTTCGTGATCCAGGCGACGTACTCGAGCGACCGGCTCGCGTCCGGACCCGCGAACTACTTCGCGACCGAGTTCGCCGACGACCGCTGCGAGAACTACCTCTTCAACATCCAGCTACTCCCGAGTCCCGAGGGCGCGCAGACGAGCGACGGGCTGATCACCGGAACCGGCTTCACCACGGGACGCGACGAGGAAGGCCTCTGCCTCACGCCGGAGGAGGTCCTCGAGGAGGACACGTGGGGCGGCGCGGGCGTGGTCGGAGTCATCCGCACCACCTTCCGCTTCAGCGTGATCCCGCCCCGCACCGTCGAGATCGCTCCCTGAGAGCCGGTCCGACCGGCGAGGTTGCTGCTCCCGCGACGGTGCCCAATACTCGCTGGAATGCGCAGCCTGAGGCGGCTCCTCGTCACCGCGGCCCTTCTACTCTCCTCCGGCACGATCGCCCATGCGACGGTCGGCGGGGTGGACCACGTCGGGCTCACGGTCACCGATCTCGACGCGTCGACCCGCTTCTTCACCGAAACCCTGGGCTTCACCGTCCGCGGGGGCGACGAGAGCTACCCGGCCGTGTTCCTCGGCAACGGAGAGATCATCGTCACGCTCTGGCGTGCGAACGATCCCGACAAGGCCGTGCGCTTCGACCGCAAGAACAACGTCGGCCTCCACCACCTGGCCTTCCGCGTTCCGAGCTTCGATGCCCTGGACGCGCTGCACGCCCGGCTCGAAACGGCGCCGGGGGTCACGATCGAGTTCGCACCGGAGCTGAACCGGGGCGGACCAGCCAAGCACATGATGATCCGCGAGCCGAGCGGGAATCGCATCGAGTTCATCCACCGCCCGCCGCAGACCCCCTGACGTCCGCGCTCGATCCCACCCCGAGTCGACGGGGTCGACGGCGGAGCACGGGGCGGACGCGATTTCCTCGGACGAAGGGCAACCCCGGCGCCTCGTCGGAGCCTTCCCCGCGCCTCCGCGCGAGAGCTCCGACCGGGGGGCCGGCGGAGTCCGTCGCCCGGAGGCGACGGACTCCGAACCCCGGCCTATCTACGGCAGCTCAGCTTGTTCTGCTTGCCGTTCCAGACACAGTCCCCGGACTGGTAGTCGCTCGTGCCGCACAGTCCCTGTGCGGCCGCCGTCTCGCCCCCGAGTGTGACGACGATCTGGACCGGCTCGTCGCCGTTGACGACCGGATAGTTGGCCTTCTTGCCCTTGACCTTCACCTTCACCCGGCGGGGGAACTTCGAGTTCTCCTTGTCGGCGACCCGGATGTCGCGGATGCCGTCGACCGGCGTGTCACTTCGGTCGATGAACTTCCAGGTCTTGCCGTTCCCCGACAGACGCCAACCGACGCGGGTCGCAGGGTTGTACGCACCCCCCGGCAGCGTCGCGTCGAAGACCGTGCCGTCGTCCTGGCGCGTCAGAACCACCCGCGCACCGTCCGTGACGGGCGTGAAGTCCGCGAACGACAGGCCGGGAGGAAGCGTGAAGAACCCGGTCGCGACGAGCCCGTCGTTGTCGGGCGTCGTATCGGTATTGATCTTCTTCAACACCACACGCGACTTCGGCTTCGTCGCGAAGATCTGTCCCGGATCGACGATCGTGCACGGCCCCGCATCCGGGACGAAGCAGGGGCCCGGGTCCGCGTCGCTGCCGCTCTCGAGCCACGGGTCGTAGTCGACCACCGGGCTTCCCGGAGGGCCCCCGCTCGCGCCGATGGCGGCACCGGTTCCACCGGGATTGCCGGTCGCCGTGGGACCGCTCGGGTCGTCGTACCAGTTGGCCTCCGCGTCGAACGACACGTCGGACTGCCAATCGATCGCGTAGGTGCCGATGCTGGTGAAGCTGTTCTCGTTCAGCGTGATCCCGGTCGCGACGTGCGTGTTCCGGATCAGGCCGGCGAAGGCGGTGTCGACCGAGTCGATCGCGTTGTTGCGGATGTCGGGGTCCGTGATGAGTCCGTTGAAACGAATTCCGTAGGAGCCCGCCTGCGGAGTCCCGGGCCCGCTGATCGTATTGCAGCGAATCACGGCGTTGCTGATGTCGCCGATCGTTCCCGGCGCCGGCGCGTTGTTGAAGAGGCTGATGCCGCGCCGATACGCTTCGACGCCGACGATCTCGTTGTCGGTGATCTCGACGTTCGAGAAGCTTCCGGCCGATCCTCCGGTGAACGCCCCGACGAAGCTGATCGCGCCACCGCCATTGGAAGAGGTGTAGGGACCGCCGTCCGCCGCCATGTTGATGACGTTGTTGCTCACCCGCTGCAGCGAGGTGATCACCGTGCCGGAGTGCGAGAAGTTGAAGTAGGCGGAGAGGCCGCCCGAATACACGCCACGATCGATGACGTTGTAGCTCACATCGGTCGGGCCCGGATGGCGCTCGATCAGCATCGGGTTCGAGCCCGTCTCCGTGATCGTGTTGTACTGGAAGACGAGCGTCTCTTGTCCGCCACCGGGTCCGTCCGTGTAGAAGCCGTAGTCCATGCCCCACGCGGGGTTGTTCATGCCCTTGATCACGTTGTTCGTGAACGTATAGGTCACCGGCGCGGTGGACTTCGCCGAAACGCCGAACCGCAAACCCGTGGCCGACGCACCCTGCGCCGACGGATTCTGAATGGTGAAACCGTCCACCGTGACGTCGCCCGTGGTCGTGCGGATCCGCAACGTGCCCGCGCTGGTGAGACCCGTGCCCCCGCCGCCGTCGATGAACGTCGAGGCCGCGCCCGATCCCTGGAACGTCAGAGCCTTGGTGACGTTCACCTGCGTCTCGACGTAGGTGCCCGGGCAGACGAAGATCGTGTCGAAGTCCACGGCCGCGGTGTTGGCCGCGTTGATCGTGGAGTACGTCGCGTCCGGACCGTCGCATCCATCGGTCCCCGCGTCGTAGGTCCCGTCGTCGTCGACGACGAGCGTCGCCCCCAAGGCCGTCGCCGGCAGAAGCAGGACGGCGGCGAAGACGGCGCCGATCCGATGGAGACGTCTCTGGGGAGTGGATCGAATCCGGTGGGAGGTAGATCGCATCAGTAGTGTTCCCTTCTCAAGCTGGAGTGAGTCTAAGGTGACTACTGAAGCTCTCTGCACGGAGGCAACTCATTTCCGTGCGAAAGGCTTCGCACACGCGCCAACGGAACGCGGCGGGAGGAACGCGAGACGACGGACGTTCCGGACGACGAGCCACACCGGCTGTCGCCCGACGTCGTTCACGCCGGCTTCGACATGGCGTTTGCGCTGCCGACCACACTCCCCACGCGGCTGACGAACCGTTTCCCGCGCGACGCCGCGTCAACTCACCAGCCGTGCCGCGATGACCGCGCGCGAACTGGCACACGTCCTCGTGAACCGACGGCGCGCGATGCACGAGGTATCGGCGACGTACGAGCGGTGTCCGCGCCGATGTCGCTCATCGTGCCGAGATCAGGCAGGCGAGCGCGACAGCACCTCTTTCACGGTGAGGAGCTTCCCTTCCGAATCGAGCTTCCGGACCCGGTAGTTCTCCCGTGTCCGCCAGGTAGATCCGACGGCTCGTATCGGCACCAACGGTCGGGCGCGCGACGTCCGCAACGAACGGGCGCCTCAGCGCACGGCGCGCACCGGGAGGCGACGACCGCCGACCGATCCGACGCTCCGCCGCTCCGGGTGGGACGGGACCGGCGTGGGGGTCGGCACCGCGCCAACGGTGGCGGTGGGTGCGGGCGTGGACGTGGCCACTGGCGTCGGAGACGGCAGCGGGGGGCACGGGTCCGGAACGCCGTCGCGGTCCGCGTCGAAGCCGATGTTCCAGGTACGATCCGTCAGCCCCGCAATGCCAAAGTCTGCGCCCACGGGGACGGTCGCGGTGAGCGCGACCTCACAGGAGCCCGGGCGCGCCGCGGAGACGCCGAAGACCGGAAGCTCGATCTGGCTCTGGCGCTCGCTCGCCATCCAGTCGACCCACGGTGACGCGAGCTTGATCCAGACGCTGCCGTCCCAAAGCCACGCGTCTCCCAGGGGCTCGAATTCGTCCGACCCGATCGTGAAGTCCGTCCCGCCGAGGAGCAAGGCTCCGCGACGCCATGGATCGGCGCTCGCCAGGTGCGCGAACGCGGCGGCCGCCCGCGTACGGGGACCACATGCATCGCCCGCACACATGCGTACCCACGCGCCGTCGTCCCAATCCCAGATCCACGTATCCGTTCCGGCCGAGACCGAAGGCTCTCCTTCCGCATCCAACCCGAGCCCGCTGAAGAGCACGTAGTGCGCACCATCCCAGGCGAGTTGGGCGCCCAGGCGAGCCGACGGTCCGTCGTCGCTGCCGGGGTCCAGCAGAATCCAGCTCTCGCCATCGAACAGCCACGTGTCGTTGGCCGCCACGTCGTCCGCGATCATGCCTCCAAAGAGCAGCACCGACGCGCCGTTCCCGGCCATCGCGGCACCCCATCGAGGCCCCGGGGAGCAGTTCGAACAGACCTCGACCCAATTCGCTCCGTTCCACCGCCACATGTCCGCGAGCCCGGGCTCAGGATCGAAGCCCGGCCCCGCCGCCGCCGCGCCACCGTACAGGAGCGGCCCGCCGGGGCCGGACGCCAGACCGTGAAGAGACCGGGGACCGGGAGCACACGGTGCCGTGGCTCCGGGGAGGCTCGTGCCACACGCGGGCGACCACGTCTCGCCGTCCCACACCCAGGTATCGGCTTCGGCGAAGCCTTCGTCGTCCAGAAAGATCCCGCCGTAGAGAACGGCTCGCTGCCCGGACGGCTGGGCGGCGAACCCGGCAAACGCGCGAGCGCTCTCGCCCTGGAAGAACGCGGGCAGCGGAGTGTCGAATTCCTCGTATGCGAGCGCCAGAACCGGCAGCTCTTCGGCCGGCTCGGCGGGACACGG
>JAUIFY010000044.1 GCA_030430245.1 bacterium | reverse complement strand
CCTCGTCCTCGCCGAGTCCAGGGGGTGGTATCCGGTCACGTACGGAGACGAGTTCCAGTCGCGCGACGTCCGCGGGGTCGAGCCGCGTGCGATGGTCGTGCGCAACACGTCGCTCGCGGCCGGACGTCCAATCACGGCGGAGGACGTGCAGGCGCGCCGGCGCGTCGCGGTGCTCGGGCACAAGGCCCGCCTCGAGCTTCTCGGCCCGCAGGGGCGGATCGGCACGACGATTCGCGTGCTCGGCATCCCGCACGAGGTCATCGGCTTCTTCGAGCCCGTCGGCACGCAGCTCACGAGGGATGCGGACGAGATCGACGAGCAGATCTGGGTCCCGATTTCGACGCTGCTCGGCATTCGTCCGAGCGAGGTCGAGAACGAGGACGTGATCGACATCATCGTGCTTCGCGCGCGCAGCCGTGAGATCTACGACGACCTCAAGCGTGAGATCCAGGCGATCGTCGGTCGTCGCCTCGGTGTGAGCCCCGACGACGAGGAGGCGATGATCATCGTCAGCCCGATCGAGAACGTCCGCAACATGCAGATCGATCGCGTGACGGGCATGCTCTTCGTTCTCGCCGTCACCACGCTCGGCATCGGGGGCATCGGCATCCTGAACATGATGCTGGACTCCGTGCAGGAACGACGCCAGGAGATCGGCGTGCGCCTGGCCGTCGGCGCGCGTCGTCGCGACGTCGTGGCGCAGTTCTTCCTCGAGACGTTGGTCATCAGCTGCCTCGGGGGATCGATCGGTCTCGGTGTCGGGCTCGCATTCTGCGAGTTCCTGGCGAGTCTGCACGTCCCCGACCTGATCCCGCTGCCGATCGTGAAGGCTTGGATCATCTGGCTGGCTCTGGGCGTCATGGGGCTGATCGGCGTCCTCTCGGGCATCGTTCCCGCCTGGCGGGCGGCGGGCGTCGATCCCTCGGTCACGCTTCGGGCGGAGTGACGCGTGCTCGCGGACTTCTTCTACGACACGCTGCGCAATCTGCGTGCGCACAAGCTGCGCTTCGGGCTCACGGCGAGTGGCATCGTGTGGGGCATCATGATGCTGACGTACCTGTCGGCATGGATGAACGGGTTCGACGTCCATCTCACCAAGCAGATGCTCAAGATCGGGCAGAACGTCGTCTACCTGTTTCCGGGGGTGACGGCGAAGGCGGGCATCGGAGAGCGCGCGGCGAAGCCGGTCGAGCTCGACTTCGAGGACGTGGCGCGCCTCGAGGCTCTGGACGTGGTGGAGCGGGCAGGGACGAACCAGTTCCTCGACACGCTCATGGTGCGGGCGCGCGGGCGGACCAAGCTCGTCTGGTCGTACGGCGTGACGGAGAAGACGGGAGCGATTCGAAACTTCGAGGTCGGCCAGGGGCGATTCATCTCGCGCGCCGACGTCGAGCGGGGGGCGCGGGTCGCGTTTCTCGGCGCGCAGACGGCGGAGCGCCTGTTCAGAGGCCGATCGGCGGTGGGCGAGCGGATCACGATCGAGGCGATCCCGTTCCGGGTCGTCGGCGTCGCGGCGAGGAAGGGCGAGCAGATCGTCTTCAGCGGCCCCCCGGACGACAACCTCGTCCTGATGCCGGTCACCACCGCACGGCGATGGTTCTCGAAGACCGACACGGTGGGCCAGATCGTCTTCGAGCCGCGCTCGCGGGAGTCCGGCGTGGAGGCGATGGTCGCGGTGCGCGGCTTGCTCGGCGTGCACCACGGCTTCCACGAGGACGACTCGAGCGCGATGGCGAACTTCTGGATCGTCGAATCGCTACAGATCATCGAGGTCCTGCTGCTCGGGTTCCAGATCTTCCTCTACTTCGCGATCGGGGTGACGCTCCTCGTGGGCGCGGCCGGCGTGATGAACGTGATGTTCGTCATCGTGACCGAGCGCACTCGCGAGATCGGCCTCCGGAAGGCGATCGGGGGCTCGAACCTCTCGATCTTCGCGCAATTCCTCGTCGAGTCGGTGGCGACGACGGCGTTCTCGGGGGCGGTGGGGGCGGTTCTCGGGGTGCTGATGGTGAAGCTGTCCCAGTGGGCGATCGGGCAGGGCACCGTGTTCATTTCGGCGCCGGTCCTGGCGCCGGGATCGCTCGTGACGATCGTGGTCGTGATGGTCGCGACGGGGATCGGCGCCGGCATCCTCCCGGCGATTCGCGCCGCCCGGATCGAGCCCGCGGTGTCCCTTCGTTCGAGCTGACGCCCCGAAAGTGGAGGGGTCGATCTCCTCCGACCCGGGCGCTACGGTCGGTGTAGGTGGAAATCCGAGGTGCGGCGGTCACAGCCCGCCGGTTCCGTCCCGGGCGGAACGATCCGGTGAGACTCCGGAGCCAGCGGTGAGACCCCGTCCGTGTGAGAATGGCGTAGGGCCCTTCTCCTTCGAGCGAACCCGATCGAGGGCGGTCGCGAGCGCGGCCGTTGCGCAAGGAGGAAGAAGATGTACCGAGGTTTCATCACCGAAGTCGGCGAGGTCGCGGAAGCGACCTCGGACGGTCTCTGGGTCGTGGCTCCGGACGCGGCCGAAAGCGTCCTGCCGGGAGGCTCCGTCGCCCTGGCGGGTGTCTGCCTGTCGGCTGAAGCGCGTGACGACGACCGGATCCGGGTGCGTCTCAGCCAGGAGACGCGGAAGCGGACGAAGCTCGAGCACGTCGGCGCCGGAGACAAGCTCAACGTCGAGGTGCCGATGCGGGGCGGGGAGCGGATCGAGGGGCATCTGGTCCAAGGGCACGTGGATGCGATCGGGAAGGTGGTGCGCGTCGTCGACGAGCCGCCGGGGCGCCGGGTGTGGATCCGTCCGCCCGCGCGGTTTCTCGACGCGCTGGAGCCGAAGGGTTCGATCGCCGTCGATGGTGTCAGCCTCACCGTCGCTGAGGTCGTGCGGGATCGCTTCTCGGTCGCGCTCGTACCGGCGACGCTCGAGGCGACGACCTTGGCGAACCTCGAGGCGGGCGACCGCGTGAACCTCGAAGGTGACCTCGTCGGCAAGCTGGTACGACGTCATCGTGAGGACGCTCCGCGTGCCCTCGCACGCGCCGTCGCCGAGCTTCCGTGGTCGGGCGTCGTCGAGGGCCAGCTCGGCGTCGAGAAGGCCGTCCGGCAGATCGGCGCCGGAGGCGTGGTGATCGTCTGGGATCCCGATCGGGAAGGCGAGGGCGACGTGATCGTGGCCGGACACGAGATCCGGCCCGAGACGATCGCGTTCGTGTTGACGCAGGCCTGTGGCCACCCGTGTGTGCCGTGCGATGCCGCTCGGCTCGAGCGTTTGGAGATTCCCCGGATGTCGGGGGACGGCGATCACCAGGGGACGGCGATGCACGTCGCGATCGATCTCGCTTCGGCGCGCGGCACGGGGGTCTCCGCCGCGGAGCGCGCCGCGACGATTCGGCGTCTCGCCGCCGAGGACGCGCGGGCCGACGATTTCGTTCGGCCGGGCCACGTCTTTCCCCTGTCCGCGCGGCCCGGATTGCTGGGCGAGCGTGCGGGCCACACCGAGGCGACGGTCGCGCTGCTCGCGGCGGGGGGCGTCCCGACCGTCGGCGTGTGTTGCGAGATCATGAACCCCGACGGGACGATGGCCGGCCTCGGGGAGCTCGAGCGCTTCGCGCTCCACTGGAGCGTCCCGCTCGTGTCGATTGAGGACCTCGTTCGCTGGCTCTGACGAGGTGCGATGCGGGGTCGGGGCTCGCCCGACCCCGCATCATCCACGTGTTCCGTCGCGCCGCGCACTCTGGCGGTCGCGCTTCTTGGTGCGACGCTCGTCCTTGGACTTCTTCAGAACGGCTTCGGCATCGAGGTGGTCGTCCCCGCAGCTCGCGAGGTACTCGTCGTACGTCCCGGTGAAATCGACGATGCCGTCCGGGCGAATCTCGATCACTCGCGTCGCGAGGCGTCCGACGAACCAGCGGTCGTGCGAGACGAAGATCGTCGTCCCGTCGTAGCGGAGGAGGGCGTCGGCGAGCGCCTCGATGCCTTCCAGGTCGAGGTGGTTCGTCGGCTCGTCGAGGACGAGGACGTTCGGTTCCTCGACCCCGAGCTTCGCGAAGATCAGCCGCGCGCCTTCGCCGCCGGAGAGGTGCTCGACCCGCTTCTCGGCCTCGTCCTTCGTAAACAGCACCTGGGCGAGACGCGCCCGCACGAAGCCGATCGACTCCATCGCACAGTGGTCCCAGAGCCAGCTCTGCAGCGTGTCTCGCGGTTTCGCGGCCAGGATGTCGTGGTGGTCCTGGGCGAAGTAGCCCGGGTGCGTCTCGTAGCCCCACTCGATGCGTCCGTCGTCCGGCTCGAGCCGCCGCATCGCGATCTTGAGCAGCGTCGACTTCCCGATGCCGTTCGGGCCGATGATCGCGACGCGGTCGCCCCGTGCGACCCGCAGAGAGACGTCGCGAAGCACCTCGTTCTCGTCGAACGCCTTCGTCACGTTCTCGATCTCGAGTACGGTGCGACCGCTCGGGCGTCGCGACGCGAAGGAGAAGGTCGGGTAGCGGCGCGACGATTGCGGCAGCTCCTCGATCTCGATCTTGTCGATCTGCTTCGCGCGGCTCTTTGCTTGCCTCGCCTTGGTGGGCTTCGCCCGGAAGCGCTCGACGAAGCGCTTGTGGTCCTCGATCTCGCGTTCGCGACGCTCGATGTCCGCTTCCTTCCGGTTTCGCTCCTCGATCTTCGCCACGGAGAACGCGTCGTAGTTGCCCTTGTAGAGAGTGGCCCGCTCGTAGTCGACGTCGATGACGTGCGTGCAGACGTTGTTGAGGAACCGGTGATCGTGCGACACGATCAGGCCGCATCCCTTGATCCCGCAGAGAAACCTCTCGAGCCATCGGATCGAGAGGATGTCGAGGTGGTTGGTCGGCTCGTCGAGCACGATCACGTCGGGACCGCCCGTCAGGAGTTGAGCGAGCAGAACCCGGAGCTTGTAGCCGCCGGAGAGCACCGAGAGCGGCTCATGGTGGAGAGCGCTTTCGATCCCCAGTCCCTCCAGGATCTCACCCGCGCGCGACTCGAGGGCGTAGCCGTCGTTCTCCTGGATGAAGGTCTCGAGCTCGCCGAATCGGTCCACGTCGAACTCGCTCTCGGGGCCGTCGAGGAGCGCCTGCTTGCGCTGCATCACCTCCCAGAGCTCGCGATGCCCCATCATCGCGACGTTCAGGATCGGGACCGCGTCGTACTGGAAGTGATCTTGCTCGAGGACGCCCAGGCGTGCCTTGCGCGCGAACGTGCAGCTTCCCGTGGTGGGCTCCTCTTCGCCCGCGATGATGCGCAGGAGCGTGGACTTGCCGGAGCCATTCGCCCCGACGATGCCGAAGCGCTGGCCGGCGTGGAAGTTGATCGAGACGTCCCGGAACAGCGTGCGGCCCGCGTACTCTTTGCCGAGGTTCTGGACGGAGAGCATTCCGCCCGAGGATAGCAATCGAGCCGCGACGCGCCCGCGTCGTCGGGAGGTGGACGGGAAATGGATTGACCGCGTGCCGGGCCGACTGCGAGAGTCACCGGCGATGCGCTGGTCGTTCGTCGTCGCCTGTCTCTTCCTGATCGCGGTTCCCGCCCCGGCGCGCGCCGCACCGAGTCTCGCCTTCCCGGGGGCGGTCGGCTTCGGGGCGACGGCGATCGGCGGGCGCGGCGGCGACGTCTACCACGTGACGACCCTGGTCGACGGGGGGCCGGGAAGCCTGCGCCACGGGATCGAGTCCGCCGCCGGGCCCCGCACCATCGTCTTCGAAGTCGCTGGAACGATCGATCTCGCGAGCCCGCTCCGGGTCCTGGAGAAGTCGGGGCTCACGATCGCCGGTCAGACTTCGCCGGGGGGCATCACGACGCGAGGCTACCCCTTCGAGGTGGTTCGCTCGGAGCACGTGGTCCTGCGCCATCTCCGCTTCCGGCCGGGGGACGTCAACGCGGCGTCGATCCCCGGCAAGCCGGGGCGTGGCAATGCCGATCTCGGCGGCAGTGCCGCGGATGCCCTGTCGATCATCGATTCGCGGTACGTGATCGTCGACCACGTCTCCGCCTCCTGGAGCATGGACGAGACGCTGTCGGTCACGAAGTCGACGAGCGTGACGGTGCAGAACTCGATCATCTCCGAGAGCCTCAACGACTCCTTTCACCCGGAGGGGTTGCACGGCTACGGCTCGCTGGTCCGCGGCATGGGGGCGGAGGGATACACGTTCCATCGAAACCTCTGGGCGCACCACGAGCGCCGCAGCCCATCGCTCGGCGGTCAGCAGGATCCGCCCCCGCCGGGCGTCCCCGGGCTGGGCCTCGACGTCGATCTGATCGGCAACGTGATCTACGACTGGGGCTTTCTCGCGACGCACACCGTCCGCGATCCCTACACGCTTCGGATCAACCTCGTCGGGAACACGTGGATCGCGAAGACGATCCAGTTCTGCGGGTGCGTCTTCATCCAGGTGGAAGGGACCGCCGAAGAGGTCAACGTCCATCATCGCGCCAATCGATTCGACCACGACCGCGACGGGGTGTTCGACCCGGAGCCCCTCGGCGCGGGAAGCTTCTATGGGGCGTACACCTTCGAGGAGCGACCGTTCCGCTTCGATCGGCCCACGCGAAGCGCACGCAGCACGAAGGCCTCGTTTCGCCGCCTGCTCCGCACCGTGGGCGCCTCGCTGTGGCGGGATGCGGTGGACGCGCGGGTCGTCGAGCAGGTGGAGACGCAGACGGGGGGCCTCATCGACTCCCAGGACGACGTCGGTGGCTGGCCGGACGTGCCGACCGTACGCCCGGTCCCGACGGATGCCGATCGCGACGGCATCGCCGACGACTGGGAGCGCCGACGGGGGCTCGATCCGACGGACCCCGCGGATCGGAACGGCTTCGACCTACGGCGCGCGTATACGAACCTCGAGGTGTATCTCCACACCCTCACGAAGTGAGGGGGGCGCCGGTGGGCGTCAGCCCCCGGCCGATGCCGCGCGACGTCGCGAGCGCCACTGCGACCGTTCGAGCTCCTCCTCCTGGGAGAGGAAGTTGTAGATGCGGCGGATGAACCGGAACGCGCCGCCGTATCGCGCGAACTCCTCGGGGTGGATCAGCACCGCCTCGAGAGGCATCGCGTCCTCTTCGGTCTTCGCGATGCGCAGGATGCACGCATAGCAGGGATCCGCGATGCGGCCGCGCTCGAGGAGATACGTCACGTAGGCGCCGATCTGGACCTTGTGGGCGACTCCCACGGACTTGGACGTCTTCCAGTCGACGAGGAGCGGAACGCGTGCGCCGGGTGGCTCTCTGACCTCGAACTTCCGGTTCCACGTCGAGGCGGCGAGGAGGCGGTCGAGGTCGGCGGTTCCGAAGGCGTCGGCGGTGCCGGCCGACCAGAGCCGGTCGTCTTCGCTCCACAGCCGCTCCTCGATCCCGTCCGGGTGGGGCTCGAACGCGATCGCGTCGAGCCATTCGATCGCGAGGCCGGCCGCGCGCTCGACGAGGGGGGCGGGCGCCTCGTCGTCGCCGCGCGCCAACGAGGCGAGCCCGGCTCTCTCGCGCAGGTGGTCCTCGAGGAGTGCGTGCGTCGCCGTTCCGAAGTCCGCGGCCTCGCGCTTGTGGACGTCGCACGCGAGGTCGCGGCCCAGGCGACTCTCGACGTCGCGGAGCACGGCCTTGACCCGCACCTCATCGAGGTGCTCGCCGAGGGCCGCCCCGACGTGCGCGAGCACGGTCTGACGCTCCAGTCGAGCGGCCCACGTCGTCAGGAACGGCTTGCCGATTCCGCGATCGATCACCGAGGTGGTCCGCGGCATCGGTCGGCCGCTCCCTCCGAGCACGTAGAAGTCGGCGTCGGCGTGCGGCAGCTCGGGCCTCGTGCGATCCCGACGGCTCGTGGCGTCGCCCATGCGCAACCCATAGAGACACGGCTCGAGTTGATCTCCAAACGCAACGCGCAACAATCGTGGGGCATGGGTCCCGTCGTCGCGCTCGCCATCGCGGGGGTCGCCTTCTCGGCCGCGCTCGGGGGCGGGGTGCGCGCGTACGCCGACGCGGGCACCGAGGTCGTGGTCTTGCTGCGCGATCGCACCGGTCGGGACGCGGATCTGGATCTGCATCCGCTGGAGCCCGAAGAGATCGAGGTGCTCGCGCGCGCGGCCGGCGCGACGCTGCGTCCGACGCGGCTCGACGCGAGCGGAGCGCAAGTCCTCGCGGTGGTGGGCGGCGCCGATGGAGCGCGTCTGCGGAGCGTACTCGCGGGACTTCGCTCCGTGCCGTCCGTGGCCTGGGCGGACCGTGTCTCGTCGGCCCCGGTCGTGTCGCCGCCGGCCGGAGGAACGCTCGATCGCATCATCGTCAAGCTGCGCGATCCCGCGCTTCGCGACGTCTCGGACCGCGCCGAGCCGCTCCCTCAGGAGCGCGTTCGCGAGCTGAGTCGCGTCGCCGGCGTTCCTCTCTTCCACGAGCGCCCGGTCTCGGGCGGTGCGCATGCGCTGCGGCTCTTCCAGAAGATGCCGGACGCGTCGGTGGCGGCGATCGCGGCACGGCTCGAGAAGGACCCGAGCGTGACCTACGCGGAGCCGACGGTACGGGGACGTTTCCAGGCGCTGCCGAGCGACCCGCACCTGTCGGACCAGTGGGCGCTCGCGGACGGGCCGGGCGGGGTCGGCGCGGTCCACGCGTGGACGCGGACGCGGGGATCGAAGGACGTCGTCGTGGCGGTTCTCGACTCCGGCGTTCGTCCCGAGCACCCGGACCTCCGCGGACGCCTGTCGCCGGGGTTCGACTTCGTGAGCGACGTCCGGCGGTCGAACGACTACGACGGCCGCGACCCCGACCCGACCGATCCCGGCGACGCGACGCTCGCCGGAGAGTGCGCGATCGGCGCGCCGGCGACGACGGCGACCTGGCACGGGACGCACGTGGCCGGGATCGTGGGCGCCGCGACGAACAACGGGCTCGGCGTGGCGGGCGTGGACTGGAACGCGGGGATTCTTCCCGTGCGTGTGGGCGCCAAGTGCGGCATCGACCCGATCGATCTCGTGGACGCGATTCGCTGGGCGTCCGGCGCGGTGCGCCCGGGCAGCCGCATCGCGGACGTTTCGCGCGCGGCGGCGTCGGCTCGCGTCCTGAATCTCTCGATGGAGTTCCCGGGGCCGTGCCCGCAGTCGCTGCAGGACGCGATCACCGACGCGGTGGTGGCGGGAGCCCTCGTGGTCGTGGCCGCGGGGAACGCGGGCGCTCCGGCCGGGGCGTACCATCCGGCCAACTGCCACGGGGTCGTCGTGGTCCACGCGAACGACGATCGGGGCGCTCATGCGGCGTACTCGAACTTCGGCGACGTCGACGTCTCGGCCCCCGGGGGGACGACCGCAATGGACGCCGCGCGTGGGGTGCTCTCGACGGTCGTGGACGGCACCAAGACGGCGGGTCGACCCGGCTACGCGTTCAAGGAGGGAACGAGCATGGCCGCACCGATCGTCGCGGGGCTCGCCGCGCTCGCGCTGTCGGTCGCGCCCGACACGGCGCCCGGCGAGATGCAGACGTTGCTCGAGTCGACGGCGCGACCGTTCCCGGTCGGCACCGGCGCGGATTGCGCCGACGCCGGCCCGCGCTCGTGCGGAGCGGGCATCGTCGATGCCGCCGCATTGGTGAGCGCCGCCGCGCGCCGCTGACGGAGGATGGCGCGTCGGTCCCGTCGGTGCGATCGTCGGGATCCATGAAGCTCGAGCAATGGCAGGCGACGACCCGGGGGCTGTTCCCCGAGAGTCTGGGGGTGCGTCTCACCGAGGTGACGGCCGAGCGGGTGCGTGCCGAGATGGATCCGCGGGAGGATCTCTGCACGATCCCCGGACGGATTCACGGAGGCGCGCTGATGGCTTTCGCCGACACCCTCGGTGCGTACGGCACGGCGGCGAACCTGCCCGCCGGCGCCGGCACGACCACCATCGAATCCAAGACGAACTTCTTCGGAAGCCCGAAGCTCGGAGTGCCGATCTGCGGGGTGTCGACGCCCCTCCATCGGGGGCGCAGCACGATGGTCTGGCAGACGCGGATCGAATCCGACGGACGACTCGTCGCGCTCGTCACGCAGACCCAGATGATCCTCAGGCCTCGCGACTGAGCGAGCGGTTCGCTCGCGCGGGGCTCAGAGGCTGCGCTTCTTGCGGCGGAGGTTGCGGCGGCTGCCCTTGGGCTTGCCGGGACCGCCGCGGCCACCGCCGCCACCCGGGCCTCCGAAGGGAGAGGAACCGAAGTCGGGCGGCGGCGGGCCCGGGTTGAACGACGGCGCGCGCGGACGCCGCTCCTGCGCCTCGTTGACGCGCAGGGGCCGACCGTTCAGCTCGAACCCGTCGAAGCGCTGTGTCGCGGCCGCTGCCGCGGCCGCGTCTGTGAACTCCACGAAGGCGAATCCCCGGGGCCGGCCGGTCTCGCGGTCGGTGGGGAGGAAGACCTCGGCGATCTCGCCGACGCCCCCGAAGAGCTGCTCGAGCTCGGCCTTCGTCGTGTCGAAGCTCACGTTCCCAACAAAAAGTTTGGCGCTAATGATGTCCTCCAGGTCCGATGGTGGCCTTCTGGCCCACCCGGGCTTCGCGAGCCCGTTTCCTCATCCGTCGTCGTAGCATAGCAGGCCCGCGGCCGGTCCACAGGGGCCGAATCCATGGCTCGCGAGACAAGAATCGAGGTCTCGACGCGCCCGGAGGAGCGGTGTACTCGTGGCCGGGACGGGGCCGGCGCGGGCCCCCGGAAGGAGAAGGCCGCCCTGAGGAGATCCACCGCCACGCTGGTGCCGACGCTGGCCGTGTTGCTGGCCGCGGGCTGTCCGGCCACCCGGCAAGCGCGGACCGTCGCCCCGTCGGGATTTCTCGGCGCGGACGCGTCGCTCCTCGAGAAGGGAGGGGCGGACGATCCCAAGCTCTACTACGTGAATCCACGGGCCACGTGGTCGGGCTACGACGGAGTTCTTCTCGACCCCGTCACGGTCTGGCGCAACCCGGCGACGAAGGGCGTCTCCCAGAGGGACGCCCAGACTCTGGCGAACAACTTCCACGGGCTTCTCTACGCCGAGTTGGCGAAGGACTGGACCATGGCGGTGGCCCCCGGTCCGAGGACGTTCCGCCTTCAGGTCGCGCTGACGCAGCTCGACGGCACCGACGTCGTCCTGAACGTGGTCTCCACCGCGGTCCCGCAGCTCCGCGCGGTGACGGGACTGGAGGGGTACGCGACCGGGAAGCCCCTGTTCACCGGGGATGCCGGGATGGCGTTCAAGGCGCTCGATTCCACCAGCGGTCGTCTGCTCGCGGAGGGCGTCGACGGCCGGGTGGGGGAGAAGCATCTCATGGACGCGTGGGAGAAGTGGAGCGACGTCGACGCCGCGATGAAGTACTGGGCGGAGATGTTCCGCTACGACTTCTGCGCGCTTCGCGGCCGCGCAGATTGCCCTGCGCCGACCACGGCGAAGACGTTCTGAGATCGGGTCGGGGGACCGACGACGGCGTGCGGGCCGGCACGATCGCATCGCCGTGGCCCCAGCGGTGGTGGGATCGGGCAGGGAGGCGTACACTGTTCCTCACGGGCGATCGGCCCGGGCCCGCCGGGCTCGGGGAGGCGCTCCGGATCCGGTGACGAGTGGGGCCTTGGCGGACACGGGCTGTCTGTCGGGCGGGGTAGGATGTGGTGGTGAGGACGCGGAGGAAACCTCGATGACGGTGGCAGAGCTCGGACCCTGGGTCCCCCTGGCAATGCTCTCGGTTCTGGTCCTGGGCGGCGTGATCCTGCTCGTGAGGATGATCGGCCTGGGTCGCGGCCTGTCGGCCGTCGAATCGGCCCAGCTCGACCACGCGGAAGAAGCCGCGCGCACGCGGGAAGCGGCCGCGGCTCTCCACGGGGCGCACACGGCGCTGGTCGGGCGGATCGAAGCGATCGAGCGCGCGCACGCGGAGTCCGAACGCCGACTTCGCGACGAGATCGGACAGAGTCGCCGCGAGGCGACCGAGAACGCGCGGGTCGGACGCGAGGAGCTCGCGGCGACGCTCGCCCGGGTCGCCGACTCGATGCAGGAGCGGCTCGGCCAGATGGCCACGAGCCAGGCGGAGCGTCTCGACGCCTTCGCGCAGCGCCTCGAGGGCTACTCGTCGAGCAACGAGGAGAAGCTGGGACGGCTCGCCCAGTCGAACGAGGAGCGGCTCGAACGGCTGCGCGCTACTGTCGACGATCGCCTCGGGCAGATGCGACGCGACAACGGCGAGCAGCTCGAGCGGATGAGGGTCACCGTCGACGAGAAGCTCCAGGGGACGCTGGAGAAGCGTCTGGGGGAGTCGTTCAAGATCGTCTCGGAGCGCCTCGAGCAGGTGCACCAGGGACTCGGCGAGATGCAGACGCTCGCCGGTGGCGTCGGCGATCTGAAGCGGGTCTTGTCGAACGTCAAGCTCCGCGGCGGCTGGGGCGAGGTTCAGCTGGAGGCGCTGCTCGAGCAGATGCTGACGCCCGACCAGTACGCGCGAAACGTGAGGCCACGCGAGGAGAGCTCGGAGGTCGTCGAGTTCGCTCTGAAGCTGCCCGGCAAGGAGGGGGAGCCGGACGACGCCGTGTGGCTGCCGATCGACGCGAAGTTCCCGCTCGAGGACTATCAGCGGCTGATCGACGCGAGCGAGGCCGGAGACCGCGTGGCGCTCGAGGCGACGTCGAAGGATCTCGAGAAGAAGATCCTCGCCTGCGCGAAGGACATCTCCGACAAATACCTCCACCCACCGCTCACGACGGATTTTGCCGTGATGTTCCTGCCCACCGAGGGCCTCTATGCCGAGGTGGTGAAGCGTCCCGGCCTGATGGATCGGCTGCAGCGGGAGCGGCGGGTCGTGGTCGCCGGGCCGTCCACCTTCGCGGCGCTCCTGAACAGCCTCCAGATGGGCTTCCGGACCCTCGCCATCCAGGAGCGTTCGAGCGAGGTCTGGAAGCTGCTCGGCGCGGTCAAGACGGAGTTCGGCAAGTTCGGCGACACGCTGGACGGCGTCAACAAGAAGCTCGCGCAGGCGTCGAAGACGATGGACGACGCCGCGCGACGGTCGCGCGCGATCGAGCGGAAGCTGCGCGACGTCGAAGAGATCCCGAGCGGTCGGCCCCTCGGACTTCTCGACGGTGCCCTCGACGCGGACGCAGCGCCAGAGGAGGCGGAGGGCGGCAAGGAGGCTCCCGCGCGTGCGCGCGTGGCCGTGGCGTGATCTCGTGTGGTGGCCCGGCGCGGCCGTCGTTCGATCCGGCACGCGCACCGGGGCGCGTTTGGCGCGGCGGGTCCGGAGTGCCGGTCGGACGCTCGTCGTCGTCCTCGTGCTGGGCATCGGCGAGGGGGCGCTCGCTGAGGAGCTTCCTCACGCGCACGTTACGGCCGGCGACATCGAGGTCGGAGCCTTCACGGGGTACGGCTTCGGTTTCGTACGTGCGCCCGCCTATCGGGGTGGGGAGACGGACGACGTGGACGCGGTCCCGTTGTTCCCGCAGATCGGCTACCGGCTGACGGACCGTTTGGGGGGAGACGGCTGGTACGCCGGCTCCTTCGAGCTGCTTCTCGAGGGAACTCTGCTGTGGGAGACCGAGCCGCACAGCGGGTTCGCCGGCGGGGCCGGGCTGTTGCTTCGCTACGATCTTCTGTCGGTCCCCTACGTGGTCCCGTTCGGCGAGATCGGTGGGGGCATGCTCGATCTCGACTTCGGGTTGGACGACCAGGCCGACGGATTCACGTTCACGCTCCACGGCGGGGTGGGGGTGCGGTACTTCCTGTCGCCGGAGTGGGTCGTCGCGCTCGCGTATCGGTGGCAGCATCTGTCCAACGCGGGCACGTCACTCCCCAACGACGGGATCGACATGCACCAACCGCTCCTCGGCGTGTCGTACGTATTCGACCGCTGAGCTCGCTCGGCGGCTTCGGTCAGCTGGCCCGTGCGGCGCGTGCCTTGCGTGGCGTGCTGCGGGACCGGGCTCGGGGGGACCCGCCCTGGGCCTTCTCGTCGTAGAGTTCGGCGGTTTCCCGAAGACGGCGTGCGATCTCGGCGCGGAGCTCGGGAGGGCGGACGACCTCGACCCAGGGGCTCGTCGACATGATCCAGTTCGAGAGCTCGGCGGTGCCGCGGACGCGCAGCTCCAGATGCGTCTTGCCATCGGGGCCTTCGAAGAAGCGCTGGGTCGGGTGTAGCTGTCGCGCTCTCAGGTAGGCCTCGGTCTCGGCGTTTTGAAGCGCGAGTTCCACGCGCGTGTTGTCGCCGTCGACGATGCCGAACATGCCGTTCGTGTAGCGGGCCGGGTCGAACGTCGTCGGGTAGCGGAAGTGGATCTTGAGGCCGTTCTCGTCGAGCTTCGGCCGGACCGAGCGGATGCGATCCACGGCGAGCCAGACGATCTTGCGGTAGTGCGAGCTGTGGCCGAGTAGGTAGAGGCCACCCCGGTGCTCGACGAGCGAGTAGGGGTCGAAGTCGTGCGTCCGGCCCTCGCCGACGACCCCGCCGTAGTCGACCGAGAGGCGAACCTGGTCGATCAACGCGCGAAGGAGGAGGTCCAGCTCGTCCTCCATGTCGGCGTAGCTCTTCGGGAGGTGGGCCAGAGCGTAGAACTTCCGGTCGGCGTGCTCGAGGCGGCGCCGCGCGGTGGCGGGAACGGTCTTCAACATCTTTCCCCAGAGATCCTGGTTGACCGATTCGAAGACGGTTCCTTCCAGGACCCGGGCAAGCCGGAGGGTGAAGAAGAGGGCCAGGACCTCGTAGTCCGTCGTGGCGGGGCCACTCTGGTGCTCGGCGAGGCGCACGAAGCGCCGGTCGCCGCGCCGGACGACCTCGAGGAGCGGTCGGTCGCGATGATCGACGAGCTCGCGGCGGCATGCCTCGAGGTAGCGCGCGAGGGTTCTCTCGGTGATCCGGAGCTCCTCCTGGATCGCCTCGAAGCTCCAGCCGTTCGGTCGCTCACGGAGCTCGTGGACGAGGCGGGCGAGCCGAGTCGCGGCTCCGTAGGTGGGCTTGCGGCCTGGCGTCGGCTTCTTCTTTCGTCGCGGCATCGTCCCCCCCATGTTCGAACGGTCGATCGACAACCGCTGTCCACGAGGCGGCACTATAGGAAAGCCATCACTACGGAGGAAGGTGAGCCGGGGTGGATTCGTCGGACGAACGTTCGAGAGTGAGGCCGGGGGCTTGCGCCCGGCCTCACTCTCGGTCGCGGAACGCGCGCGTTCCGCGATCGAGAGGAGAGGCGGCGGCGGGCTGGCCTCGGGCTAGGACGCGCGTTCGACGCGGGCGAGCTCTTCGTCGTTGTGCTCGGCGTGCTTGCGGCCCAGGAAGTCGCGGTAGCGGGCGTAGGTCCGGGGGCGCCTCTTCTGCAGCCACGTGAAGAACTCGTCGGACGTGCGGAAGAGGAACTTCTCGGGCGGGTCCTCGTCGGGGGTCTGCTGCCTCTCGCAGTCGCGCCAGTCGAAGTCCTTGCAGATGGCAGGTCGCTGGTCGTAGATGCCGCACAGGCCGTGCGGCGTCAGGTGCTCGCAGCGCGTCTCGATCTGCAGGTACCACGCGCCCTCCCAGTCGATGTAGACGGAGATGCCCTGATGGTGCAGGTACCACGACACGTGATCGTAGTCGCGCATCGTCGTCGGCTCGTCGATCTGGGTCGCGATGTAGGTGCAGCATTGCGAGCAGCTGAAGCAGGGATGATCCGATTGCTTCGCGAGCGGGGTGGTGCGGGTCGGGTCGGTGGTGCGGAGCCGTTTGCGCATACCGGCGATTACGTCATGAGTGACGATCGGGGCAAGGGTTCCGTGCACTTTCGTGCGCGTTTCCTCACGGGATGCCGAGGCTCGCGTCCGTGCAGTCGGTGAGGGTCGTCGCGGTCGCGTTCTTCGCCTGGAAGCGATCGGCTTCGTCGCGCAGGACCAGCGCGCTCGCCGGCGCGAATCGCGCGCAGCTACGCAAGCGGCCCGTCGACACGCGGATCGCGATCGCGCCCTGGGGCCCGTCGAGTCCGATGCCGACGTCCCGGGACACGAGCTTCCAGGTCTTGCCGTCCTTCAGCCGGACGACGCGAAGCTTCGTCGGGCCGCCGGGAGCGTCCTTGTTGCGGTAGCGGTAGGAGGCGACCGTGCCGCTCTTTGCCTGCCACGCGGTCGTGTCGGTGGGCACCGGCAGCGCCGCCGTCTCGCCGGTCGCCGACAGCACCTCCAGGAGCAGCCCGGCGCTCGACGCAGGGTCGTCGGGCGAGCCGATCGCGGGGAAGGGCAGCGCGTCGTCCCCCGACACGAACACGAGGGTCTCCTTGCCCGAGCTCGCGCGTTTCAGCACCAGCCTTCGTGCCGAGACGGGGTGATCGAGGAAGCACCGCGAAGGCTCGTCGCCCTCGCAGACGAATCCGGGCTCGAGCGCGCACGCCGCGTCGCAGCCGTCCCCGGGAATCCGGTTCCCGTCGTCGCACCCCTCGTCGCACTCGACGCGGGCGTTCCCGCAGGCGATCCACGTCGGGGCCGTCTCGCTCTCCGCTTGCCCGTTCTCCCCGGGATCGCTCCATGGATCGGCTTGGGTGCCGCGCCAGCCATACGGGTCGATCACCCGGCTGGAGAACGCCTCGGGTCCGTCGGTGACGTCGTAGCGACGTACCTCGAAGTGTAGGTGGGGCAGGCCCGTGCCTGCGTTGCCGACCGTCGCGACGACCTGCCCCCGGTCGACCGGCGCGCACTCTCCCGGATTCAGGTCCCGCAGGTCGTTCCCGTTCGCGTCTGGTCCCGCGAGGTCGGCCGCGTGCAGATACCACGACGCATGTCCGCGGCCGGCGAAGGTCCCATGGTCGATGTAGAACGTATGGAACTTGTCCCAGGCCGTCGGAAACCCGAAGCGTCCGTTGATCGGATCTTCGAGCGCCTTGCAAAGGACCCCGTCGGCACCGGCGACGAGATCGACCCCGAAGCCATAGTCGTAGTCGTATCCCGCGTGTCCGGCGTAGTAGAGGTATTGCGCACCGAAGGGGCTCGCGTACGCGCCGTTCACGATGAAGTCGTCTCCGGTCGGATGCAGGAAGCCGCACAGGCAGGTCGCGAACAGACACGCGGGGAAGCTGGTGGGCTCCTCGGGGCAGAAGACGTGGCCGTCCGTGCGATCCGCCGTCTCCCCCGTGTACGCGGTGATGTTGGTGTCGCAGCAGTTCTGGTAGAAGGCCCCGGTGTGGTCGAGAGTCGAGACCACCTCGGCGTCGTAGGCGGTGAGGCCGGGAATCACGAACTCCGGCAGCGTGAAGGCGGGGACGCACACGCCGGCGCCGCAGAGGGGCGGCTTGTGGCAGGCCTGCTGGGCGCCGCAGTCTCCGTCGACGGAGCACGGCGTGGCTCGAGCGGGTCCGGATGCGAAGAGGACGACGAGTGCGGCGACGGCCGGGGCGATCGCGGTGCGCCGGGGAATCCGCACGTTCGTACGCACGCTCCGACGGTATCCGGCACGGCTGCGGATCGGCAAGCGCGAATCCGCCGGCTCAGTCCTCTGCGCCCGGGCGCGAGCCCGCCTCCAGGGGGCGTGCCGGCACGCGGAGCCTCACGTGGGTTCCCTCGCCGGCGCGGCTCGAGATGGAGGGACGATAGCTCGCGCCGTAGAGGTGGGTGAGCCGCTCCCGGACGTTGCGGAGCCCCACGCCGTTCGAGGCCGCGTCGGGCGTGCCGTTGGTCGCCATTCCGACCCCGGTATCGGCGATGTCGACGACGAGCTCGCGGTTCTCGACGCGCGCGCGGATCGAGATCCTTCCGCCGCCGATCTTCCTCGAGAGTCCATGCCGGACGGCGTTCTCGACGAGTGGCTGTACGATGAGCGTCGGGACGATCCAGCCGCGTGCGCGAGGCTCGACGTCGACCTCCACGTCGAGCTGATCTCCGAAACGCGCTCGCTCGATGTCGAGATATCCGTCGGTGATGTCGAGCTCGTCGGCGAGCGTCACGAAGGCGCGATCCGCGCTCGACAGGAGGTAGCGAAAGATCTCCGACAGTCGCTCGACGCATTCCTCGGCCCGGACGGGATCGGTCGAGATCAGCTGCGCGATCGAGTTGAGGGAGTTGAAGAGGAAGTGCGGGTTGATCTGCGCCCGCAGCGCTTCGAGCTGTGCGGTCGCAGCGAGCTCGTCGGCGCGGCGCGCGCGAATCTCGAGGTCCCGCATCGGAATCCACGTCTGGTTGTACAGCGTGACGGCGAGTCCGGCCGTCGGAAGGATGGGTAGGAGCGCAGCGGTCCAGGCGTCGCGGGCGACGAACTCGCCGCTGGCGTTCTGGGAGAACATCCAGACGCCGTACTGCACGATCAGGACCACGTTGATCACGACGAACGACGTGACGGCCATGGCGACGACCGACAGGGCGGCCTGTGCGGCGATCGTCCCGGCCGTTGAGGTCGCTTCGACGCTCGGGAGCACGAAGCGAAACAGGAGGAGGAAGACCGGCGCGTAGGCGAGCGTGCCGAGGGTGAAGACGACCGCGGGCGTCCAGCTCTCCTCGGCGGCGCTGCTGAAGAGCCCGAGCAGCAGTCCGATGCCGAGGGCTCCCCACGTCAGAGCGCGAGCCTGACGCCACAGGGTGTTCTGCGCAGCCTCCCCCGTCATGCGCCGAGCGTATCACCGGAGGTCACGACCGCGGAAGCGGTCGACGCCGTCGCCATCAACGCGTGCGTGGGGATATCGCGAATCTCGACGCGGTGCACCGACGATCGGTCGTCGCCGCGGAGCAGCGCGCAGCGAGTGGCGTAGGGTCCGCGCCCTTGTGCGAGGTAGTGCACCGACAGGTCGGTCGCCTTCGCGGGGCGCCCGAGACGCGCGCGCGTGGCCGTCTCGCATGCCGCCTGTGCCAGCGTCGCGACGATGCCTCCCTGAAGGGAGCCGAAGCTGTTCTGCGCGAACTCGTCGGCCGGGAGCTCGAGGACGCCTCGCCGTGCGTCGACGGTGCGGACGCCGAGCTCGTCGAGGTACGGGCGTTCGAGGCCGGAGGTCGGCAGCGCGAAGTCCACGCGTGACGGCTCGGTGGGCTCGGTCGGGTGCTCCAGGGCGGACGTCACGTCGGGCCGTGAGATGCGCACGAAGGTCATCGTGGAGTGTGCGAGATCGAGGCCTCGTTCGCTTCCGAGATCCTCTTCGGACGCGAGTCCGCGGACCGACACCTCGAAGACGGTGGTGGTCCGTCCGCTGCGAAGGAGGGCGGGCTCGGCGACGGCCACCCGGCACGCTGGGTCGCCGATGCTCTGAGAGTGGATCTCGAGCTCGGCCGTCGCGAGCCAATCCGGAGCGATCGTGCGCATGGCGACCCCGGCCGCAGCGAGATCCACGGCCACGGCCAGAGCACCGAGCGAGGGAGCGCCGGCCGCGTCACGAAGCTCGTCCCGGATCGGCATCACGACGCGGTCGGGCTCGCCCGGGGCCCGCAGCATCGAGAATCGGAGGTCGCGGAAGAGGTGACGGTCGGGAGGATAGGCCGGCATGACACGGAAGGGGCTAGCGAATGAGACAGTAGCGGAGCTACTGGGGCGCATGACAAAATGTGTGAGTTGACACACTGAGAGTGAATGCTCTCATTGTCATCGTGACCTACGGGGTGGAGGAACTCTCCCGCGAGGCGGGCGTCAGCATCGACACGATTCGCTTCTATCAGGCGCAGGGGTTGCTGGACCGGCCCAAGCGCGTCGGGCGGCGCGCCGCCTACGGTGACCGCCATCTCGCGCGCCTGCGGCGGATCCGCGAGCTGAAGGAGCGTGGACTGACCCTGGCCGGGATCAAGCGTGTCGTCGGGCCCGGACGGACCCGGTCGGATGCCGCGTTGATCGGCGCCCTCACGGAGGGGCGGGGCGTGCGCCGCTTCGACCGCGCGGGGCTCGCCCGCGAGACGGGAGTTCCCGAGCCGCTCATCGAGGCGGTCGAGAGGTCGGGCCTCGTGGAGCCGCTGCGCGACGCGGGCGACGGCGCGTATGACGAGGCCGACGTCGAGCTCGCGCGCGCGGCGCTCGCCATCCTCGAGCAGGGGCTCCCGCTCCACGAGCTCTTCGCGATCGCGACCGATCACGCGGCGCACGTGCGCGACGTCGCCGATCGTGCGGCGACGCTGTTCGACGAGCACGTCCGGCACGCGGGCGGCGAGGAGGTCGAGCCCGAGAAGGTGGTCGAAGCCTTCCGGAAGCTCCTTCCCGCGGTGACCTCGCTCGTCGCGCACCACTTCCAGCGAACTCTCGTCGCGCGGGCCCTGGAGCGGTTGGAGAAGAACGGCGATGCGTCGGGCCTCGAGCAGGCGCTCGAGGCGTCGCAATCGAGCCGGTTGGCGATCCGATGGAGTTGAACGTGTCGAACGGCGTCCTCCCCGCGCCGGACGAGAAGGCTGCGGCCGTGCGCGAGATGTTCGACCGCATCGCGCCCGACTACGACCGCATGAACGGGCTCATGACGGCGGGATTCGACCGCCTCTGGCGTCGCACCGTCCTCGAGATCGCGCGCGTCGGAGACGGGGACGTGGTCGTCGACGTCGCGTGCGGCACGGGGGATCTCGGTCTGCTCGCGCGTGCCGCCGGAGCGCGCGTCGTGGCGATCGATTTCTCCGGGCCGATGCTCGAGATCGCGGCGGAACGCGGGCTGGCCGGACGCCTCTCGCGCGGCGACGCTCTCTCGCTGCCCGTCGCCGACGCTGCGGCCGACGCGCTCACCTGCGGGTTCGCGCTTCGGAACTTCGTGTCGATTCCGCCGTTCCTCGCCGAGGCGGCGCGTGTGTTGAAGCCTGGCGGACGGCTCGTCCTCCTCGAGGTCGCGACACCGGCCAACGCGTTCGTTCGGTTCTGTCACGGAGTGTACTTCAATCGAATCGTGCCGATGCTCGGCGCGCTCCTCGCGGAGCGCCGGGCGTACACGTACCTGCCCAGCTCGGTCGTGTACCTGCCGACGACGGAGGAGCTCCTCGAGATGCTGCGGGAGAGTGGCTTCGTCGAGACCGGGTTCCGGAAGCTCGGATCGGGAGGCATTCAGATCGTGCACGGAGTACGGCGGTGAGCGCGGTCGTTCCGGTTCGCGCGGACGTCCGCGGCGGGGCCCCGTCCGTGGTCGAGTGTGAGGTCGACGCGGCCCTCGACCCGTTGGACCTCGTCGAGCGCCTCTCCGATGGCACGGACTTCTATCTGGAGCGGCCTTCCGAGGGGCTCGCGGTGGCGGGCGTCGGCAGGCTCGCGGGGGAAGCGTCGGCCGCCGACGCACGTGCGATTCGCGTGGGTGGCTTCGCGTTCGACCGCGATGCTCGACCCGCGGGGGCCTGGGCGAGCTTCCCCGCCGTGGCCTGGTCGACGCCGCGGCTCGCCCTCGTGCGCCGGCACGGCCGCAGCCGACTCGTCGCAACGGCCACGGCCGACGAGGGCGGTGCCGTTCGGGCCGAGGCTCTCCTCGAGCTGGGCCGTCGCGCCCTCGCGCCGTCCTCCGCAGAGGCTCGGCCGACGGATCGCGTCGGCTACCATCTCGAGTCGCTCGGATCCGCTGCCGCGTGGCGCGACGCGGTGACGGCGACCCTCGCGGACATCGAGGCCGGGCGACTCACGAAGCTCGTACTGGCCCGCGCCATCCGTGTGATCGCGGACGCGAGCTGGTCTCGCTTCCGCGTCGTGCGTCGCCTGCGGGCGGCCGACCCCGACTCCGCCACCTTCCTGGTCGGATGGGGAGGGAAGGCCTTCGTCGGGGCGACTCCCGAGCGTCTCGCGCGGGTGGAGGGCCGGCGGCTCGTCACGGCGGCGGTCGCGGGCACGGCCGCACCCGCGTCCGCGTCCGACGGAGGGGCGGAGGACGCAGCCTTCCTCGCAAACGACAAGGAGCGGCGCGAGCACGCGGTGGTCGTCGACGAAGTGATCCGGCGTCTCGCGGATCTGACGGACGAGGTCGACGCGCCCGACACGCCGTCGGTTCTCTCGACGCGGACCTTGCGGCATCTCCATACACCGGTCACGGCACGCCTGCGCCCCGGCGTCGACCTGCCGGCCGTCTGCGAAGCGCTCCATCCCACGCCCGCCGTGTGCGGGCTCCCCCGAGCTCTCTCCCTTGCGACGCTTCGCTCGCGCGAGGCGATGGACCGTGGGTGGTACACGGGCGGGGTCGGTTGGAGTGACGAGAACGGCGGCGAGGTCGTGGTGCCCCTGCGCGCCGGCCTGCTCGACGGACGGCGCGCGACGTTGTTCGCCGGCGCCGGGATCGTCCGTGGCTCGACCTGGGAGGCCGAGCTCGAGGAGACGCGGCTCAAGATGCGCGTCATGCAGGCGGCGCTTCTGGAGCTCTGATGCCCAACCGGAACTATCGAGCGATGTCGGCGCTCGTCGACGCGCTCGCGCGGGCCGGCGTCCGGCACGTGTGTCTGAGCCCCGGCAACCGCTCGGCCCCGCTCGCGTTCGCCCTCGCGCAACATCCCGACCTCGAGGTGTGGACCCACGTCGACGAGCGCTCGGCCGGATTCTTCGGGCTGGGGATCGCCCGTGCGACCGCCGCACCGGTCGCCGTCGCCTGCACATCCGGCTCGGCGGCGGCGAACCTCCTCCCCGCGGTGGTCGAGGCCCACTACGCGGGAGTCGGACTGATCCTGCTCACGGCCGACCGTCCCCCCGAGCTACGGGAGCGCGCCGCCGGTCAGACCATCGACCAGCTCGGTCTCTACGGGAGCCACGTGCGTTGGGCCTTCGATCTGGGCGTGCCCGAGGACGGGGCGGGGGGCTTGCGCCACGTGCGCGCGGCGGGAACGCGCGCGGTCGTGGAGGCGACGGGGCCGCCGGGCGACGTCGTCCACTTGAATCTCCCGATGCGCGATCCGCTCGATCCGGTTCCGGGCGACGCGGGGGCGTGGGCGAGCGACGTGGCGACCGCGTCGGTGCGGATCGCTCGGAGCGTCCCTGGCGCGGAGCTCGCGCCGGTCGTGGAGCGACTCGCGCGGTCCCGACGGCCGCTGGTGTACGCGGGGCCGCTCGACGCGCCTCGCGACGCAGCCCGGGCGGTGCGCCGACTCGCCGACGGGCTCGGCGCCCCGGTCCTCGCGGAGCCGATCTCGAACCTCCGCTCCGCCGCGCTCGAGGGGTGCTTGGTCGGGGGGCTCGAAGCCTTGCTTCGGGACCCGGAGTTCGCGGCCGAGATGCGCCCCGACGTCGTCCTTCGGGTCGGTCTTCCGCCCACGACGCGTACGGCGGCGACATGGCTGGACGAGTGCGGCGCGGAGCTCGTCGTGGTCGACGAGACGGCTCGCTGGTCCGATCCCGACTGCCGGGCCACGGAGCTCGTCCGCGGCCCCACCGCCGCGGTCTGCGAGGCGCTCGCGGCCGAGCTATCCGGGAACGCGGCCGAGGTCGCCTGGGCCGAGCGCTGGACGGCCGCGGGTCGGGCGGCGCGTGACGCCCTGCACGCGTCGATCGAGCGCGAGTCGGAGCCCTTCGAGGGACACGTGGTGCGCGCTCTGGGCGAGGTGGTCCCCGACGACGCATGGATTCACGTCGGCAACAGCCTCGCGGTCCGCGCGCTCGATTGGTTCTGGCCGCGTGATGCCCTGCCGGCGCGGGTGCTCGCGAACCGCGGCGCGAACGGCATCGACGGGTTCGTGTCGACCGTCCTGGGAGAGTCGGTCGCAGGCCCGCCGGTCGTGGGCCTCTGCGGGGATCTCTCGTTCTTCCACGACGCGGGCGGGCTGGTCGCGGGCTCGAGGCTCGGAGTGCGCGCCTGCTTCGTCGTCGTGAACAACGGCGGAGGAGGGATCTTCGATTTCCTTCCCGCCGCTCGTGCGGGCGAGGGCTACACGGAGCACTTCGAGAAGATCTTCACCACCCCGCTCGGCCTCGATCTCGGGGCGGTGGCGACCGCGTACGGAGCGCGGCACACCCGTGTCGATCGGGTTTCCGGGATCGCCCCCGCCGTCGAGGAGGGTTTGTGCGCGCGGCAGACGTCCGTCGTCGAGGTGGTCGTCGATCGGAGCCGCAGCGTCGCGGCCCACGAGCGGGCGTGGGCCGCCGCGCGTGAGAGTCGCGGCGGAGGGCCTCGGTGAAGCTCGCGTCCACCGTCCGGGGCGAGGGTGCGCCCGTCGTCCTGCTTCACGGGTTCACGGGCAGCGCGGACACGTGGGCGCCGTACCGCGCGCATACCCGCGGCCTGCGGGTGATCGCGGTCGATCTTCCGGGGCACGGTCGAAGCCCGGCGCCCCGCGGCGCGTCGTTCGTGGAGGTCGCCGACGCGGTCGTCGGGGTGCTGGACGACCTGGGCGTCGACCGGGCCGCGTGGCTCGGATACTCGATGGGCGGACGCGTCGCGTTGCAGATCGCGGTGCGCCACGCGGCGCGCGTCGATGCGCTCGTGGTCGAGAGCGCGTCGCCGGGGCTCCGGTCGGTCGAGGAGCGGGCGCAGCGGCTCGCGGCGGACGAAGCGCTCGCAGACACGATCGAACGCGACGGCCTCGGGCCCTTCGTCGAGCGCTGGGCGGCCCAGCCTCTCTTCGCGAGCCAGCAGCGGTTGCCGGCCGACGTCCTCGCACGAGAGCGCGACGCGCGCCTTGCGAACACCGCCGAAGGGATTGCGGCCGGGTTGCGCGCGATGAGCGTGGGCCGCCAACCCTCTCTGTGGGAGGATCTGCGAGGGTTGAGCATGCGGACGCTGGCGATCGTCGGAGAGGACGACGCGAAGTACGTCGCGCTCGGTCGGTCGATCGTCGAGGCCGTGCCCCGCGCGGTCCTGCGGGTGACGCCGGGAGCCGGACACACGGTGCACCTCGAGCGACCCGTGGCGTTCTGGCGCGAGGTCCGGAGCTTCCTCGCGGAGGGTGCGCGATGAGCGGTCTCGGGTGGGTTCTGCCCGCGATGCGGCCGCGCACGTTGCCGGCGTCGCTGGCGCCGGTTCTGGTCGGAGGCGCCGTGGCGGCGCACCGGGGCTCGTTCGACGGCGTCGTGGTCGGGGCCGCGGTCCTCACCGCCGCGCTTCTGCAGATCGCCACGAACCTCGTGAACGATTACGGGGACCACGTCCGGGGCGCGGACGGCGTCGATCGAATCGGCCCGAGGCGAGCGTCCCAGTCCGGCGAGGTCGACCCGCGTCACGTGGCGCTGCTCGGCGCGATCGCGCTTCTCGCGGCGGCGGCCGTCGGGGCGTTTCTCGTCCTGCGCGGCGGATGGCCGATCGTCGGGGTCGGCGTCGCGTCGCTCGTCGCGGCCGTCGCCTACACGGCGGGACCGTTCCCGCTGGCCTACCACGGCCTGGGCGAGGTGTTCGTGTTCCTCTTCTTCGGGCCCGTGGCGGTGCTGGGGACCGAGTACCTGCAAGCGGGGGACGTGAGCGGAGGTGGTGCGGCCGCGTCCGTCTCGGTCGGGGCCCTCGCCGCCGCGATCTTGCTCGTGAACAACGTGCGCGACGTCGACGGTGACGCCGCGGCGGGCAAGCGGACGATCGTGGTTCGACTCGGACGCGACGCGGGGAGAGCCCTCTACGACACCGCTCTCGTGGTGGGGTTCGGGGCGCCGCTGGTCGGGTGGATGCTCGGAGTGCTGCCGCCCGCCGTGTTGCTCTGCTGGCTCGCCCTGCCGCTCGCGCGTCCGCTCCGGCAGGTCGTGCACGAGACGACCGACGGCCCTCCCTTGAACGAAGCGCTGGCCGGAACCGCCCGGCTCGAGCTCGTCGTCGGAGTACTGCTCTCGGTGGGGCTCGTCGCGTGAGGATCGAGCGCGTCGACCTTCTGCCTTTCTCGATCCCGCTCGCGCGCCCGTTGCGAACGGCGCGCGGTACGATCCGGGAAAGGAGCGGCTGGATCGTCCGGCTGCGGGCCGAGGAGGGGACGGTCGGGCTCGGCGAGGCCGCGGCGCACCCCCACGCCGCGCCCGCGGCGGCCGAGCGCGAGGCGGGCGCGCTCGCGCCACTCGGAGCGTCGCTTTCGGGCGCCTGTCTCGACCGCTTCGAGGATCTCGTCGCAGATCTCCGGACCCTCCCTCGTTGGATCGCGGCGGGCGTCGACTGCGCTCTGTGGGATCTCCGCGCACGGGCCGCCGGCCGCTCGCTCGCGGCCACGCTCGGTGGCCGGAGGGCGCGAATCCCGGTGAACGCCGTTCTCGACGCATCGGACGCGGAGGGCTGCGTGGAGCAGGGTGCGGCCGTCGCTCGCGCCGGCTTCACCCACGCGAAGCGGAAGATCGGCTCGGACCTCGCCGAGACGGTTCGCGAGGTCCGAGCGCTCGCGGCCGCGGTGCCCCACCTCGCGGTTCGGCTGGATGCGAACGGCGTGTGGAGCAACGCGCAGGCGCACGCGGCGTGTGCGCGGCTCTCCTCCGAGAACGTCGAGTGGATCGAGCAGCCGCTCGCGCCGGGCGACCTCACCGCGATGGCGCGACTGCGGCGGGAGGCGCCGGTGCCGCTCGCGGCGGACGAATCGGTGCGGTCGAAGGACGACGTCGATGCTCTCGCGGGCGAGGGGGCCGCCGACGCCATCGTCGTGAAGCTGGTCCAGGTGGGCGGGGTGAGCGAGGGCTGCCAGGCATTGGGTGCCGCGGCGCGGGCCGGGCTTCCCGCCGCGGTGACGAGCGGCGTCGACACGACGGTGGGACTCGCTGCGGCGCTGGCCGTCGCGTCCGCCGCGCCGGGAACGCTCGCGGCGTGCGGACTCGCCACGGGATCGATGCTGGCGGGCGATCCCTGTCGGACGCGGCTGGCCGAAGGGCCGTCGATGGCGGTTCCGGACGGCCCCGGCCTCGGCGTCGAGCTCGATCCCGAGGCGTGGACCCGGTTCCGGGGGCACGCGTGATGAGGCAACCGGAGTGGCTGCAACGCCAGGCGGTGGCCCGGGGCCGGCACCTGGCCATCGAGACCGCCGGGGAGCGGGCGACCTTTGCGGAGTTGGATGCTCGGGTCGACGGCCTCTCCGCACGGCTCGCGGTGTCGCGTTCGGACGGCGCCGTGGCGGTCTGGATGGAGAACGGGCTTCCGTTCGTCGACGCCGTCTTCGCGTGCATCCGTCTCGGACGCCTGGCCGTGGTCGTCGATCCGCGTCTCTCTCCGGACGAGGCGCGCCGCGCGATCGAGCCCCTGGCCCCGGCGATCGTCGTCGGCGGGGCTGGGGTGGACGAGCGCGGTCGGGCCGTCGCGCGCGATCTCGGAGCGGAGTGGCTCGCGCACGACCGGCCGCTCGCGGCCCGCAGCCGCGTGGACGCGTGCGCGGCCGACCCCGGACGCCCCGCGATCGTGGTCTTCAGCTCCGGCACGAGTGGTCGCCCGAAGCCGGTCACGCTCACTCTGGGGAACTTCCTGTGGAGTGCGATGGGGAGTGCCGCTCGTCTCGGCACCCATCCGGACGACCGGTGGCTCGCGTGCTTGCCGCTCTCCCATCTCGGAGGCTTGTCGATCTTGTTCCGCAGTGTGCTGTTCGGGACGACGACGGTCGTGCACGCCGGGTTCGAGGTCGCGGCGGTCCGCGCCGCGCTCGCCGAAGGGGGGGTGACGATGATGTCGCTCGTGCCGACGACGCTCGCTCGCCTCGTGGCACCCGGAGACCTGCAGGCGCCTCGGTTGCGCTGCGCGCTCATCGGTGGCGCCAGCGCGCCGCTCGATTTGCTGGATGAGGCTCGGTCCGCGGGCGTGCCGGTCGCGCCGACGTACGGGCTCACCGAGACGGCGTCGCAGGTCGCCACGCTGCCGCCCGGCGAGCCCCTGCGGGAGACGGGCCGGGTGGGTGCGCCGTTGCTCCCGACGGAGGTGCGGATCGTCGACGGGGGAGGAGCACCGGTCGCAGCCGGGGTCGCCGGTCGCATCGCCGTCCGGGGGGCGACGGTCGCGCCCGCGTGCGTGGGGCCCGAGGGCTGGCTGGACACCGGGGATCTGGGCCGAGTCGATGGGGCGGGGGCGTTGACCGTCCTCGGCCGTCTGGACGACGTCATCCTCACGGGGGGGGAGAACGTCGCGCCCGGCGAGGTCGAGGCGGTGCTCGAGCGGCTGCCCGGGATCGCCGAGGCGGCGGTGGCGCCGCTGCCCGACGACACCTGGGGGCAGGTGGTCGCCGCGTGGATCGTGCCGGTGGAGGGGGCCGCTCCGACGCTGGAAGAGGTGCGCGCCGCGTGTGCGGAGCGGCTCGCTCCGCACAAGCGGCCCCGTCGGCTGACGGTCGTCTCGTCGCTCCCGCGCACCGCCCTCGGCAAGATCCGGCGCGGCGCGCTCGCCGGGCGAGCTCGTGCGGGTGGCGGCGGCTCCGATGCATCGTCACAATGAGGGGATGTCGTCCCGTCTCCGGGTGATCCCGACCGTCGCGCTCGTTCTGGTCCTCGCGACGGTGGGGTGGGCCATCGGCGTCGCGCGGCCCTCTGCGCCGCACGATCGACCCCCACGCAACCTCATCCTGATCTCCCTCGACACGCTTCGGGCCGATCACCTCGGAGCCTGGGGCTACGGGCGAGCCACGAGTCCCCGGATCGACGCCCTCGCCGAAGAGAGCGTGGTGTTCTCGCGTGCGGTCGCACAGGGGAGCAGCACGATCCCCTCGCACGCCTCGCTGTTCACCGCGCAGTACCCGTCGTCCGTGATCGGCCTCGGCGCGGGGCTGCTCGACGGCCCGGAGACGCTCGCGGAAGCGCTGTCGCGTGCGGGCTTCGCGACCTGGGGATTCGTCGACGGGGGCAACGTACGCGCCCATTTCGGCTTCGCGCGCGGGTTCGATCACTACGAGGACGATCGGGTCGGCATCGAGCGGCTGACGGCGAGGGCGCGCCGATGGATCGAAGATCATCCGACGCCGAGGTTCTTCCTCTTCCTTCACACGTACGACATTCACACCCCCTACAAGGCCCCGGCGGAGTACGTGGCCGAGTTCGGAGACCCCGACTACCGCGGGGGGTTCCGGCCCAACGCGAAGTACTTCCGGAAGGTGGAAC
>JAUIFY010000043.1 GCA_030430245.1 bacterium | reverse complement strand
GACGAAACGGGGACACCGAGACCTGCGTCCGGGAATGCATCGGCGAGGTAGAGACAGATCGCCGGGGTCTCCGTCACGACCGTATCGCCATGCACCAGCGCCGGCACGCGCGCCATCGGGTTGATCGCGCGATAGGCGGACGTCTGGTGCTCGTTCTTGCTCAGGTCGAGCACCCGGCACTGGTACGACACCCCCAGCTCTTCGAGCATCCAGTGCACGACGAGCCCCCGTGACGGAACGGCCGTGTAGAGGACGAGCGGATCCATGCCGGCATTGTGGACGGACGAAGGTGGCGCGTCGAGCGCTCCGCGCACCTCCTGGCGGCCGATGGACCGATGCGGACCGCCCGGAACCTCCATTCCGGGTTGCTTGGTCTGGGCGGACCCCTCATGACTCGGGGATGCTCCGGTACGGATCGATCCTGGTCGCCCTGGCTCTCGCCGCGTGCGGGGACGGACCCACGTCCGCGCAGACGACCCAATGCCCTCCGGGCACGACCGCAGAGGAGGCGATCTGCCTGTCCTCCGATCCGGACGCACGCTGGATCGTCGATCAGATCCGGAACGACGCCGTCGCGAACGATCTTCGCGCGGTGGTGTTCGGCGTGCGACGCGGAGGCCGGACGCTCGCGGTCGGCGCGATCGGGGAGTCGGACGACGGCGTACCCGCAACCCGCGACATGCACTATCGCGCCGGCAACATCTCTGCCGGGTTCCTCACGACGACCCTCCTCCAGCTCGTCGAGGAGGGAAGGATCTCCATCGACGACCCCCTGTCCAAATGGTTCCCGAACCTGCCGGACGCCGACCGCATCACGATCGAGATGCTCGCGAGCAGCACCGCGGGGTACCTGCACTTCCCGAACCTCGATGAGTTCGTGGACGAGTTCTACGCGGACCCCTTTCGCCCCTGGACCGCCGACGAGCTGATCGAGCTCGGCACCGATCCGGGCACGCAGTTCCCACCCGGAACCAGTTGGCTGTTCTCCGACACGAACCTCGTGATCCTCGGCGAGATCCTCCAACGAGTCGAAGACCGCACGCTTGGGGAGAGCATCGAGGAACGGATCCTCCTTCCGCTCGCCCTCGCGAACACCGCCTCGCCGCTCGACGCCCACCTTCCGGCCCCGGTTCTTCACGGCTTCAGCGACGAGCGCGGCTCGTACGAAGACGCCACCTTCTGGAATCCCACGTGGAACCTCCACTCGGGCAGCATGACGTCGCGCCTCGACGACCTCATGACGTGGGCGCGCGCGCTCGGCACGGGCGCCCTCCTGTCGCCCGAGAGCTTCGAGCTCATGACGGCGCCGCGCACGGTCGGGCTCGGCCGGATGACCGAGAGCCTCTACTACACCTTCGGCATCGGCGTCTCGAACGGTTGGATCGTGACGAACCCGTCGCTCCAGGGCTACCGCGAGATCCTGGCCTACCTGCCGAGCCAGGACCTGACGATCGTTCTCGCCTCGACGATGCGCCCCGCGGCCGACATGGACCCGAACCACTCGACGCGCATCTTCAAGAACCTCGCAGCACGTCTCTCACCCGAGGCGCTACCCGCGTTGCCCGGCTGAGCCGCCGTCCCGCCTGCCTCGCCGCGGGACCGAAGATGCGGACCCCTTCGGAAGGTGGAACGTGCTAGTTCCCCAGGACGGCTTCCAGGCATCGTTCGATCGGCCGAAGAACGGGAGGAGCAATGAACCTCAGCGAGGCACGTGTAGGCCTCTTGTCCCTGCACCTGGCGCTGACCGCCACGCTAGGCCTGTACGGATGCGAGGCGGTCTCCCAGCTGATCGCGCTGCAGGACGACAGCGACCGCGCCCGTGAGGTTCTCGCCGAGCAACAGGGCTGGACGGCCCAGGTCGGCTACGATTGGGAGAACGGCGTCCTCCGAAACGTCCAGGTCACCGTGAGCGCGGACGAGGTCCGGTTCGAGAAGGTCTCCTCGGTGGAGTCGGCCGTGAAGGCGGCCGTCGCGAAGTCGTTCACGCAAACTCCGTCGGTGATCCTGATGCAGATCGCGACGAGCCCCACGGGCTCGCCCGTTCTCATCGAGTAGCGTCTTCGGACCATCGAGCACGCAGGGGACGGGTGCGGTGGCAATCCAGTTCTCCCGTCGTGCTCAGGGAACCGGAGGATGAGCCTCCGCCTCGGCGACGATCGTGGCGGCATCGATCGGCAGGAGGGAGCCCGCCTCGACGGCGGCCCCGGCGGAGCGATGCACCGCCCCGACGAAGGCTTCGGCGCTGGGATACAGCGCCCGGAGGGTCGCTTCGTCGAAGGGGACCGTACGCCCCGACAAGAGGGACGCCGTCCTCCCCCGACAACAACGCGATCGGCCCCTGGATGTGCGGCAAACGGAGGCCGTCGGCGAATCGCGGGTGCGTTGCGGACGATCTCGTGGTTGAATCCGCGCGGAGAGGTACGACCGTGGCGGCTTTCATGGACGATCGGGCGGTGGCAGAGCGGGTTCTGCGCCACGTGAAGGAGCAGACGACCGACGTCGGCGACGAGGTCTGGCGCGAGCCCGTCGAGAACTACCGCTCCCCGGAGCGCTTCGAACGCGAGCTGCGCCTGATGCGCCGGACGCCGGTTCCCTTCTGTCCGTCTGCGGCCCTCCCCGAAAACGGCTCGTACCTGGCCCGCTCGGCCGCCGGCACCTCGATCCTGGCGGTTCGCGGTGACGACGGACGCGTTCGTGCCTTCCGCAATGCATGTCGGCACCGCGGCACTCCCGTCGCGCAGGGCTCGGGCTGCGCCGAGGCCCTCCTGTGTCCGTATCACGCGTGGACCTATCGTCTCGACGGCGGACTCGACTACGTGCCCCACGAGCACGGCTTCCCCGGACTCGACAAGGACGCGTATGGGCTGGTTCCGGTCGTGGCCGAAGAGCGCCTCGGCCTCGTCTTCGTGACGCAGGATCCGCCGGCCGAAGGCGAGACGCCGTGGGAAGGACTTCCCGAGCTGATCGCGCCGGATCAGCAGCTCCTCGACACGCACGACAACGAGGTGGAGGTGAACTGGAAGGTCTCCCTCGAAGGATCCATCGAGGGCTACCACATCCGCTCGACGCACCCGGAGAGCTTCTATCCGTACGGGTACGACAACCTGAACGTGATCGAGCACTGCGGCCGGAACAGCCGCGTCACGTACCCGTTCCGTCGCATCGAGAAGCTCGCCGCGGTCCCCGAGGAGGAGCGGCGTGTCGAGGGGCGTCTCACCTACGTCTACCACCTCTTCCCGAACGCCCTCGTGACGGTTCTGTCCCATCACACCAATCTCGTCGTGCTCGAACCGGTGAGCCCCGACCGCACCCGCATGCTCGCCTGGGCGCTCACCAACGTGACGGGCGATGCGGACGCCTTCGAGGCCGCGCGGCGCGACGCGAGCTTCGTCAATCAGAGCGGTGCCGCCGAGGACCTCGCGGTCGTTCTCGGCATTCAGAGCAGCATCGACAGCGGTGCGAACGAGTTCTTCACCTTCGGCCACTTCGAGCCGGCGATCGTGCACTTCCACCGCCACCTTCGCGCGGCGCTCGCCTGAGCTTCGCCTTCCTTCGGCCTGCGGCTCGCCCGTCCGGACGCAACGGTCCGACCTCGCTCGATTCCCGCACCCGATCCTCCGTCGCTGTTGCGTCCGAAGGGTCGGTCGAATAAGGCGCGGTCATGTCCCCAGGCCCCACGACGGCACGGCAGCGGCAACGTGAGGCCACGCGGGAGAGGATCCTCGAGGCGGCCGTCGAGACGTTCGCCGAGAAGGGCTTCCTCGGCTCGAGCACTCGGGAGGTCGCCCGGCGGGCCGACACGAACCAGGGCCTGATCACGTACTACTTCCGCAGCAAGGAAGAGCTGTGGCGCGCCGCCGCCGACCGCATCTTCGAGGGCCTCGAGACTCGGCTCGCAAAGCGCCTCGGCGCGCTCGAGGCCACGGACCGCCGCGAACGCGCGCGCGAAGCGATCCGCGAGTACGTGCGGTTCGCCGCGGCTCAACCCGAGCTCTTCCGCATCATGGTGGACGAGGGCAGAGTCGCCGACGACCGCATGAACTGGCTCGTCGATGCCCACCTGCGGCCGTACTTCGAGGCGATCTCCGGCGCACTGATGGACGTCGCGGGAATCGACGAGGCCCTCGTGCCGCACGCGTTCTACGCGCTCGCCGGCGCGGCCTCGCTCCTGTTCGCCGTCGGACCCGAGTGCCGGCGGCTGACCGGTCTCGATCCCCGGGCCCCGGCGGCCATCGAGACCCACGCCGACTACGTCGCGCGCCTTCTCGTACCGTAGGCGACTCCGTGGGCGCCCCGCTGGCCCCCGAGCCCGCGGAGTCCTCCGGTCCCCGCCGCCGCGGGCCCGCGACCGTGATTCGGCTATTCACTTGACAAACCAACGGCGGTCGTCCATCTTTCCTTGGTCGTTCGAATAACGAAAAGGCTCGGGAGGACGAGATGAACACCATCGCAACCGATGTACTGGTGGTCGGGGCGGGGCCGGCGGGACTCACCGCCGCGTCCCTGCTCGCGCGGCTCGGGGTGGATGCCCTGACCCTGACGAAGTACGGCACCGCGAACGCGCCGCGGGCCCACATCACCAACCAGCGCGCGGTGGAGATCCTTCGCGACCTGGGGATCGAAGATCGCGTACGGGAGCGGGCGCTGCCCCACCACCTGATGGGCAAGCAGGTCTTCGCCACGTCGTTCGCCGGGCGCGAGCTCTCGCGGATGATGACGTGGGGGGTCGGGGACGACCGCGTCGGAGAGTATCGCGCCTCGAGCCCCTGCGAGATGTGCAACGCCCCCCAGCACGTCCTCGAGCCGATCCTCCTCGACCGAGCCCGGGAGCTGGGGGCCGACGTCCGACTGCATCACGAAGTCGTCACGATCGAGCAGGACGACGAACGGGTCCGCGCCC
Source organism: bacterium (assembly GCA_030430245.1). GTDB lineage: Bacteria > Desulfobacterota > Binatia > UBA12015 > UBA12015 > VGTG01. The sequence continues at coordinate 23,894 of JAUIFY010000043.1, read as the reverse complement.
GTGTACGCCCTCGCGACGGCGGCTCCGAGTTCGAGGTCGTCGCCCGCTACGCGATCGGCTGCGACGGCGCCCGTACGCTGGTCGGCCGGGACGGGGGCTTCGAGTTCGAGGGCGAGGCAGGGCTCGGCGATGCCATCACCGTCTGGATCGAGGCGGACCTGTCCCGCTACACCGCACACCGGTCGGGGGCGCTGTTCGTCACCGTGACGCCGGGAAGCCAGGACCTGGTGAGCATCTGGACGTGCGTCGAGCCGTGGAACGAGTGGAGCACGATCTTCCTTCGTCCGGGCCTGGCGTCCAACGACCTGGACGAATCGGTCGTGATCGAGAGCGTGCGCGCCGCCATCGGAGACGACGACGTCGACTTCCGGATCAAGAAGGTCAGCCCCTGGAAGTTCAACCACGTCGTCGCGGCGCACTACCGGCGCGGTCGGTTCTTCCTCGCCGGGGATGCCGCCCACCGTCACCCGCCCGCGAACGGGCTGGGCAGCAACACGTCGATGCAGGACACGTACAACCTGGCCTGGAAGCTGGGGCTGGTGGTGCGGGGGCTCGCGGACGACGGCCTGCTCGACACGTACGACGCCGAGCGCCAACCGGTCGGTCGGCAGATCGTCGACCGGGCGAACCAGAGCGTGCGCGAGATGGGGGGCTGGTTCGCGGTCCTCGGGCTCCAGCCCGGCATGACTCCCGACGAGGTCGAGGCGCGCCTGGCCGAGCTGTTCGGGCCCGACGGGGAGCAGCAACGCGCGGATCTCCTGGCGGCGCTCGACCTGACCAACGGCCAGTTCAACGCCCACGGCGTGGAGCTCGGACAGCGCTACCGGTCGCGCGCAGTCGTCGACGACGGAACGCCTCCGCCGGAGCCGACCCGGGACCCCGTGCTTCACTACGAACCGACCACGCATCCGGGCAGCCCGATTCCCCACGCGTGGCTCGTCGTGGGCAACGAGGACGTCTCCACGCTCGACGTCTGCGCCTACGACCGCTTCACCCTCGTCACGGGGGCCGGCGGACGCTCGTGGGTCGAGGCCGCGGAGACACTCTCTTCGGAGCTCGGCGTCGAGATCGCGGGCGTGCAGGTCTCCCTCGGCCTCGCCGTGAACGACGTCTACGGCGACTGGATCCGCCGCCGCGAGGTCGGCGACGCGGGCTGCGTGCTCGTGCGCCCCGACCGCATCGTGGCCTGGCGCTCGCCCGGTGCCGTCGAGGACCCGGAGCAGACCTTGCGCGACGTACTGTCCGCCGTCCTCGGCGCCGGGAGCCCGACATGACGGACAAGGAGACCACGCCCCGACTCACGCTCGGGCACGCGACTCTGGCGGCCCGCGATCTCGATCGCCTATCCGCGTTCTACCGTGATGTGCTCGGCTTCCGCGTCACCAATCGCGGCCCGGTTCCCGGGGGCTCCGAGATCGTCTTCCTCAGCCAGGATCCGGACGCTCATCACCAGATCGCCATGGTGGGCGGCCTCGAGCCTCCGAGCGCCGCCTTCGTCCTGGTCGATCATCTCGCGTTTCGAACGGGTACCCTCGACGATCTCCGCGCGCTGCGCGCGAAGATCGCGGCCGCCGGGGTCGAGAGCATTCTCCCGATCTGTCACGGCAACGCGTGGTCGCTGTACTTCAACGACTGTGAGGGCAATGGAGTCGAGTGCTTCGTGGACACGCCGTTCCACGTCGCGCCGCCGTTCGCGGACGGCTTCGATCTCGACCAACGGGACGACGAGATCCTGGAGGCCACCCGCACGCGGATCGAATCCGAACCCGAGTTCCAACCGATGGCGCAGTGGCGAGAGGCGTTCGCGCGGTCCCTCCGCCGGTCCTGACGCGAAGGGCGATCGGCGAGGGCCGACGTCCCGGTGCCGTCCGCGGCACCGGCGGACCGGGCGGGTCGGCTGGCCAAGACCCGTCCGGTCTGAGACGTTTGCCGGATGAGGAGTCGCGGGGGGCGGCCCGGGATCGTCGCCTGGGCGGCGGTGCTGATGCTCGGAGCGTGGCCCGCAGCGGCCGAGGTGGGCGCCCTGCCCGAGCCGGCGCTGCAAGACCCCTCCCCGTCCGCGACGCCCCGGCGGGCGCATCCGCCGAAGAAGCGGGGCTTCTGGAGGATCGAGCGCACCGTCGAGGACTCCGACGACGAGCTCGATCGGTTCCGGAAATGGCTCGGCGAGCACGACACGCTCGTGGGCTTCGACGTCGCCTTCTACGACCAGTACGCGAGTCGCGTCCGCAAAGGGGGCAACAACGCGGCGACCTTCGCCTGGCAGCTCTTCGTCGACTACGAGATCGTCTCGTGGAAGGAGTACGGCGCACTCCACGCCACCGGAACCTTCCTCGGAACGATCGGCGCGGACTACGACCCCGCCGCGGAGCCCCTCTCGGATCGGATCGGCTCGATCTCGATCGTGAACGGCAACGTGTACCCCGACGGAGTCGCGTTCGACGAGCTGTATCTGCACTTCGTCACTCCGGACGCGAAAGCCGTGCTCGCGATCGGCAAGATCGACATGTCGTACTTCTTCGACACGAACCGCGCCGCGAACGACGCCTATCGACAGTTCACCGCGTTCGCCCTCGAGAACGACATCTCGATCCCGTTCCCCCTCTACGGTGGCTTCGGCGCGATCGGCCGATGGAACGCGACCGACGACCTCTACGTCATGTTCGGCGCCGGCGACGCGTCGTCCGACGAGCGCATTCCGTGGGGCAGCGTGGCGGACGGCGCGTGGTGGGAGCTTCTCGAGGTGGGGATCGAGCTCGAGCCCGACCTCCTCGGAACGGGCAACTACCGCCTCACGGGCTGGCACAGCGACGCCGGACCGGGGAGCGGCTTCGGCATCGGCCTGAACCTCGACCAGAATCTCGGCACGAAGTCGCTCATCGGCTTCTTCCGCGCCGGCTTCGGCGACCCGAGCCAGACCAACGTCGACACGACGATCTCCGGTGGAGTCTCGTTCCCGAGGCCCTTCGGTCGCGACGACGACGAAGCGGGCGTCGGCTTCTCGTGGGCGAAGCCGGCCGGAGGCGATCGCAACGAGAAGTTCGCCGAGACCTACTACCGGTGGGCCATCACGTCGCGACTGTCGATCTCCCCGGCGCTGCAGATCGTCGTCGATCCCAGCGACTCCCCGGAAGACGACGTGAGCGTGATCGGGGAGATCCGGCTGCTGTGGATGCTGTGAGCGCGGATCACGGCACGTAGCCGAGCGCCCGAAGGCGCTCGAGCTGCGCGGCCTCGACGGGCATCGGAACGCCGACCGCGGCCGGAGGGCGGTAGGCGTCCACGGTCCGCACCGCGAGTGGCGCCGCGAGCGCTTGCTCGACGACGACGCCCTCCAGCTCCTCGGAAAGCGGCACCCCGAGAACGGCGAGCGTCGTCGGGGCGATGTCCTCGATCCGGACATCGCGGAGCTCGCCCCCGGGTCGAAAGGAGGGGCCGGAGAGGAGCACGACCCCTTCGGGCGACCCGTAGTGCAGATGGCCATTGAAGGCCCACCCGTGGTCGGAGACCACGACGAAGTCGGCGTCGAAGCGTTCTCGGAGCCCCCCGACGAAGGCGTCGAGCTCCCGGTAGGCCCGCACGACGGGCGCCTCCACGTGCTCGAGGACGAGCCGCTCCCACGCGGCGATCGAAGCCTCTTCGGGGTTCGTCGTGACGAGCCCCCCACCGGCATCGAAGAAGTTCCACCCGACGTGCCCGAGATCGTCGATCCAGTCCGTGTAGATCACGGCGAGATCGAACGGTCGCGACGCGAGCAGCGTGCCCGTGAACTCCAACTCGCGAAGCTCGCGCGCCCGGAGGCGTCCGATCGGATCCTCGCCGGAGAGCATCTCGTCGAACGTCCCCTCCACCCCGACCCGCGCGACCCGCCATGCCTCGACGACCTCGGGAGGACTCCCCCGGCGCGGGAAGAACGGGTCTCGCAGGCTCACGATCGCGCCGTCGACCGGCGTCAGGGGGAACGACGTGAGCGGCTCGATCACGACCACGCTGCGGCCGAAATCCGTCGCGACCTCCCACACCGTCCGCTCGCGACGGTCGTACGAGCCCGTGGGGAGAATCGACCAGAGCCCCGGGTGGGGCACCCGCTCGAAGAGATGCCGGAGGCCGTGGACGACGTGCAGGCTCGGCGACATGACCGGGAGGTTCCGGATCCGCACTCCGCTTCGCGGCAGCGCCACGGTGCGAAAGCTGTAGATGCCGTGCGCCTCGGGCGACCGGCCCGTCAGCACGGTGTTCCAGATCAGCGGTGAGTACGAGTGGTCGCCGTTGTCGAGGTACCCGATCGAGCCCTCGCGAACGAGCGCGGCGAAGTTCGGTAGGAGGCCCGCCTCGAGAAGCGGCTTCGCGAGTGCCCAGTCCATGCCGTCGATGGCCAGCACGAGGACCTTTCGCCCCCCGACCGTGCGGAGTCGCCGCGTGCCCGGCTCCGAGCCGCTCGTCGCGGCGCGACGCACGTCGCGAAGATCGTAACGTCGTTGCCGGGCTTCCGACGCGAGCGTGGAGAGGAGGACGGCCCCCCCGACGGCGGCGGCCAGCCCCAGAGCGAGCGCCGCACGCCCTCGCCGCCCCGGCCACCAGAGACCGGCCGCGACGACCGACGTGCCCGCGAGCGCCACGGCTGCGAGCTGCAGCACTCCGTCGAGCGTCATGATGTAGGGCGAACGCATCCACGCCTGCGCGAGCGTCAACCGGTTCAGGAGCGCCCACACCAGGTGCGCCGCAACGAGACCGGCCACGAGAAAAGCCCGCCAGTCCAGTCCGTCGCGCCACCCGGTCGACGTGCATCGCCACGCGAGCGCGAGCCCCGACCCGACCGCGACGTTCGTCACCGCCGAAATCCACGCGAGAGCGACGATCAACTCGACCAGGCCGGCCGCGCCGAGGTCGGGATTGGCTCGGGCGACGAGGATCGCGAGCACCGCCGTTTCGACCGCCGCGACGAAGGCGACGATGCGTGTCGTCGATGCGAGAAATCGCACGGCTCAGTCGGGATCCGCCCCCGGGGACCGTTCCGACACGGAACACGGGGAGAGGGCAACGGGCGGAGGCGCCGCACACTTCCGGCGCGCCAACGAGAAGCGGCGAGCCCCGCTCGCCGGGGCCCGCCGCTTCGGACGTCCTATGGAACGCAATCGTGCGAGATCGCTCAGGCGACCGCGCTGTCGATCGCGGCCGCGAGCTTCGCCTTGGGCACGGCGCCCACGATCTGCTCGTGGACCGTCCCGCCTTTGAAGACGATGAGATTCGGAATGCCGCGCACGCCGTACTTCGCCGGCGTCTGCGGGTTGTCGTCGACGTTCATCTTCACGACCTTGAGCTTGCCGTCGTACTCGCCGGCCAGCTCTTCGACGATCGGCGCGATGGCGCGACACGGGCCGCACCAGGGAGCCCAGAAATCGATCAACACCGGGGTCTGCGAGGACAGGACCTCGGAATCGAAGTTGGCGTCACTGATCTCTGAAATTTCTGCCATCGTGGTTCTCCTTCTTTCGTCGGGCCGAGATAATCACGCTAGCAGCGGCCGGCAACCCGTTCTACGAGTTTCAGACTGATTTCGTCGGAATTGTGCCCGTCTTTCCTGCCTTCACTCGATTCCACGCTTGGCGTCCGCCTCGAGGAGCTTCGGGTTGCTGACCTGGAGCTTCTCGCGGACCCGCTCGCGCACGAAGGCCAGGATGAGGTCGTAGTGCTCCGAGTCCTCGTCGAACTCGCCGTCCTGGATCCGCTCGCAGAGCAGCTCGAGCCGCCCCGACACCGCCATGCCCCGCTCGATGCGGTCCGACGGGGCCGACTCCGACCCGAAGAGGCGGTTCATGCCGTGCCACGCCTCCTCGAACTGCTTGCGCTCCATCGCGAGCTCACGATCGACCATCCGGACGCAGTTGGCGGCGACGCGGGCCAGGAACTGCTTGCGGCCGCTCGTCGCGGGCACGACCTCCTCGTCGAGGAACCGCTGCACCGCGTCGAGCAACTCGGGGATGTTCGGCCGGTCGTGCACGTCAGACCCCCTTCCCTTCGATCAGGTTCAAGAGCTCCCACTCCGTCTCGGCGGCACGGCGACCGATGCCCGCCAGCTCGATGCTGCGGTACGTCTTGTCGAGGAACGGTCGCACCTGCATGAGCGTGATCACGCCCCAGTGCAGATTCCCGAACACCTCCCAGAAGCGTAGAGCCTCGGGGTCGACCGTGCGGCCACTGGCCTTCTCGTAGGCCGCGACGAGATCCTCGCGACGGCCGACGCCGCCGCAGGCGAGATCGTCCCGACCGAAGCGCCACGAGCGTACGCACGCCCATCCCAGATCCTGGATCGGGTCACCGACGTGGGCGAGCTCCCAGTCGAGGACCGCGCGCAGACCATCCTGCTCGTGCACCATCACGTTCCCGATCCGGAAGTCGCCGTGGACGAGCGTGGTGTCCGTCGTCTCGGGGACGCGGCGGAGCAGCCAGCGAATCGCGAGCTCGAAGGCCGGATGCGGATCCATCGCGATCGCGCGGTAGATCTCGACCACCTCGTCGATCGCGGCCCGAGCGACCGGCTTCCCCTCGGGTGGCCGCGGAAGGAAGCCGAGCGCGTCGATCGGGACGCGATGGATCGCCGCGAGCGCGTTCCCGAGCTGCTCGGGCAGCGCCGCGCGGATCCGCGCGAAGCGCTCGTCGCGCACCAGGCGCCGGCCGATCGTCTCCCCCTCGACGTACTCCATGACGTAGTACGGCCGCCCGAGCTCCTCCTCACCGGCGCAGGCGACCCTCGGCACGGGCACGCCCACGTCGGCCGCGGCCTGCAGCAAGACGGCCTCGTCGACCCCGGAGAATCGTCCCTGGCCACCCGGCCGGAACAAGAGGGCGACGAAGGTCCGCCGAACCGGCTCGGCACCGTCGCCGTGGATGGAGCAGTCGAGACGCCAGGCCTCGCGCGCGGCCCCGCCGGTCATCGTGCGGATGTCGTCGACGGTGACTCCGGTCGCACCACAGGCCTCGGCGAGGCGCGGGGCAAGGCGCTCTGCGATCTCGTTGCCGGTCACATGTTCGTCTCTAGCGCGTGCGGCCCGGTGCGCAATGGCGCGCGCCCGCGCGCGGACTACTCGGATTCGGGAGCCCGAGCAACACGGCTCACGGGATTCTCGACGACGGCCGGGAGACAGACGAAGTCTTTGGTGCCGTTCGAGGACAGGGTCGCCCGATGTCCGAGCTCGTCGACCACATCGACGGCCCCCAGCGGGCTCGCACCCTCCTGCCCGCGCGAGAGATGGGCTCCGTAGCACGTGACCGCGATGTCGGACGCGGGAGGATTCCCCGCAAACGTCGCGGGCACGCACACCCGCATCAGCTTCTTCAGATCGAAGAGGACCGGATCTCCGTCCACCCAGAGCGGAAGGCGCCTCGCGCCGACCGAACGCTCACCCCGGACCGGGTAGCACTTCCTCGCGTCCGGACGCAGCGCCGTCGACGCAGCACCCGGCACCTCCACGGCCGCAGGTACCGAAAGGACACGCGCGTCGTTCACTCGCACGGGGCGGCGGCCGAACCGATCGTGCACGATCAGCTTGTCGATGAGCCGCCCCGAGAAAGTGCCGCCCACGTCGAGCCGGTGGCGGGAGACGGGCGACGCGTCGGCGATCGCGTCGCGAGCCCCACTTCCGGAATCGGCGGCCTCGGCCCAGAGCTCCCCCGTGACGCTCGCGCGCGAGCAGAAGTAGGCCTTCCTGGGCTCGCGCGAGATCCGGAGCGTGCCTTCCTCGAACGCATCGACCAACGGGAACTCGAGTGCGTCATCCACCGAAAACTCGGTGCGCCACGTGATGTCTCCCTTCTGGCAACGCATCGCGCCGCAGGCGAACGGCTCGAACGTCCCGCCGATGCACTCTCCTTCGTGGCAGGACTCGTCGACGGTGCACGGGTTTCGGTCGTGGCACGCGTTGCCGTTCTCCTGCTGCAGGTCGTCCGGGCATTCGTCGCTCGCGCCATCGCAGCGCTCGGGGAGATCGCAGTCACCGGTCGCGGGACGGCACACCTTGGTGCTCTTCGCGTCGTCGGGACACGCGGCGGTCTCCCCGTCGCAGAGTTCCGTCGCGTCGCACGCGCCGACGGCCGCGCGGCATACGACCCCCCGATCGCGAAGGCGATCGTCGGGACACCGCTTGCTCGCGCCGGTGCACTCCTCGGGGAGATCGCACCAGCCCGCCGCCGGTCGACAGGACGTCTCGGCCGGGGCGATCTCGTCCGGCGGACAGACAGGCGCGGCGCCCGTGCACACCTCCACCGGGTCACAGAGGCCTTCCGACTCCCGACACGGCTCGCCCTCGAGGCGCAGCGCGCACGAGGCGGAGCAGCACGAGGTCGTCTCGCCGTTCCGGCTTCCCAGGTCGCACGTCTCGTCCCCCTCGACGAAGCCATCCCCGCACTCGGCCGACGCGTCGGCGTACCGCAGGAGGACCATCTCGGTGCCGACGCCTTCGCCACGGACTCCGGCGGCGAGGAGCTTTCCGTCGGCCTGGAGGGCCAGGCCCAGTGCACCGTCGGCTGCGCTCTGGAGATCGGTGCGCACGCGGCCCCGATGCCCGAAGGAGGGCTCCAGGCTGCCGTCGGGGCGGTACGCGACGAGGGCCACGTCGGCCCCGTCGCTCGTCGTCACCTGGCCCGCGACGACGGCGGTGCCGCTGGGCAGGAGAGCCACCGCATGTGCCGATGCCGCTCCCCCGAGATCGGTGCGGCGCACGCCGAACGTCGCGTCGAGATCGCCGTCCTCGTCGAGCCGCGCGACGACGAAGTCGGCATCCCCCGAACGCGTCGTCGTCCCGGCGAGGAGAATCGATCGGTCGGGGGCGACGACGACTCCGCGGGCGACGTCGAGGCCCTTGCCGACGTCGACGACGGCGAGGCCGTCGCGGCCGAACCCCTCGTCCGGCGCACCGGAGGGCTCGAGCCGAAGCGCGGCGAGATCGGCGCGCACGCGCCCCGCCAGCACGATGCGCCGGTCCTCCTGGAGGGCGATCGCGAAGGCGCTGCCCGCGCCCGCATCGATCTCCGGCGCGACGAGCCCCCCCTGCCCGAAGGTCGGATCGAGCCGGCCGGAGCGATCCAGGCGGAAGACGAGGAAGCGCTGGCGGCTCCCCGCCCCCTCCGCTCCCGCGATCACGGCCGCACCGTCCGCGGTGATCGCGAGCGCGCGCGCTCGCGTCGGAGCCTTCGGTCCCTCCAGCACGAAGCGCCCCTCGTCGCCAAAGGACGGATCGGGAGCGCCATCGGCGAGGAAGCGCGCCACGAAGGCCGCGCGCCCGCCGACCACCGAAGTCGATCCGGCGACGACGATCTCGCCGTCCGGGCCGAGGGCGAGGGCCTCGATCTCGGCGTCCTCCGGAAGCGCGGCCAGGACCTTCCCGCCGCGGCCGAAGCTCGGATCGAGCGCGCCATCGGCCCGATGCCGGACGAGGGCGACCTTCGAGGTGCCGCCGGCGCTGCGCGAATGCCCCGCCACGACGATGCGCCCGTCCGCCTGGACCGCCACAGCGGTCGCGACGTCGGCGCCCGAGCCCAGGCTCGTCCGAACCAGACCTCGGCGACCGAAATCACGGTCGAGCCGTCCGGTGCGCGCGCTCGCCGGCGTTGCTGCGACAAGGGCAGCCACCAGTGCCACGATCACGCCCCGCAGGCTCCGCATCGCTCTCGATACCTAGGACGAACGTTCGAGTGGACTCAAGAGCTATTCGGGAGAGCTCCTCTGGAAGGGACCGGGTACTTTCCAGACTCCTTCCAGGCCCCTGGGGACTCGAGATTCTCCGGCTCTCTCGAACCTTCGGCCGTCCCCGGCGGGAGCCGAAAACGAAAACGGCCGGGGAAGAGCGCGCGCTGCGCTCCTCCCCGGCCGCCGATGCAGCACGTTCGACACCGAACGAGGTGCCGAACGCTCTGGGTCCAAGGATCAGTACTGCCAGTTCAGGCTCGCGACGCCGATCCACTCGCCGAAGCGACCCTCCTGCGGGTTGGTCTTCGTACCGACGACGCCGTTGGCGGGGCCGTTGTTGAAGTCCTGCAGGTTGCTGCCGAGCGCGAGCCACTGGCCCGAGGCGCCGACGCTGAAGGAGCCGAGGCGGGCCGGGATGAACGCGAGCGGGACGCCCACGCCGAGACCGACCGACGCGTACCCGAAGACGTCGTCACCCGGGTTGCTGCCATCCGGGCGATCGTTCGGCAGGTAGTAGTTGTCCAGAGAGAGACCGACCGTCATCGGAACGCCGACGGTGACCGGGTAGTCGCTCTGCTGGTTCACGGTCACCGAAGGCTCGATGCCGGCCTCCATGTAGATGCCCTTCTTGCTGTTGCTGCCGAAGCGGGACTTGTCGACCTCGAAGGCCCACAACAGGTAGGGGTTCGTCGCGAATCCGAGGTTGTCCATCTCGCCGCCGTAGTACTGCGAGTCGTCGAACGCGACGTCGAGGTCGATCTCCTGGACCGACCCGAAAGCGTTGTTCGGGCTCATGTACGCGACGTACGTCGCACCCGCGCTGAGGCCGTTGTCCATCCCCATGCCGACACCGGCGTAGAGGTCGGACTCGTACCAGTTGCCAGGGCCGCTGCCGTTCTGCGCGCCGGTGAGCTGACGGGTGTGCACGGAGTTCCACGTACCGGCGGTCACCGAGACGGCCGAGATCGGGTCACCCTCGCGGCCCTCGTACACGTTCCAGTTGATCTCGCCCCAGGGCTGCCAGATGAAGCCCGTCTTCTGCTGCAGGATGCCGCGGAAGAAGTAGGCGTTCGTGAAGTCGTTTCCGACCGCGATCGAGACCGAGCCGTTGTTCACGGCGCATTCCGGGCAGGGTGCCGCCGGTGCGACGACCTCTTCGCCGACGATGACCTCTTCTGCCTCGATCTCGTCCGCGACGGCCGGTGCTGCGGCCAGGCCCAGAGCCACCAGCGCAGCAACGCTACTGCGGGCAAAGTTTCTACGTTCCATCATGATGTTCCTCCTCGTCACTACTCACGCGACAAATTGCGGGAAGGCGCACCGACTCCATCGGTCAGCCTCCGCATCCCCTCATCAAAGCCACCCCGTCATGTCCCCGCGGGGCATCCACACCATATTCGCGTCTCGCGGGCCTCGCGGCCTCGCGTAGGGCGTGCATCCTCTTCGGCACCTGCCTACAGTTCAGCTACAAACCGAACAAGGCTTCCTCTCTGCCTATTCGTAGGGCAGTCGTTCGGTGGAAGGACGCCCTATCCGCGTTGTATCTTACGCCCATGCGCGAGTACCACAAGCTCCTGGAGCGGATTCTGACCGAGGGCGTCGAGAAGGGAGATCGCACAGGTACCGGAACTTTAAGCGTTTTCGGCCACCAGATGCGGTTCGATCTGGCCGAAGGATTTCCCTGTCTGACGACGAAGAAGCTCCACCTGAAATCGATCATCCACGAGCTGCTCTGGTTCCTCGCGGGCGACACGAACGTCGGCTACCTGCAAAAGAACGGCGTGAGAATCTGGGACGAATGGGCCGACGACGAGGGGGAGCTGGGCCCCGTGTACGGACACCAATGGCGCTCGTGGCCCGCACGCGACGGCGGCACCATCGACCAGATCTCCTGGATTATCGAAGAGTTACGCCGAAATCCGGATTCCCGCCGACTGATCGTCAGCGCGTGGAACGTCGCCGACGTCGAGCACATGGCGCTGCCTCCCTGTCACTGCCTCTTCCAGTTCTACGTGGCGCGCGGGCGGCTGTCGTGTCAGCTGTATCAGCGAAGCGCGGACGTGTTCCTGGGCGTGCCGTTCAACATCGCCTCGTACGCGCTGCTCACGCAGATGCTGGCGATGGTCACCGACCTCGAGGTCGGTGACTTCATCCATACCCTCGGCGACGCCCACCTCTACTCGAACCACCTCCACCAGGCACGCCTTCAGCTCACCCGCGAGCCGCGCGCGCTGCCGGAGATGCGGATCGTCAACCAAAGAAAGTCGATTTTCGACTTCCGATACGAGGACTTCGAGCTCGCCGGCTACGACCCCCACCCGCACATCGCGGCCGCGGTGGCAGTATGACCGTCTCGTTGATCGTCGCGGCCGCGCGCAACGACGTGATCGGACGCGACGGATCGCTGCCCTGGCATCTCCCCGACGACCTGAAGCGGTTCCGCGAGCTCACGACGGGACACCACGTCATCATGGGGCGCGCGACGCACGAGTCGATCGGCCGACCGCTGCCGGGACGCACGAACGTCGTCCTCACGCGCTCACGGTCGTACGCGGCCGAAGGCTGCACGGTGGCCCACGGCCTCGACGAAGCCCTCTCCGCCGCGCGCACGGCCGGCGAGGAGGAGGCGTTCGTGATCGGAGGTGCGCGAGTCTACGAGGCGGCGCTCCCCCGTGCGGACCGCGTGTACCTCACACGCGTGGACGCCGAGGTGCACGGCGACGTCCGACTCCCTCCCCTCGGCGCAGGCTGGACGGAGGTCGCCCGAGAGGAGCGTCCGGCGGACGCGCGACACGAGCACGCGTTCGCATTCACCGTGCTGGAGCGACGCCCGTCCGACGCCGCTACGCACTGAGCGCGAGGCCTCAGTCGTCGGTGTGCATGCGGCCCAGGAGGGCCATCACGCCGACCAGCGCGATTCCGAAGACCACCATTCCGGTAATGAAGAGGATGTAGTCGTCGACTGGAGCTTGCATCGGGCTTTCCTCCGTTGGTGCCGGCCCGACCTGGGCCCACCCGATTGTTTTGGCAGGCCGCCCCGGCGGAATCCAGTCCCCTTGTCCCGCGGGAGAATCCGGCGATACTGGGGGTTCCGATGACGCTTCGCTATCGAACCGCGGCGATGGCAGCGGTCGTCCTGGCCCTCGCCGCCCCGAACCCGCGACCGGCCCACGCGACCGACTCGTCCTGGGTGAGTAGCTCGGCCCCGCTGAACCTTCGCCGCGGCGCCAGCACCGAGTACAAGATCATCGGAAGCGTCACGAACGACCAGCCCGTAACCGTCCTGGGGAGCGAAAACGGCTGGACGAACGTGCGCCTCGAGGACGGCCGCGAGGGCTGGATTCCGGGCGGCTACCTGTCGAGCGACCCCCCGCCGGCCATCCGCCTCTCCCAGCTCGAGACCGAAGCGCGGACCCTGCGAAGCCGCCTCGAGAAGACCGAGGACGAGGCCGAGCGGCTCCGGACCGAGAACGCCTCGTTCGAAACGACGGACACCGAGCAGCGCGAGCGGATCGCGCAGCTCACGACCGAGAATCACGAGCTTCGAGCCCTCGTGCGTTGGCGCGAGTGGGTCACCGGAGCGTCGATCCTGGTCGTCGGCATGATCATCGGGGCGATTCTCGGCCGAAGCTCCCGCAACAAGCGGAGCAGCCGGCTCCGGGTCTGAGCCAGACTCAGCCCGACCGCCGCAGATGACGCCGCGGCTCCACTCGCCCGCCCCGATCCGCTCGCGCATTTGCCCTCGGCCTCGCGGCCACGGAAACGTCGGTGTCCTGCAGATAGAAGATCCGGTTCACCGGCAGTCCGAGCGCGTTCCCGATGCGCAGCGCCGTCACGACGCTCGGCTTCACGCGGCCGTTCTTGATGCGATTCAGATGACCCTGATCGAGCCGACAGACCGATGCGAGCTCGCCCTCCGCGAGTCCCCGCTCGAACAAGATCCGATTCAAGTGGTTCCGAAGCTCCATCACACCCTCCTCTCCACGTTCGTCACGGCGCGGTTCCATGCCACGGCGGGACGCGTGAGATAAGGCCAGAACGGAATACTCCCGGCTATGGGTTGGACGACTCGTCGCGGCCAACAGTCCGTTCGTCCGAAGCGCGGCCGAGGCCCGGCCTCCGACTTGAACCCGCCCGACGCCCCGTGATTTGTCTCGCGCGTTGACCTGGCTGCTCCAGCTCCCCATCCGGCACCCCCGGACCACGATCGGCTTGATCGTCGCGCTGACGCTCGCCCTCGCCCCGTTCGCGGCGCGCGTACGCGTCGACAGCGCGATCGAGAACCTGCTCCCGTCGCACGATGCGGAGCGGCTCTACTACGAGGAGGTCGTCGACACCTTCGGAAGCGAGGAAGCCACCGTCGTCGGCATCTTCGCCGACGACGTCTTCGCACCGGAGACGCTCGCGCGAATCGACCTCCTCTCGAGGGCGCTCGCCGAGATCGACGCCGTTCGCGAGGTCTTGAGCCTCACCACGATGAAGGGCGTCGAGTCGAACGAGTTCGGGGTCGAAGTGGGCCGCCTCATGCGCGAGCTGCCCACCGACGCCGCGAGCGCGGCCGCGTTTCGAGAACGCGTCTACGAGAACCCACTCGCCGTCGGGAACATGGTCTCCTCCGACGGCAAGACGACGGGCGCACTCGTCCTCTTCGACGACCTCTCGGACGAGGAGTTCTTGAGCCTCGGGATCGAAGACCGGATCCGTGTCGCGGCCGAGCAGGTCTTCGAGCCGGAAGAGCTCGCGATCACCGGACTGCAGACACTCAAGGTCACCGGCGCGCGCCTCATGGAGCAGGATCTCGCACGCTTCATGCCGCTCTCGATCCTCCTCGTGGTGTTCGTGCTCGCGTGGGCCTTCCGGACGAAACGCGGCGTACTCCTACCGCTCGCAGCGGTGACGATCGGGCTCGTCTGGACGATCGGACTGATGGTGCTCGCCGGGCGCTCGATCAACATGGGCACGCTCGTGCTGCCTCCGCTGCTGATGGCCGTGGGCATCGCGTACGTGATCCACGTCGTCAGCCGCTACTACCAGGAGCTCCGCCCGGGGCGGCCGCGGGCCGAGATCGTCGAGACCACCATGGAGCACGTGCGCGTCCCGGTCGGCGTCGCCGCCCTCACGACGGGGCTCGGCTTCTGCACGCTCGCGCTGAACCCCATCCGCGCGATCGCCGACCTCGGGATCTTCGCCGTGCTCGGCATCCTCGCCATCTCGTTCACGACCCTCGCGTTTCTGCCGTCGATGCTGATGATCCTGCCGGACGCCGCGGGACCGCCGAAACACCACGACCGGTGGATCACGGGCATGCTCGGCGCCCTGGGGCGCCTCGCGATCGACCACCGGCGTGTCATCCTCCTCGGAGGCGTGATCCTGTGCGGACTGTCGATCTACGCCGCAGCGGACATCCGGGTCGAGACGAACTACGTCGGCTTCTTCGACCCCGAGAGCAGCATTCGCCGCGACACGGATCGCCTCGCCGAGGCGATCGGCGGGGCGTATCCCCTGTACGTCGTGGTCGACGGCCAGGGGCCGGGCGCCATGCGCGACCTCGAGAACCTGGCCGCGATCCGGGATCTCCAGAGCTTCATCGACGACCAACCCGGCGTCGACTCGACCCTGTCGTTCCCGGACTTCATCGAGCTGATCAACGGTGTCTTCGATCCGGAGTCGAAGGGCCGACTCCCCCTCAGCCAGGGCGCACTCGAGCAGCTCTTCCTGTTCGTCAACCCGGAGGACACGAAGCCGGTCGTCAACAAGGATTACTCGCGGGCGAACATTCTGGTCCGCACGCGTCTCTCCGGATCGTCCGAGGTGTCGACGCTCGTGGCCGAGATCGAACGGTACGCGCAGACGCGGCTGCGCCGCGGCGTCGAGGCCCACGCGACCGGCACGGTCGTCCTGCTGAACCGTTCCGCGGACACGCTCGCCCGCGGGCAGGTGAGCGGGCTCGCGCAGATGCTGACCGTCCTCCTCGTCCTGATGTCGCTGCTCTTTCTCTCGCTGCGCACGGGCTTGCTGGCTCTCGTGCCGAACGTGATCCCGATCCTGATCCTGTTCGGCGCGATGGGCCTCACCGGAATCGACCTGAACATCTCGACCAGCATGATCGCCGTCATCGCGATCGGAATCGCGGTGGACGACACGATCCACTACCTGAGCGCGCTGAACGTCGAGCTCCGTCGCACCGGAAGCCAGGAGCGGGCACTCCTCCTGGTGGGACGCTCCGTCGGCCAGCCGATCGTGTTCACGACCATCGCGCTCGCGCTCGGTTTCCTCGTCGTGACCCTCTCGAACTTCCGACCGATCCGCGACTTCGGCTTTCTGGCGAGCCTCACGATGGTGGCGGCCCTGTTCACGGACCTGCTCCTGGTCCCCGCCCTCGTCATGTCGACGCGCATCATCACGCTTTGGGACCTTCTGTTCGTGAAGCTCGGCCCCGAGCCGCACAAGGAGATCCCCCTCTTCGCCGGCCTGCGCCCCTTCCAGGCGCGGATCGTCGTCCTGATGGCGCACCTCGAGCAAGCTCGACCGGGGACCTACATCACGCGAAAGGGAGAGCTGAAGGGGGAGCTCTACGTGCTGCTCTCGGGGCAGGCCGACGTCTACATCGACCCCGACCGGGGCTCGATCCGCGAGATGGGCCGCGGCGAGGTCATCGGCGAGATGGGACTGGTCCGCAACATGCCTCGGTCCGCGGACGTGGTGACGTCGCAGCCCTCGGAGTACCTGGTTCTGGACGAGGAGTTCCTGAATCGGATCCAACGTCGATACCCTCGGATCGCCTCGAAGGTATTCCTGAACCTCACCCGGATCCTCTCGGACCGGCTCGAAACATCTACGGAAAAAAGGTCGTGATTTTCCGGGAAATCCGGTAAGACGCACGAGCCATGCGAGGAGCGAATGCCATGCTGATCGACGAGAAGTTCCTGGCGGCCCTGACCGCCCTTCCCCTCACCCTGGCCCTGCTGGCCACGCCGAGCCTCGGCGAAGACGACGCCGGGACGCTGGTCCAGAAGGCCGTCGACAACCTGCCGAAGGTACCGGTGCAGGCGAAGCTGAAGCTCACACCGCCCCAGGGCGCGCCCCGCGAGGTCGGCCTCAGCTCCAAGATGGTCGAGGGCCGGCGCGCCTCCTACCTCGAGGTCACCGCGCCGGAGTCGCTCGAGGGCATCCGGTTTCTCTTCCTCGAGAAGCCGGGCACCGAGTCCGAGCAGTACATGAAGATCGCCGCGGCCCCGAACGCGGTGAAGGTCAGCGGTCAGATCCGCAAGAACCCGTTCCTCGAGTCGACCTTCTACGTCTCGGACATGGTCGAGCCGATCGTCGCCAACTACACCTACGAGTTCGTCGGCGAGGGGGGCATCGGCGGACGCGCCGTGAAGAAGGTGAAGGCGACGCCGAAGAACCCGGAGAACGAGATCTACGGCTCGACGATCATCTCGATCGATCCGAAAGACCTGATCGTCCTCAAGCGCGAGTTCGCCGACAAGGACGGAAAGCCGTTCAAGGAATGGTCGGTCGACATCGTGGAAGAGGTCGACGGCATTCTCACGATCAAGGACCAGCGCATGAAGAATCTCCAGGACGGAACCGAGTCCCGCCTGGAGACCGTCGAGATCGAGTACAACGGCGACATCCCGGACACGACCTTCGCGCCCGACCATCTGAGGCGCTGAACCTCGACGCGGAAGGATGCGCCGCACACGGACGGCGCACCCTTCCGGCGAAGATTCGGTGGGAGCCCTTCTGACGATTGGCCGGGTTCTCCTCGGCCTGTGCTTCGCGCTCGATGGCGGGTGGTGGCTCTACACCTGGGACGTGCGCGCGGCGTACCTGGAGCAATCGGGGCCCTTCGGCTTCCTGGTCCTCCCGTTCGCGGTCGCGTACCTCGTCTGTGGCCTTCTCGTCGCCATCGGGCGGGCCGTCCGGCCGTCCACGCTTCCGCTGATGGCCGTCGCGGGGCTCATCGCGACTCTCGTCCATACGGATCTCGGACCAGGCGGGATCGGCGAGTACGACCTGGAGCGCCACGGCGTGATCAACGCCGGGGCGCTGCTGACCCAGGCGACGCTCGTCGGCTCCCTGATGCTGCCGTTCGGGGCACCGAGCCTGCGCCTTCCGATCGACGTGCGGGCGATCGTCCTCGGACGGATCCTCCTCGGCGGCACTCTCGTCGTCGGCGCCCTCTGGCAGGCGCACGACTACGACGCGCGCTTCGCCCTCGTCGAGGCCGCCACCGGCGATACCGTCTGGGTGCCGCTACTGATCGCGGTTCGAATCGTACTCGGCGTCGGCCTCGCGATGGGTCGCTTCCTGCGCCTCGCAGCCGGGGGACTCGCGATCACGATCGCGGCGGGCCTCGTCACGACGGGCGGCGCCCTCGAGGCGGGCGCGGTCCTCGGCACCGAAGCATTCGCGCACCAGCTGTTCGTCGGAGGCGCGACGATCGGAGGTCTGCTCGAGCTGACCGCTCTCGGTCCGCTCGCGTCGCGACTTCCTCCGTCCGCCGACGTCCCCTCGACCACCGACACCGAGAATGGGGGAGACTGAGCGGCGATGCACGAGGGACAACTCCTTCTCTTCCTCGTCCAACTGCTGGTGGTTCTCGGGCTCGCCCGAAGCCTCGGCGAGGTCTTTCGCCGACGGGGTCAGCCACCGCTCGTCGGCGAAATCCTGGCCGGCCTTCTTCTCGGCGCGTCGGTCCTCGGCAACCTCGCCCCGGAGTCCTTCGCCACGCTCTTCCCGGACGACCCGGTTCAGCTCGCCCTATTCGACGCGACCGCGCAGCTCGGGATTCTGTTCTTGCTTCTGGTGATCGGCCTCGAAGTCGACGTCGCGTCGGCGTGGCAGCTCCGCCGCCAGTCGCTCGCGATCGCCATCACGGGCGTGGTCGTCCCGCTCGCTCTCGGCACATCGGCCGCCTGGCTGATGTTCGACGCGTGGGCGGAGGTGCCCGCGACGCGCCCGGCGTTTTCGCTGCTCGTCGGCGCGGCCGTGTCCATCACGGCGATCACCGTGGTAGCCCGACTGCTTCTCGACCTCCGCATCGCGAAGTCCGACCTCGGACTGCTGCTGCTCTCGGCGATGGCGATCAACGACCTCCTCGGTTGGGCCGTTCTCGCGATGGTCTTGAGCCTCTCCGGCACCGACCCGGGCACGGGCTCGGCGATGGTGAGCATCGTTGCCGTCGTCGTCTTCACGGCGATCGCCGCCACGTTCGGCCGAGCCCTCGTCACGCGCTGGTTGCGGGCGCTCGACGAGCGCGGCTACCCGAGCCCGGCCGCACCGCTCTCGATCGTCGTCTGCCTCGGGCTCGCGTGCGGCGTGCTGACGGCGGGGCTCGGAATCCACCCCGTGTTCGGCTTCCTCGTCGCGGGGCTGATGGCGGGCGACCACCACGCGCTCTCCGAGCACACGCGATCCGTCATCACACAGATGGTCGAGTCCGTCTTCGTGCCCCTGTACTTCGCGGGCATCTGCCTGCACGTCGACTTCATCGAGCAGTTCGAGCCGGGGCTCGTCCTCGCGATCACGGCGCTCTCGGTCGTCGGCAAGTACGTCGGAGCCTGGCTCGGCACGCTGCTGAGCCGGGTTCCCGCGCTGGATCGGGTCCCGATCGCGATCGCGCACGTCCCCGGAGGCTCGATGGGCGTTCTCCTCGCCGCGGTCGCCCGGGAGCAGGAGGTGATCGGGCCGAAGATGTTCGTCGCGATCGTCTTCGCCTCCATCGCCTCCTCGATCGTCGTCGGTCCCGGTCTCGCCTGGGCGCTCGGGCGACGCGAGACGGGGACGGTGGCGGACTTCCTGACGACGGACGGGATCGTCGCGAGCCTCGACGCCACCGATCGGTTCTCGGCGATCGACCAGCTGTCCGTCCGAGCGGCGCGCCTGGCCGACCTCCGCGAGGACCACGTCCGCGATGCCGTGCGCGAACGCGAGGAAACCATGGACACGGGCGTGGGCATGCAGATCGCCGTCCCGCACGCACGGTTCGAGGGACTCTCACGACCGACGATCGTCTTCGCCCGACACCAGAAGGGACTCGATTGGAACGCGATCGACGACCAACCAGTCCACTTCGTCTTCCTGATCCTCACGCCCGCATCGGACACCGGCGTCCAGCTCGAGATCCTCTCCGCGATCGCCCGCGGTCTCGACGCCGACCAGGCCCGCGCCCGGATCCTTCACGAGTACGACGACCAGCAGATCTTCACCGCCGTCCGCGACGCCCTCCGCGAGGGCGCGACCCGCGACTAGGTCGGGCACTCCTCCCCGGACGGGGACGGGCGTCGCGAGAACGCTCCGTCCCTCACAAGACCTGGAGCAGGGACTCTTCGTGGGCGGCGATGGCGAAGCCCTGGTCGCGAGCGCGCCGCCACGGATCGGAGTCGGCGGGGTCCTGCGAGGCCGAGCGGAGGGTCTCCGAAAGCGCGGTCCATTCGTCCGCAATCGCACGCATCTCGTCGCCCGCCGACTCGGGACAGAGCGCCGGGTCGAGCCCGTGGGCCCAGTCGAGGAACCCCGCGTAGAGTCGCCGGAAGTTGCCCCCGCCGTTGCCGAACTTCTCGATGCAGCGGGAGTTGTACGACGCGACCCACGCCGCGTCGTCGCGCGCCGCCCACGATGGGATCGACTCCGCGAAGCGGCGCGTCGCCGACACGCCCGAAACGATCGCGACGGCCGACAGCGACTCGTCGGCGAGCGCGGGCGCCCCCTCCAGCATCGCCTTCGCACACCGGTCGAGCGCGACGCGGGCCGCGTCGCGAAGCGACCGGCCGACGTCGGTTCCGTGGAACTTCCCCCAGAGGTTGTGGGTCGACATGCCCTCGGGTGGATTCCGACTCGTTCGGAGCGCACCGTAGGAGCACAGCTCGGGCTCGACGTTGATCCGGTCGGCGATCTCGACCTTCTCCGCGTCGTCGTCGAAGCCGAGCATCACGAACCGGTGCCCCGGGAAGTGGACCTTGTACTCACGGTAGTCCAGATAGAGGATGTCGCCCGACAGCATCGTCGGCCGTCCCGCGAGAACCTCCTCGCGCACGACCTGCCACGCGACGACGTCGTCGTCCTCGGGCTGCTCCCGGTAATCGACCTGCAGGTTGTCCGCGAGATCGGCCTCGATCGAGATCCCCCGGCCGAAGAGGAGGTGCGCCGGATCGAGCCCGGGACCGGTCAGGTAGATCGAGGCGAGCCCCGATGCGAGACCGAAGACGGCTTCCTCCGGGAGCTCGAGACCGCAGTAGTGGTGCAGCAGCCCCCGCATCGAAGAGCTGCCACAGTGCTCACCCGGAAAGTTGCGATAGCCGGCGATCGACGTCTTCATGGAGTCGCCCTTGCGAGATCTCGCACGAGATCGATGAGCCTGCCGTCGGCCACCATCGCGTGCAGCGAGTGGTCGTCGTCGACCTCGACCAAGCGCACGAGCCCGGGAGTCCCCGTTTGCGCGAGCCGGCGACTGTCGTCGACGTCGACGACCTCGTCGTTCGTCCCGTGCACGATCCAGACGACCCGCCCCGTGGGAAGACTGGTCCGAGTGCCGATGCGGAACGCGGCCTGCGCGAGGAGAAGCGTCGGTCCGGTCCAAGCGCCGCGATGCAGCAGCTCGACGGCCACCGCGCCGCCGAACGACGAGCCGATCAGCACGTCGGGACGGAAGGCCCCGATCTCGGCTTCTTGCAAGCGCACACACGCCTCGAAGTCCTTCGTGTCCATCGCCGGCGTCGAGGTCGGAACGTGCCGAGCGAAAAGCCGCGCCTTCGCGCCCTGGGGACTTCCCTCGAGTCCGTGGATGAACTGGACACGCGGCCCCGCCGCCATCAACCCCGCTCCCCGGACGGCGCGAACGCCCGCAGCGCGTTCTCGTCGATCGCACCGATGCCCGCCTCGGGGTGGAGCGGTTGGATGCAGACGTGATCCGCTCCCGCCGCGACGTGCTCGTCGAGGCGCGCCCGGATCGCGGCTTCGTCGCCCCACGCCACGACTCCGTCGACGTACCGCGTCGACGCCCCGTCGATGTCCTGATCCGTGTAGCCGAGGTCGTTCCACGCGCGCCGATAGCCCGGAGCCTTCTGGTAGAACCTCAGCACGCCGGCCGCCGTCGCACGCGCGGTGTCGGGCGAGGCACCCAGGATCACCTTCTGCTCGACCGCCAGAACGCGGTCGGGGCCCAGCACTTTTCGCGCGGCCGCCGTGTGCTCGGGCGTCATGTTGTAGGTCAGCGCCCCCGCCGATCGATCGCGAGCGATCTTCAGCATCTTGGGACCGAGCGCGGCGAGAACGATCGGCACCTCTTCGGGCGGCGGAACCGCGAAGTAGCGCGACGCCGCGTAGTCGTCCAGGTAGCTCCGCAGGTAGGTCACCGGCTTCGAGTAGTCGAGCTTCCTCACCTTCTGAACGATCGCCGGGCTCGAGATCCCGAGACCGAGGATGAACCGGCCGCCCGTCTGCTCCGCGACCGTGTTGGCGGCCTGCTTCATCGCGCCCGGGTGTCGGTGGAACACGTTGGCGATGCCCGTCGCGAGCTTCATCGTCCGGGTGTGTGCGCCCAGATACGCGGCGAGTGCGAACGGATCCCGGCCGAACGTCTCGGCGAGCCAGAACGTCTCGTACCCGAGCTCCTCCATGAGCCGAGTGGACTTCACCAGGTCCGGACTGGCGATGCCCTCCGGTGCGAACCAAACGCCGAGTGTCGAGCTCATCCGAATTGCCCTACCAGAGCCAGGTCAGCGCGTCCGGCATCGGCTCTTCGCGCGCGGCGGCCTGCAGCCCGCGAACGCAGCGCACGATGTACCAGACGCCGACGAACACGAGGACGAGAAATCCGACCGCGGCGACGGCGAGGATCAGTCCGCCCAGGGAGTAGGCGAGCCCCATCCAGATCGTCCGGATCTGGTAGGTATAGTGCGACGTCGTCCATTCGGGCCCGTTGCCCCGGTTCAGATAGGCCATGACCAGGCCGACGAGCGCCGTCACCCCGGCCAGCAGCGACAGCAGGTAGAGCAGGTAGACGACCTTGACGTTGGTCCCGCCCGCCTGGAACACGGAATCGAAGGAGCCTTGGTTCTCGGACATGATTGCCTCCTGAGCGACCATAGGCGCAGGGCCGGGACCGGAGCAAACGGGCCACCCGCGTGGACCGGCCGGGACGAAGATCCCCAAGCCGCCGAGTTCTCGACGGATTTTTCCATCGGTTGCACTTCGCCTTTCTTTCGCCCACAGTCTTCCGCCCGGGTGACGAGGGATGGCAGCGAAGGCCGAGCCGAAGACGGAGGATCGCGATGGACTGAACACCGCCCAACGGGCGGCGGTCGAGCACGGCATCGCGTCCGGCGAAGAGCGAGCGCCGGCCCTTCTCGTGATCGCCGGCGCCGGCTCCGGCAAGACCAACACGCTCGCCCACCGCGTGGCGCGCCTGATCGAAGTCGGCGCCGACCCCCGCCGGATCCTGCTCCTCACGTTCACCCGCCGCGCGGCCCGGGAGATGACCCGGCGGGTGGAACGAATCGTCGCGCATCGTCGCCTGCCGTCGTCTTCCCCGGGGCGGGTCGGGTGGGCCGGCACCTTCCACGGGATCGCAAACCGTCTCCTTCGCCTTCACGCGGAGTCGGTCGGGCTCGACCCGTCGTTCACGGTCCTCGACGCGTCGGACGCCGCCGACCTGATGGACCTCGAGCGCGATCGACTCGGGCTCTCGGAACGGACGCGGCGCTTCCCCCGCAAGTCGACGTGCCTCGCGATCTACTCCCATACGGTCAACTCACAGAGGCCGCTCGCCACGACCCTCGCGAACGCGTTCCCCTGGTGCGATCGCTGGGAGCGCGAGCTGAAGTCCCTCTTCGGCGCCTACGTCCAGGAGAAGCAACGCACGAACGTCCTCGACTACGACGATCTCCTGCTCTACTGGGCACACTTGATGGGCGAGCCGTCGCTCGCCGACCGCGTGGGTCGGCGCTTCGATCACGTGCTCGTCGACGAGTACCAGGACACGAACGCACTCCAGGCCACGATCCTCCGCGGACTCAAGCCTACGGGGTCCGGACTCACCGTCGTCGGCGACGAGGCGCAGTCGATCTACGGATTCCGCGCGGCGACCGTCCGCAACATCCTCGACTTCCCCTCGCAGTTCGACCCGCCTGCTCGCGTCGTCACGCTCGAGCAGAACTACCGCTCGACGCAGCCCATCCTCGACGCCAGCAACGCGGTCATCGCA
>JAUIFY010000370.1 GCA_030430245.1 bacterium | reverse complement strand
GAAGCTCGCGGAGCAGGCGGCCGCCCGTCAGGCCCTGGAGCGACTCGACGAGGAACGAGACGCGGCGAAGGAGGACCGGTCGTGAGCGGGTCCGAGCATCGCGCGGGCTTCGTCGCGCTGATCGGCGCGCCGAACGTGGGCAAGTCGACGTTGCTGAACCGGGTGCTCGGTCGGAAGCTCGCGATCGTGACGCCGAAGCCCCAGACGACGCGAAACCGGATCCTCGGCATCGAATCCCGGCCCGACGCGCAGTTCCTCTTCGTCGACACGCCGGGGCTGCACCAGGCGCGGAACCTCCTCGGCCAGAGGATGAACAAGGTCGCGCAGCAATCCTCGGCGGACGCGGACGTCGTGGTTTGGATCGTCGACGCCGAAGCCGGCATCGGCGACGGTGACCGTAAGATCGGGGGCGAGCTCGCCTCGAGCAATCGGCCGGTCGTCATCGCGCTCAACAAGATCGACCGCAAGAAGCGGCCCGAGCTGCTGCCGCTGCTGCGGGAGCTCGGCGAGATCTCTCCGAAACGAGAGATCGTGCCGATCAGCGCGAAGAGCGGCGAGAACGTCGAAGAGCTCCTGTCCGTCGTCCGCGAAGCACTGCCGGAGTCGCCGCCGCTGTATCCGGCCGACGCGCAGACGGACCTCCCGGAGCGGTTCTTCGCCTCGGAGATGATCCGCGAGCAGCTCATGCTCGGAACCCACGAAGAGGTCCCGTACCAGTGCGCGGTGCGGGTGGACGACTTCGAGGAGCGCGAAGGCAAGGACCTCGTCGTGATCACCGCCTCGATCCTGGTCGGCCGGAAGTCGCAGAAGGCGATCGTGATCGGCCAGCGCGGCAAGCGGCTGAAGGAGATCGGCCGTCGTGCCCGTGGAGAGCTCGAGCGCTTCTTCGGTGTCCGCATCTACCTCGACCTGCACGTGAAAGCCGACCCGCGCTGGTTCGCCAAAGAGGGCGCCCTCTCGGAGCTCGGGCTGTGACCGCCGCACGCCCGCTGGTGGTCGCGATCTCCGGACGGCCGAACGCCGGGAAGTCGACGCTCTTCAACCGTCTGCTGCGGCGCAAGAAGGCGATCGTTCACGACTCGCCGGGCGTGACGAGGGACGAGAATCGAGCGGAGCTCGAGCGCGAAGGCCGCACGATCGAGCTCGTCGACACCGGCGGCATCGAGGAGGAGCCTCTCCGGGGGAGCCTGGGCCGCCGCGTGCATGATCGGACCTATGCGGTCCTCGAGCAGGCCGACGTCATCGTCCATCTTCTCGACGGGCAGGGCGGTCTGTCGCCGGCCGACGAAGCGGTCGCACGCCGCCTGCGCACGCTGGGGAAGCCGGTGGTCTTCGCCGTGAACAAGATCGATCAGGCGAAGCACGAGGGGCGTCTGGTGGACTTCGCGGCCCTGGGCGCGGACGAGCTCCTCGGCGTATCCGCCGCGCACGGCCGGGGCCTCGGAGAGCTCTGGGACCGCGTGGCGGAGCTGGGTGGGGAGGCGGCCTCGTCCGACCCGGACGACCCGGCCCGCGCGTTCGAGCCCGACGCCGAGGGGGGGCCGCTCGGGGACGAGTCCGGGCACGGGGACCGCCTCGAGCCGTCGGGACCTCCGCGCGTCGCCCTCATTGGCCGACCGAACGTCGGCAAGTCGTCGCTCCTGAACCGTCTGGTGGGCTACGATCGCGCGATCGTCGACTCGACGCCCGGAACGACGCGCGACGCTCTCGACGTGACGATCGAGCACGACGGTCGTTCGTATCTCGTGGTCGATACCGCGGGCCTGCGGCGACCGAGCAAGATCACGGAGGACATCGAGAGCTACGCGGCATCGTCGTCGCTCCGGGCACTCGCGCGCACCGAGGTCGCCGTGCTCGTGCTCGACGCGACGATCGGAGTGACGGATCAGGACATGCGTCTGGCCGATCTCGCGTGGCGCCGCGGTCGAGGCCTCGTGATCGCCGTCAACAAGGTCGACCTCGCGCCGCAGCTGGCCGCGCAGCAGTGCCACGACGAGATCGCCGCTCGGCTCCCGCAGTGGCCGCCGCTCCCGCTGGTGCGGGTGAGCGCGCTCGAAGGCACGGGGACGAAGCGTCTCTTCGAAGCGCTCGATCTGGTCGTGGCCGGCTATCGGCGACGAATCGCGACGCCCCGGTTGAATGAGGTCGTCCACGCGGCGGTCGAGGCCCAGCCGCCGGCACTCGTGCGGAACAAGCCCGTCAAGGTGCGATACGCCACGCAGGTGCGTCGGGCGCCGCAAGAGATGACCCTGTTCGTGAACCGCGGCGGCGATCTCGCCGAGAGCTACCAGCGCTACCTCCGGCACATCCTGCGCGAGGAGTTCGAGCTGATCGGGGTGCCGCTTCGGCTGCGTATCCGCCCCAGTCGCAAGGACGATCGGCCGGCGCCTCCGCCGATGGACGGAAAGCGGGGGAAGCGAACTCGCGGGGTAGCCCGGGGTCGGGGCTCGCGGTAAAACGGTGCGTTCCAACCGCGACTGCGTCGCCCCCGGCACGCCCCGGTCGCATCCGCCTACCACGAACGAGCCCAGGAGAACCGTCCATGCAGAGCCGCTGGTCCGACGCGGACGCACGAGAGTATCGAGATCGCTATGGGGAGTGGGGAGAGCCCCTCGCGCTGCGCGTCTACACGTCGCGGCTGATCGGTCGGGACCCGGACCTCGTGATGCACGGCGGCGGCAACACCTCGGTCAAGATCCGGAAGGAGACCATCCTCGGAGACACGGTCGACGCGCTCTGCGTGAAGGGGAGCGGCTGGGACCTGGACTCGATCGAGCCTCCCGGCCTGCCGGCGCTCGAGCTCGAGCCGCTGCGGGCGCTCCGGAGGCTCTCCGGGCTCTCGGACGAGGAGATGGTGAACCAGCAGCGCATCCGCCTGTTCGACTCGAAATCTCCGAACCCGTCCGTCGAGACGCTCCTCCACGCGTTCCTTCCTCACACCTTCATCGACCACACGCACGCCGACGCGATCCTGGCATTGACGAATCAGCCGAACGGCGAGGAGATGGTGCGCGAGGCCCTGGGGGACGACCTCGTGCTCGTGCCGTACGTCATGCCGGGCTTCGCACTGGCGAAGCTCGCCGCCGAGCTCTC
The DNA here is from genome assembly GCA_030430245.1 of bacterium. Taxonomy (GTDB): domain Bacteria; phylum Desulfobacterota; class Binatia; order UBA12015; family UBA12015; genus VGTG01. Next base: position 1,974 of record JAUIFY010000370.1, on the reverse strand, counting down.
CGAGAAGTCACCCGCCGCCCCGGGCATGGTGCTGCTGAAGCACGGACTCTTCACGTTCGGGGACGACGCCCGCACGAGCTACGAGCGGACGATCGAGATCGTGGACCGTGCGGAGGCGTTCCTCGCCGGCCGCGCGAGGCCCGTCTCCGTTCCCGGGCCGGTGGCTTCGGTCGAGGAGGCACGTACGCGGGCCGCTCGGGTCGCGCCGATCCTGCGCGGACTTCTCGCTACCGCGACGCCCGGAGCCGACCAGCCCTATCGCCGCATGGTGCTCGACTACCGGGTCTCCGAAGAGATCCTCACCGCGCTCGCGGAGCCGAGCGCGGCGAGTCTCGCCGAGCGCGGCCCGCTCACGCCCGATCACGTGATCCGAACGAAGGCGAACCCCGTGTTCGTCGCGGACCTCCCCGTGGACCAGGGCGAGGAGGCGATTCGGGAGCGGCTGCGGACGGCGATCGACGAGTTTCGTCGGCGCTACGACGCGTACTTCGCGACACAGGTCGCTGCGAAGAAGATCGAGCGCACGAAGCTGGACCCCGATCCGCGGGTGATCCTCCTGCCGGGCATCGGCGTCTTCTGTGCGGGCAAGTCGGCGAAGGACGCGCGGATCGCCTCGGACCTCACCGAGCACACGCTGCGCATCAAGGCGCAGGCCGAGCGGGCGGGGCGCTACGAGGCCCTCGGCGACGGCGATCTCTTCGACATGGAGTACTGGAGCCTCGAGCAGGCGAAGCTGGGGAAGGCGGCGGAGAAGCCGCTCGCGCGACAGATCGCGCTGGTGACGGGTGCCGCCGGCGCGATCGGTGTCGGCGTGTGCCTGGAGCTGGCTCGCGAGGGCGCCCATGTCGTGCTCACCGACATCGACCCCGCGGGCCTGGAGAAGGCTCGGGTCCGGGTCGCGGAGATCGCGGGCAACGCCGGCTGCGCGGCCGTGACGATGGACGTGACGGACCCGGCGTCGGTCGACGCGGCCCTCGACGAGGCCTGCCGCGTCTTCGGGGGCGTCGACATCGTCGTTCCGAATGCGGGCATCGCGCATGTCGGGTCGCTGGTGGACACCGACCCCGACCGCTTCGATAAGGTCGTCGACGTGAATCTGGGCGGCTACTTCCACACGATGCAGTCCGCCGCCCGCGTTCTGAAGGCGCAGGCGACCGGCGGCAACATCGTCGTGCAGGCCTCGAAGAACGTCTTCGGGCCGGGGGCCGATTTCGGGGCCTACAGCGCCTCGAAAGCGGCCGGACACCAGCTCGGCAAGGTCGCGGCGATCGAGCTCGCGCCGGCCGGCATTCGGGTCAACATGATCAATGCCGACGCGGTGTTCTCGGAGGGTGAGACACCGTCGGGCCTCTGGAACGAGATCGGCGCCGATCGCGCCGCCTCGAAAGGGATCGGGGCGGACGAGCTCCAGGAGCACTACCGCAAGCGAAATCTGCTGCATGCGACGATCTCCGGGGCCCACGTGGGCCGGGCCGTGGTCTTCTTCGCCTCGAACCAGACACCCACGACGGGTGCCACACTGCCGGTCGATGGGGGTGTCGCGGCCGCGTTTCCGCGATAGATTCCGGCCGAGCGGCGGTCCGTTCGCACGATCGTGCGCGCCTGCAAGGTTTCGCAGCATGAGAACCCGTTGATTTTCTTCAACTTTCTCGGTTGCCCGAGGCACGCGGCTTGCGTAATCATCCCCGGAACGCAGCGGACCCCGTCCGACGTCTGGCTGATGAAGCATGGCCCCCTCCCTCCTGACGCTGCGAGTGCTCTAGGTATCCACAGGAGTCGTTCTCGCGTGTTCTCTCGCTTCACCCACAGTCTGACGCTCTGCGCGCTGATCTCCGCGCTGATCTTGGCCGCTGTCCTGGCCATTCCGGTCGAGGCGCCGGCCCAGTCGAAGACGGCGATCCAGGCGTGTGCCAAGCGCAACGTGAGGGCGTTCCGCCGCTTCAGCACCGACGCCATCGAGATCATGAACGACTG
>JAUIFY010000369.1 GCA_030430245.1 bacterium | reverse complement strand
TTCTCACTTCGGGATTCGTCACGGCCAACGTCGATTCGGTCGATATCACGATGTTCGGACGGGGCGGACACGGGGCCGCGCCCGAGACCACACCGGTCGGCGAGCCGTGGTGGCCCTCCGAGTGGGGCGCCGACGACGAGTTCTACGGCCACTTGCGTCGGTTGAGTCGGCGGGGCGCCGTGAGCCTCTTCGAACGCAACGGTTGGGACGTGATCCGTGTGCTCGACCCGACCTTTCCGACGTTCTGGGCCCTCCGGCGACTCTATCTACTCCTGAGCAGCGCGACGGATCGGGTTTTCGGAACGGAGTCCCGGCCGGAGGAGAGCGACATCCAGCGTTCGCTGCAGTCTTCGCGCCAGAGCGCCTGGGATTCGCGATCCGCCGCACCCGGATTCGTGGCGGCGAAGCTGCTGCCGTGGAGTCTGCTTCGAAGACTCGATCTGTACTTCGAGTCGGTGGCACTCGGGTTCGAGCTCTTCATCGTGTGCCAGCGCCGAACCGGACCCGCGCTGTGCGACACGTGCGAGCACGGGTTCTACACCAGCGGTCGGTTCTTCGACCGGTACTCGCTCCAGGTCTGCAGCTACTGTGGCTCCGAGAAGCTCGCCCCGGAGCGGTGGTCGTCCAGTCGAGAGGAGCGGGAGAAAGTCTTGCCGGATTCCGTCGAGGACGCGTTCTCCGCCCTGCGCAGTCGCCGCGCGCGTTGGCTCGCTCGGCTGCCCGTGCCCGAGCGTTCGGTCCTCGACGTGCGGTGCGGCACCGGACAGGCCCTCGGACAGCTCCGAGCGAAGGGGTGGCGGACGGTCGGAACGACCACCTCGGCGGTACACGCCGTCAAGGCGGCGGAGCGCGGGGTCGACGTGGTGCGTGGCGGGATCGAGGCCGTCTCGGGAACGCGATTCGGCTTGATCACGCTGTTCCACGTCATCGAGCACGTGGAGAGCCTCCGCGAGGCTCTTCAGGGGCTCGACGACCTTCTCCTCCCGGGGGGCTATCTGGTCCTCGAGTACCCGAGCGCTCGCTCCTGGTTGAAGCGCCTCTTCGGCTGGCGCTGGTTCGGATACGACCCGCCACACCACCGGCGACTGAACGATCCCGTGTTCCTCGCGGACAGGCTCGGCCTGGCGAACTACCGCCTCGTGTCCGAGAAGAACTTCTCGCTCGAGTACTCCTACTTCGTGTTCATTCAGACGGTCGCGAACGTGCTCCTTCCGTTTCAGCGCGACGCGCTCTACCGGCGACTTCGGGGTGGCCGCCTCGGCCCGGTGGAGTGGGCGGCCGCCGTCGTGACCGCGCTTCTCGCGGTGATCTTGCTGCCGGTCTTCGTCGTCTATCAGCCTCTCGCCTCCCTGGCGCGAAGTGGCTGCGTCGTTCGGCAGGTCTTCAAGAAGAGCAATCTAGGGACCGATGGCTGAGGAGCGCTCATGCGCTTCGTGCGGCGGGAGCCTGACGCCGAAGTTCCCGTTCGTTCGGGACGCGCAGGCGGACGACGCGTACGCCGTTCTCGTCTGTGCCGATTGTGGCCTCGGGCACACCGATCCGATTCCCGAGGACATCCCCGCGGCGTATGGCGGTGTCTACTACAGCGAGCAGAGGCACGGCATCACCGGTCGGATTCGTGCTTGGCTCCGTGCGCGGTGGGTCGAGCGACACGCCGGCGAGAACGTGGGCCGGAACGCGCGCAGCATCGTCGACGCCGGATGCGGAACGGGCGAGTTCCTCCGGGAGATGGAAGGGCGGGGGTGGACGGTCGGCGGAACGGAGCTCGAGCATCGCGCCCGGCAGCTCCTCGGAACGACGCTCGACGTGCGGGCCGATCTGGAGCAGTTCGCGGAGCGAGCCCCGATCGACGTCGTGTCCATGTGGCACAGCCTCGAGCACACGGCCGACCCCAAGACGCAGGTCGAAGCGGCGTTTCGCCTACTCCGGCCGGGGGGTCGCCTCGTCGTCGCCGTGCCGAACCATGGCGGGTGGGAAGTGAAGCTCTTCGGGCGGCACGCGTTCCAACTCGATGTGCCGCGACACCTGTACCACTTCGATTGCGTCTCTCTGGAGCGGCTGTTGTCGGATGCGGGGTTCACCTTGGAGGTGGTCGGGTATCAGGAGCTCGAATACGACGTGATGTGCTGGCTTCAGAGCGCACTGAACGCGAGCGTTTCGCCGCCCAACGCCCTCTTCAACTGGATCATCGGACGTCCTCTTCATGGCACCCGCGGCCAGCTCGTGGCGAGCCTCGTCCTCGGTGGGGTGCTTCTCCTCCCGGCCTTCGTCGCGGCGCTCGTCTCGGTGCTGGTGCATCGCGGGAGCGTTCTCAAGGTCGTGGCGCGGAAGTCCGCGGCGGTTTGCGAAGCAGCACCCGGAGCGCCTTCGGGAGGCGGTCCGAGCCCCGGTGCTCCGGGCCACTCGTGACGGACGCCGCAGGATGGCTATACTCCGCTCGTGTCGGAGAGCCGAAGCCGTCCTGACGACGCCCTCTCGGTACGGGAGGCGCGCCAGCTCTACTTCGACCGGAACGGGTTCGGAGATGGGGGCTACGGCGACCGCTGGGTGAAGCTCATGGCGGGCCCCATCCCGATCTTCTTCCCGAACACCGCGGCTCGCGTCGAGGCCGTGCGTCGTCACGACGTCCATCACGTGCTGACGGGCTACGATACGACGTGGGCCGGCGAGGCGGAGATCGGTAGTTGGGAGATCTCCTCGGGGTGCGGGAGGTTCTACGCCGCGTGGGTCCTGAACCTGCAGGCCCTGATCATCGGCGTGCTGATCGCGCCGCGGGCGGTGCTCCGCGGCTTCGCCTGGGGCCGCCAGACCGGAAACCTGTATCACGCTGGGTTCGACGAGGACGTGCTGGACGCGTCGCTGGGCGAGCTTCGCCGTCGCCTCGGTCTGGATCGGGGCTTGCCGGAGCCGGTGGTGGAGGATGTGATCGCACTCGCTGGCTGGTGCCTCGCGGCGGTCCCGCTCTTCCTGGTCTCGATTCTCTCGGTGGCGGTGCCGATCGGTCTGGTCGTGTGGGGTGCTGCGCGCCTGCTCGGCTGAGAACACTCCGTCGGGCGGCTCGACGGCTCAGGAAAGGGCCATGCGTTCCAGTGCGCCGACCAAACGTTCCACGTCCGCATCGGTCGTGTAGACGTGAGGGGTGACCCTCAGGCACGCGCCCCGGCGGCTCACGAACACGCCTTCCCGCGCGAGCCGGGGGACGAGATCGTCCGGCAAGCCGTCCGGCCGTCGTAGTCCGAGGTAGTGCGCCCCGCGCCGGTTCTCCGGGACCGCCTCGAATCCGAATCGCTCCGCCGCGCGTGCGATCTCGCGGTTGCGCGCGGCGAGGGTGGAGTAGATCTCGTCGACGCCCCATCCGAGGATGTGCTCGATCCCGGTCTCCGCCACCGGCATCAGTGCGAAGTTCGACCGCTGGCCGACGTCGAATCGTCGCGCGCCCGGCTGGTACTCGTCGCGATAGTTGACGAGCTCCGCGAAGTTCTCGCTACCGGCGCGGACGATCCAACCCTGCTCGAGAGGGCGGCCGCTTTGCCACCGGGGAGCGACGTAGAGGAAGCCCATGGAGTAGGGGCCGAGGAGCCACTTGTACGTGGGGACGACCATGAAGTCCGGCCGGACCTCACGGACGTCGAACGGCATGACCCCGAGCGATTGCGAGAGATCGAGTGCGAGCGCGGCCCCGACGTCGTCCGTTCGGTCGCGCACCGCGCGGAGGTCGATCCGGGTTCCGTCGGCCCAATGAACCGCGGGTGCGGCGACGAGCGCCGTATCCGAACGGATCTGCTCGAGCACCGCGGCCGTCCAGTCGTGGTCGGCGGGGCGGGGGACCTGGACGACCTCGCCCCCGACTTCGCGCGCGCGATCTACCCAGGGGTAGACGTTCGATGGGAACTGTTCGGCGAGGACGACGATCTTCTGTCCGCGTTCGATCGGTACGTTGCGAGCGGCGACGCCCATGCCGTAGCTCACGGCGGGAACGAAGGCGACGTCGTCCGCTTCGGCGTGGATCAGCTCGGCGAAGCGGGCGCGGGTCCGTTCCGTAGCGGTGAAGAAGTGTTCCGGGGTGATGGACCACGGAGCGGACTTGAGCGCGAGGCCGCGTTCGCCCGCTTCGCGCGCCGCGCGCGAGAGCGGCGACATGTACGCGCAATTCAAGTAGGCGACGTCGTCGGGAATCTCGAACAGATCTCGGCACGGCGGAAGCACGACCGTGAACATACCCCCGCGCGCCCGCCCCAGCTACGGCCGGGCGCGCGCCGCGTCTCCACGTGCGTGGCCCGTGCCGCCTCCCGTCACGGCCCCTTCGACTTGAACTTCGAGCCGTCGTTGGCGAGCGCGAACGGGAACGTGCTCTGCCAGCACTCGCTCGTGACACCATCGTCGATCACGAGCTGGGCCGTCACGGTGCTGACGAGGGGCAGCGTCGGGATGGCGAGGAAGCTCCCAGACCCCTTGACGAGGATCTTCGCCTTGCCCGGATCGCCCGCCTTGAACTTCATCACGGTGACGCCGCCCGAACCGGCCCCGCTCTTGTTCTTGTACTTGAACCCCTTACCGTTCAGGTCCGTCCAGCACGCCTTCCCGGCGCAGAGCCCGCCGCTCGCGATGTTGGACTCGAAGACCGGCTGCGGGGCCGGGGAGTCGTCGTAGAGGCAGACACTCAGGTTCCGGCCACTCTGCGTAGGGTCGAGGAAATCGCCGATGCTCGTCGCGTCGCCGCGGTTGAGCTTCCACACCATCTTGTCCTTGTTGCCATCGGCGATCGTCAGGACCGACCCGAACGGCTGGCTCAGCCGACACCCCACTTCGGGCGCGGGTCCGCAGAGGATCTCGTCGGGGCAGGAGTAGAGCCGGACGTCGTCGACGTACCAGCCGATGCGGCCGTTGCAGCCGTCGAGCCCGAGTTGGAACCGCAGCTGGATCGTATCGCCCTCGTCGGCGAAGCCGGACAGGTCGACCTGAGACTGGGCCCAGCTGCCACTCAGCGTGCCCTCGTCCGACCCCGTGAAGGCTTCTTCCCCGGCGAGCGGGTTGTCGTTGCCTTGCCCTGGCGTGAAGAGCGAGTCGTTGTAGCCGTTGAACGTGAACGCGG
>JAUIFY010000368.1 GCA_030430245.1 bacterium | reverse complement strand
CTCGAGCACCTCACCCTCGCCCGAGGCGATGGCCGGCCGCCTGTCCATCAGCGCAAAAACACGCTCGCTGGCGCCGGTCGCCCGCATGAAGTCCGAGTAGAGGTTGGCCAGCTAGGCGATCGAGAACGCCACGAGCAGCGTATAGAGGATGAAGGAGGTCAGATCGCCGACGGACATCGCGTCCCTGATCACCAGGCGGCCGCCGTACCAAAGCACGACCGCGATGGCGGCGTAGCCCGCGAACGACGTCACGCCCATGAAGATCGAGCTCAACATCGAGCGCACCCGGCACAACGAGATCCAGCTCATCGGCAACGGCACGTGGTGCCTGGCTCTGGGCGGACGCGACTGCTCGGTCCAGAGACACGAGCAGAAGCTCCTCGAGGTCTCCCTCACGGCGGAGCTTCTCGACGCGGAGATCGCGATCGCCGAAGCCGCGGGCCAGCAGAAGACGGTCGAGATCCTGACGGGCGACAAGGGCTGCCTCGATCGAATGGAGAAGGAGGGCGAGCGGTTCGGCGAGGCGACGGGGCTGAACTCGGTCTCCACCTTCGAGTGCATCATCTCCGGCTTCGACCACTTCTTCATGGAGATGAACACCCGGATCCAGGTCGAGCACGTCGTGACCGAGCTGGCCTACCGGCTGAAGTTCACGAACCCGGACGATCCCTCCGACGTCTTCTACGTCGAGGAGTTGATCGAGGCGATGTGCCTCCTCGCGACGAACGGAGCCCGCCTCCCCAAGCCGGAGCGCACGGTCCGCAGCGTCTCGGGCCTCGAGGTGCGGATCAACGCGACGAACCAGGCCCTGCAACCGCACGCGGGCGGCATGATCCGGTCGTGGTCGCGTCCGATCGACGGCGAGATCCGCTTCGATCAGGGCATCGGCACCCGCAATCCCGACACCGGCTCGTTCATCTTCTACCGCCTCGCCGGGGCGTACGACTCGAACGTCGCCCTCGTGCTGACCGACGGGAAGGATCGCACCGACAACTACGAACGGATGGCCGAGCTGCTGCGCCGTACGGAGCTCCGAGGCGACGATCTTCAGACCAACCTTCCCGTGCACTACGGCCTCGTGCAGTGGTTTCTCGGCAAGGGCGTCATGGCCGAGCCGACGACGTCGTTCATGCAGCCGTTCCTCTCGGCGGTCGGGGCACTGCAAAAGGTCGTCGACGACGTCGATCTCGACCTCGCGGTCGAGGAGCTGGCCAGGCGCCAGCCCGACGCACAGGCGCGACAGGTTCTTTCCAGCAAGCAGACGCTTCTCCTCCGCCCGATGGCGAAGCTCCTCGAGAATGCGCACGTCCTGGGCGGCTTTCTCGGTCGCTACGACGGCCAGCTCTTCGCGCACGGGGACGGAGAGGTCCGTTTCGTCGACAACCCGATTCGCTTCCTCGAGCACCTCTACCACTTCCTGAACCTCGAGAACGTCGACTCGAAGCCTCCGTCCGAACGGATTTGGGATCACGACGACGACATCCTGACGGAGGCAATCCGGTTCTACGACGAGGTCGAGCGCCGCACCGGGGCGCGCACCGCGGACGAGCTCGAGAAGCTGTTCGGCGGCAAGGAGTCCAGAAAGCTCTCCGATGGCGATTCGAGCCTCTGGGAGCGCTCGGTCGCCGCGCACCGGGGATTCCAGGTCGGACTGGAGCTCCTCCTGCTCATCCCGCGGATCGGGGCGCGCTCGCGCTTCCTCGAGGTCACGGTGGGCGACGACCTCGCCCCGGTCTTCCCGGACGTCTTCCTCGACGAAAAGGCGACCGTGCCCTTCCTGCGCGCTCTCGCTCCGCCGCCCCAGGCGAGCGCCGACGAGATCGTGACACCGATGGGCGGGACGTTCTACGCGCGCGAGGCGCCTCACCTACCGCTCTTGGTCGAGGAAGGGCAGCACTTCGAGCCCGGCCAACCGCTCTTCATCATCGAGGTGATGAAGATGTTCAACAAGGTCTCCGTGCCGTTCTCGGGAACGGTCACCAAGAACCTGATGGAAGGTCAGGACGGGAAGGTCGTCGCGAAGGGCCAGCCGATCTTCAAGATCGAGCCGGACGAGCGCGTCGAGGTGGAGTCGCCGGAGGAGATCGCGAAGCGCCGTCGCGAGGCGACGCTCGCCCTGATGTAGGAAGCGCGGCCTCAGACGCGGACACTCGCCCCGCGGTACTTCACCTCGCGCAACAGATCGTACCGAGCGCGCAGCACGGGGAGGTCCTCCTCCTGTCCGACGATCACCACGGTGTCGGCGGCGGCGAGCGGCGTGTCCGCTGCGGGGTTCGTCAGGATCTGCCCATCCGCCCGACGCAACGCGACGATGAGAAAGCCACGGTTGCCATGCACCTCGATGTCCGCCACGGTGCGACCGACGAGCGGAGAGTCGTCGCGGATCTTCAGATCCTCCAGGCGCAGCCCCAGCAAGCGGATCTGCTCGTCCAGCTCGGCGTGGTGATCGCTCTGGCCGAGGATCTCCTCGGTACCGGGACGTGTGACCAGATGCGCGATCCGCTTCGCACCGATCGACGCCGGGAGCACGACGCTCGTCGCTCCGCTCCGGACCAACTTGGATTCCGTCGCGGGATCCTCGGCGCGGGCCACGATCGTGACCTCCGGAGCCATCTCCCGGACGGTGAGCGTCGTGAACACGTTGGCCGCGTCGTCCGAGAGGACCGAGCACAGGAAGGCGGCGCGCTTCACTCCCGCCTCCTCCAACGTCGACTCGAGGGACGCGTTGCCTCGCAGCGCCAGGTAGCCGAGCGCCTCCGCCTCGATGACCTTCGCGGGATCGTCGTCGATGATGACCAACGGCTTCTGGGTCTGCGCGAGCTCCCGCGCGAGGATTCGACCGACGCGGCCGAATCCACAAACGATGACGTGACCGCTCAGGCGGCGAATCTCGGTCGACATGCGACGTGCTCCCAGTGCTCGGTTGATCTCCCCTTCCGTCATGAGCTGGACGAACCCGCCCACGGCGTAGAGCGCGGCGGCGTAGCCCCCGACGATGACGGCGATCGTGAAGCCACGGAGCCCCGGAGTCAGGACGGGCCGAACCTCTCCGTACCCGACCCCGAAGATGGTGATCATCACCATGTAGACGGCGTCCATCGCGGGCCAGCCGACGGCGACGTAGCCGAGGGTTCCCAGAATGCACACGACCAGGAAGACGGCGATGCCGGTCAGGATTCTGGATGTCGCGTTCGTCATCGCGCCGGGCGTCCGATTCCCGAATTGCAATTCGTGTGCCCACCGTCCTCGCGGTCGGCGGTAGGGGGCTCCGAGGTCGGACCGCCCGGTTCGCGCGCACTGCCCGCCTCGTAGGCACTCGCCCCGCGCGGAGGGGGAGGCGTCGATCCGCCGAGCTACGTGCCTCTGAGTGCAGAGCTCGTCACCGATCCCATCGAGCGTCGAATGGTCCCGCGCCGAAGGATGTGTCAAACCTCGAAGAGCGAACACGAGGGAGAGCTGATCGCCGCGTCACGTGCGGGCCGCCAGCGGGACTCACCCGCGATCCGGTGGCGGTTGCGCCGCGTGGCCGGCCGAACCACGGGGGATCGGGAATGTATGGGTTTCTGGAGCGACGCGCTCGCGATGCCATGACGAAGGACGTCGTGACGATCACCCGCGACACCCCGCTGCGGCAGGTCGCCGAGATCTTCGACAACCACGACTTCAACGCGTTGCCCGTCGTCGAAGACGGAAAGCTCGTGGGTCTTCTCACGAAGCTCGACTTGCTCCGCGGTTTCATCTTCACGCCCGCGAGCGTCGTTCCGCGCTACGACGAGATCATGGGCGCGCGTGCGTCGACGGTCATGCGAACGAGTCCGGAGGCCGTCGAGCCGGACACCCCGCTCACACGGATCCTGCAGCGGATGGTCGACACCGGGTGGAAGAGCCTCCCCGTCGTCCAGGGCGACCGCCTCGTCGGCATCGTCGCTCGGGAAGACGTCGTCCGCGCCCTGCGCGAGGCGTCGAGCGAGAGCCCGCCACCGCGATCCCCATAGAGTCCTCCCACGCGAGCCACTCAAGCCGTTCTCCCGCACGGTCGAAGCACCGTACATGGACGACGCCGACGCCTTCGGTGGGACCGCGGGTCAGGTGATCCGCGGATTCGTTCGACCCGGGACGCTGCTGACCACGGTCCCCGTGATCGTGGTCACCTCGATTCTGGGTCTGGTGTCCGCCGCCGTGGTCGACATGCTCGGGGTTCCGGCACCGATCGCCCTCGTCGTGATTCTCGTCGCGAGCTCGCCGGTCGTCGGGCGATTCGCCCTGCCGGCGCGCGAGGGAGAGCTGGAGGCGGGCTTCGTCGAAGCACCCTTCGACGGTCCGGAGCTCGGCTCGTTCGTGTTGCGGTACGCCGCTCTCACCTGCGTCTGGGCGGTCCCGTGTGCGGTCTTCCTCCTTTGGGCGGCTCCGAGCTCCGTCGCGTCCACGCCGCAAGGATGGGACGCGTTCCTCGCCGGACCGACGGCCCTCGTCGCCGTCTCCGCCGTCGTGGTGGCTCTGCTGGCCCCGACGCTCAGCCTCCTGATCGCGACGCGGACGGACTCCGTCGGCGAAGCACTCAGTCGTGACGCGTGGCGATGGCTCGCGGTCGCACGGCGACACGACCTCGTCGTCTTCTACGCGGCACTCGTCGGGGGATTGGCACTGTTCGTCGTCCTCGCCGCGATCGTGCTGCTCGTCGTGGCCGCGCTGGCGTTCTTCGTCTCGCCCGGCCTCGCCGCTTCGGTGGCCCTGTTCGCGTGGATCGCGCCCGGCGCGGCTTCCCCGGTGCTCCTCGGAAGACTCGCCGGCGCGTTCGTCCTGGCCGAGGTCGCCTCTCCCGGCCCCCAGCCGGTCCCCGGGGCCCTTCTCGGCGGAGGGGACGTACCGGCCGCCACGATGTCGGCCCTCGCCCGGGCGCGGTCGGCCCCCGCGTCCCACACGAAGACCGGAGGCTCGGCCGGAGGGGTGCTGGACCTGACTCGTCGGCCCGGAGGAGCGTCGTCCTGATGCGATCGGGCGGCGCGCTCAAGGCTCTCGTCGCGTTCGGTGTCCTGATGCTTCTCCTCTCCTGGTTCCTCCGGCGCGCGGTGCTGCCCCAGAAGGCCACCCCTGG
>JAUIFY010000042.1 GCA_030430245.1 bacterium | reverse complement strand
CGATTGCTCGAAGAACGTGGCCCCCGCGGGAGCCGGCAGGCCGACGTTCCCGCCCTTCGCCACGATCAGCGCTTTCGACCGCCCGATGAGGCCGGTTCGAAGCTGCGCCGTCTTCACGCCGTTCGACGTCCGGAACTTGTCCTTGTACCGGAAGCCCTTGGGGCCGAGGCTCGCCCATTTCGACCCCGGCGCAATGGCGAGCGACGTCGCGAGGAAGTCGTCGCCGCCGCTCGAGTCGTAGATGCAGAGCGTGTAGGTGGTCGTCGAATCGGGATTGCCGAGGTCGAGTTGGTCGACTTCGCCGCCCTTCGCCCACTTCCATTTCAACAGGTCGCGGTCGTTGATCGTGTTGTCCTTGATCACGAGGGTGTGCCGACCCGCGTCGGTGCACGAGGGGAGCGGTTCGTTCGGGCAGACGCCGCAGCTGCAGCTGCCGGAGCACGCTCCCGGGCAGGCCGCGTCGTCGCCGCCGTCGCAGATCTCGTCGCCGTTCGCGACGCCGTCGCCACACGTCTGGGTGCCGACGCAGCCCGGGAGGCATCCGCCCTCGCCGCCGAGGTTGGTGCCGTCGTCGCACGATTCGGTTCCCTCGGGGATTCCGTCGCCGCACGATTGGATGCCGCCACATCCGGGCAGGCACTCGCCTTCGCCGCCATCGTTCACGCCGTCGTCGCAGACCTCGGTGCCGTCGACGCTGCCGTCGCCGCACGATTGCACGGAGAGGCATCCCGGAAGGCACTCGCCTTCGCCGCCGTCGTTGGTGCCGTCGTCGCAGACCTCGGTGCCCTCGACGTCGCCGTCGCCGCAGCTCTGGAAGCCGCCGCATCCAGGAAGGCACTCGGCCTGGCCGCCGTCATTGGTGCCATCGTCGCAGATCTCGGTGCCCTCGGCGGTGCCGTCTCCGCAGGACTGGATCCCGAGGCAGCCCGCGAGGCATTCGCCTTCGCCGCCATCGTTGGTGCCGTCGTCGCAGATCTCGGTGCCTTCGATTGCGCTGTCGCCGCAGGACTGGAGTCCTCCGCAGCCCGGCAGGCACTCGCCTTCGCCGCCGTCGTTCGCGCCGTCGTCACAGGTCTCGGTGCCTTCGACCGCCGCGTCGCCGCAGGATTGGAGCCCGCCGCAGCCGGGGAGGCATTCGCCCTCGCCCCCGTCGTTCACACCGTCGTCGCAGAGCTCGCTGCCGTTGACCGCGCCGTCGCCGCAGACCGGCCCGGTCGTGTCGCACACGTCGCCGACGCCATCGTTGTCGCTATCGGCCTGGCCGGGATTGGCCACCGCAGGGCAGTTGTCGTCGCCGTCGAGGACGCCGTCTTCGTCTCGGTCGATGCCCATGCGCGTGCCGGATCCGGGAGGTGCGCACGTGTAGGTGAGCTCCTGTCCTGCCGTCGTCGCGAGGGCGCGGAGCGCCGCGTCCGACATCGCGGGATCGCTGGCCCGGTCCAGGGTGAACGTGCCGCCGGAGTTCAGGACGGCGCCGCGCGGCTCACCCGCGATCGTCCCCTTCACGACGAGGTCGCACTCGGTCACGTTGCCCCCGAGCTCCTTCGAGGTGAACGCCGTGCTGGCCCGTTGGATCAACAGGTCGATGCGTGGGCCGACGACCGCCGAGTTCGTGGCGTCGAGAGTCACCTGTTGGCCCACGATCGGTGCCAGATCCGAATCGAACGCGAGCATGAACTGCTCCATCTGCGCGCGTTTGTCGTCGCCGCCGTTCGGGCCGTCGAAGCCCACGCCGTTCTGGTTGTTGAAGACCGTTGCCTGGAAGAAGCGGAAGATCGTGTCGACGCTCCCGTCGTGCAGGAACCCGAATCCGCGGATCTGGTCGCCCTGGTGGCCGTTGTTGCCGCCGTTGAAGAACCCGACGTCCGGCATCCCGAACATCCCGACCTTCTGATAGAGGTTCCGGAGGTGAGCGATCTTCATGATCTGCTCTTCGTTCTCGAAGCTCGCGTCGCCGTTCGTCCCGAAGAATCCCTGAGCCGGATCGAGTGCGTGGCAGCCCTCGCACGTGAAACCGAGGTCGTTCAACACGGCGATGCCGTCGGAGCGCCGTGATCCGGAGTAGAAGTTCAGTCCGCCCTGTTGCGCCGCGTTCAGGGAGTTGTCCAGCGCGCGGACCGGATTCGGCGGGAGAAGCATCGTCAGGGCGAAGTCGGTGAACTTGTTCATGTCCGTCGCCGAGATGACGCTGGCCCGGCCGAGCAGGCCCGGGAATGCGACCAGGAAGTTGTCGAAGGACAGGTGCTCGCCCGTGCCGACGCCGAAGACGCCGTTGGACCGATCACCGCGCCAGTGCATGGGGCCGCTGTTCGCGAGCCCCCGGAGGGTCTGCGTGGTCATGGGGCCCTTCATCGGGTGGAACTCGTCGACGTCCGCACCGCCGTTGAGCGAGCTGCCGAAGATGAGGGCGGCCGCCTCGAGCTTGATCGACATCGGGCTCGAGGTGACTTCGTCGTCCGGATTGCCGAGGTCCCACGCCAGCTGGTCGAGGTCGCCGAAGACGTGGCAGCTCGAGCAGGAGGCCTCGCCGTTCGCGGAGCTGTCGAAGGCGTCGTAGAGGAACGGGCGTCCCTCGAGCACGACGGACGGCTCGGGATTGTGGATCGGTAGGTGGTCGACCTCGGTGCTCGTCGTGAGGTCGATGACGGAGATCGAGTTGTCGAAGCGGGTGAGAACGTAGAGCCGGTCGTTCGCCTCGTCGAGGGCGAGTCCGGCCGGGCCGCCGCCGGTGACCGCGACGTAGCTCGAGCTGGTGACCGTCGGATCGAAGGTGTCGGCTTCGAGCGCCGACGCGTCGAGTACCCCGACTTTGCTCGAGCCGAACGCGGCGACGTAGAGTGTCGTACCGCTGCTGTCGATCACCGCTTGGAGCGGGGTCGCCAGGCTGTGGTTCTTCGCGGACGCGTCGAAGCCGGGATCGCCGGCGAGCAGGTTGTAGTTCAGGTGCTTGTTGAGGTGGCGGGGCTTCACACTCGCCGGATTCGTCACGTTCGGCGCGTCGATGACCGTGATGCGTGCTTCCGCGAGATGGCCCTGGACCGTCGTCGGTCCGAAGATGCCGGGGCCCTCGAATCGGGTCTCGTTGCGGGCCTCGGTGTTCGTCACGAAGAGGTCGCCGGTCGTCGGGTGGACCACCATGTTGAAGAGAGTGGTGCCGACGCTGGCATGGACGGCGACCTCGGCGAGGGTGTTC
This sequence comes from bacterium, assembly GCA_030430245.1. Classification (GTDB taxonomy): domain Bacteria; phylum Desulfobacterota; class Binatia; order UBA12015; family UBA12015; genus VGTG01. The sequence goes on along the minus strand of JAUIFY010000042.1, from coordinate 26,167 downwards.
GCGTTCAGCGCGAACACGTCCTCATCGGGGAGGTCGAAGCGGACGCCGTTGTTCCAGTTGCGCCCGAGCTCGTCCTCCCAGATGCCGGTTCCCTCGTTGAACTTGACGATCAGGCCGACCTCCGGCGCCCCGACTCCGTTGTGGTCGGTGCTCGGACCGGGGTTGCCGCCCGGCATCTGGCCGCCCGGAAGTCCGCCCGGCGACGTGATGCCATCGCCGCCGCAGGGGCCCGCGCCCGCGAAGCCGTTGCACACCGAACCCTCACTCACGGTCGTCGTGCGGTTGCCGGTGTGAAACCCCGCCACGTAGACCGTGTTGCCGTCGTTGCTGACGGCGAGGGCGCGCGGCGTGTCGGTGAAGAAGCTCTTGATCTCGATCGGTAGACCGCCGAAGGCGGCCCCGAGGTTCGTCGCGTCGAAGACCCAAACGTCTGCTCGGCCGATGCCGGGCGTCGTGAGCTGCGGATCGCCGGATCCCGTCACCGCCGCGATCGACGGATCGGTCAGGTGCTGGCCGCGGTGGGCCGTCGTGATGAAGGCGCGGTCGCCTCCGGTTCCGGCGAACACGATGTCGCGTGGCTCGTCGCCCACGAGCAGGGTGCGCACGACCCGCGGGGGGATGGCCGCGACGTCGACGACCGACACGCTGTCGGAGAGATGATTCACCACCCAGACCTCGTCGTCGTTCCGTGCCGCCACGGCGACGGGCTCGAGCCCGACGGGTACCGACGCGCGGTGGACGATGCCGCCGGCCGTGACGTCGAAGATCTCGAGGTGGTTGTCCGGCGTGTTCGTCGCGAACAGGGTCGTTCCGTCCGGGCTCATCGCGAGCGGCCGGACCGGGCCCGACTCGAAGTTCACGAACGACGGCTGCGCCGCCGACGGGAGGGCGCTCGCGAGAAGAAGGAGGAGGGTCGTGAGGGTCGAGAAGAGGGGGGTGCGCATCGGGTCTCCCAGTCCTGCGCGGCCTCCGGGAGGCCGGGATGGCGCCCAGCCGCGCGAGCCGAGTCTCGCCCAGGCGGGGGCTGGAAGGCAAGGCGAACCGAAAATCGACGCGGAACGCCGTCCTTGTCCCTTTCCTCGAGAGCCGTTCGGGGACGTCCGGAGGGTCGCCCGGGGGGACGATCGCGGCGCCGTGCGGGTGGGCCGCGAGCCCGGCGACGGCGCGGCTCAGCCCTCTCCGAAGCTGTCGCGTAGCCGAGACGCGGCGTACGCGATGGCCTCTTTCCCCTTCGGAAGGAGGTCCGGCATCCCGAAAAAGCCGTGGATCGTCCCGTCCCAGCGCTTCGATTCGACGGCGACCCCGGCCGACGCGAGCTGCTCGGCGTAGGCCTCGCCCTCGTCGCGGAGCGGATCGAACTCCGCGGTGATCACGGTCGCCGGGGGCAGCTTCGAGAGATCGCGAGCGCGGATCGGCGATGCCAGCGGGTTCTCGCCCTCGGAGGCATCGTTCAGGTACTGGTCCCAGAACCACTCCATCGCGGCGGCCGACAAGAAGTATCCCTCGCCGTTCGCGGTGTACGACGGCGTATTCATCCGCGAATCGGTGACGGGGTAGATCAGCAGCTGGTGGCAGAGGGCCGGGCCGCCCGCGTCGCGGTTCTGGAGCGCGACGGTCGCGGTGAGGTTTCCGCCGGCGCTGTCGCCTCCGATCGCGATCCGGCTCGGGTCGATGCCGAGTGCGTCGGCGTTGGCAGACACCCAGCGCACGGCCGCGGCGCAGTCGTCGAGACACGCGGGGAACTTGTTCTCCGGTGCGAGGCGATAGTCGACGGAGACCACGACGCACCTGGCTTGGTTCGTCAGAGAGCGGCAGGGGCCGTCGACCGTGTCGAGATCGCCGAGGACCCAACCGCCGCCGTGAAAGAACACGAGTGCCGGGTGGGGGCCGTCGCCCTCCGGGGAGTAGATGCGAATCGGCACGTCGCCGGCCGGTCCGGGGAAGGTTCGGTTCTCCACCTTGGCCACGTGCTCGGGATTCGCGGTGGTGAGCATGCTCGCGAGGGCTTCGCGCGCGCCCTCGACGCCGAGCTCGAAGAGCTCGGGCCCGTCGTCCGGAATGCTGTCCAGCAGCTGCTTCTCCTCTGGGGCCAGTGGCATCGTCGTTCCTCCCGGGGTTCACGCCGCATCAGGCGGGTGCCCCTTGTTTGGCGCTCGTGGGGGCTGCTCGCAACCGTCCGTCGGACCGACCCACCGACTGGACTCGGGCCCGGGGTTCCGCGGGAAGGGGTTCGGCGTACCCTCGGGGCTGGCATGAGGATCCTGCCCGTCTTGGCGATCGCGATGGCCGGGTTCGCGATCTAGGACGCCGTGGGCCGGACCTGGCGCGCCGAGCCGAGCGGGCGCTTCTGATACGCGACCCAGCAGGGACGTTGGGCGCGGGCGACGCCGCCGATCTGGCGGCGTCGGGGAGCGGCGGTCGTGAACTCGGGCGCGAAGTCGAAGTGCTCGAGAAGGCGGCGGATCGAGATGCGGATCGCCGTGATCGCGAAGCGCTGCGCGGGACACGAATGCCGGCCATGGCCGAAGGTGCTCACGAGCTCCTTCGTCGGGATCTCGACGTCCGGGGCGAGGCGGCGTCCTGCGTAGTGATCGGGCTCGAAGCGGTGGAGGTCGGGCCCGGCCGACGTGTTCGTGACCGACAGCATCGTGGCAAGGAACACGCCGGGGCCGACCCGGTATGTCCCGCGTCCGTCGTACACTTCGACCGGCTTCAGCACGCGGCGCAGTGTGATCGACCGCTGTGCCATTCGGATCGACTCGTTCGCGGTCTTCTCGAGGAGGACGTCGTCGCCGTCGCGGATGCGCGCGAGTAGGTCCGGTCGGAGAAGCACGTTGACGAGCGTCCACGCGAGGGCCGCGTAGAGGTTCGATTGCGCACCCATGTGGAGCACCATGACGTCGCGGGCCACCTGGATCGGTCGCTCGGCCGGCGTCACGTCCGCGAACGAGTCCCAGATCTGGTCGAGGAAGTCGCCGGGTCGCCGGCCGTCGCGTTGGCGCTCCGCGAGGATCTCTCCGAGGATCTCCTCGATCCCCCGCTGCGCTCGGCGTTCTCGTGCTTGATGGGTCGCCTGTGCGATCAGCGCCCGGATCGGGCGAACGAAGGCGTCGGAGCCGTCGAGGCGGTCGAAGAGCGGAATCAGCCGGTCGAGGTGGCGGGCCGACGCGGCCTCCGTGCCCGCCCAGGACCCGAACCCGAGTCGATGCCCGAGCCGGCGCATCGCGCGGAAGATCTCGAAGCGGCCGGTGGAGCCGAGCTCCTCGATCTCGAGTGCGACGACGTCCTCGAGCACGCCGAGATAGCGTTGCACCTCCTCGTTGCCGAAGAGGTCGTGTGGGCGATTCCGACGGCCTAGGAAGACCTCGATCGGGACCTTGGCCTTCAGGAGATCGAACGTCGCGAGCCCGAAGCTCGCCTCGTCCTCGGGCAGCTCGTAGAGCCGCCGCACGCCCGCGGGCGAGAACACGCAGAGGAGGCGGCGTCCGAAGACGTCGACCAGGTACGTGTCTCCGAGGCGGCGCCGGTGCTCGGCGAAGAACGCGGTGGGATCGCGCAGCAGCCGGGGCGCGGCTCCCAGCCATGGGATGCGCCCGGCGGCGCAGGGCGGCACCGGGTGGACCTCTCGCTCCGCGATCATCGCCGACCGATAGTCCGCGTCCGCGCAGGCGGTCAATCGCCGCGCGTTCCGGGGGCGCTCACCGCGCTCTCGACCCGCCCGGTCCCCTGCGGTGCGTTCGTCGACGTAGCGCTTCGCCACGTTCGTGACGCCGATGCCACACCGCGCTCTCGCCGGCGGCAAGAAAGTGCAGTCTCTTCGGCCGGAACTCGGCCCGCCCGACGCGTCGGCGATGGCCCCGCGATTGCAAAGCGGGGAGGCAGGGTGAAGCCGACCGATGCGCGAGGAGAAGACACGATGACGAGCGACGCCGTGGTAGGAGCCTTCGAGGGTCTCGGTGCGGCCCCCGCGTCGATGGAGGTCGCCCTCGCCGGCGGCCCCTGGCTCGACGCACTCTCCTTCGGCGGCCTCACCGTCGCCCTCGTCGCCGCCGCAGTCCTCCTCCTCCTGAACCGCGAAGCCACCGCCTAACCCGAGGGGGGGACGTTCGTTACGTTTTCGGCTTTGTTACGTTTCGGGGGCCTCGGGCCGTTGCGACGGCCGCAGCGTGTGGCGTCGCACCGAGGGAGCGAACGTCCCCTCAATCGAAGCCGCCCTGGGGGTTGACCTGGACGCCTTCGACGGCCTCGACGGCGCCGTCGTCGGAACCGCCGCAGCGCTCGCCGTCGAGGCTCTCCCAGGTGCCGTTCATGCAGGTCTGGCGTAGGCCGCCCTGGCAGATCGTCGTTCCTTCGGCGTAGCGCTCGCCTTCGTAGGTGCAGCCCTGGTCCTGCGCGATGGCGATCACCGGCATCGCCGCGATCCAGGCGGCGACGAGCATCCAATTCCGACCACTCCGCATCGTTTCGATCTCCCTTCGGGGCTCGCCCGAGCCCGTCCCGGGCGTCATCGTGCCCGGTTTCGCGCAGTGAAAGAAGTCCGTGGCGGCTGCGGGGTCAGGCGCATCCGAGTGCGACCTGCACTCCCGTATGATCGGAGGCCCAGCAGATCGGCTCCGGCAGCGGGCCGCACGCGGGGGCGAAGGGGTTCGGGACTTCGGACCAGAGCTGGGTTCCCGGGCCCAGTCCGCGTGCCGGCAGCAGCACGGGTTGGCAGGACGCCTCGGGGCGGGCCGGGATGAGGAAGACGAAGTCGATCCGGTGCGTCACGTTCAGCTCGGGAGACTCGAGCTCGTGGAGTCGCTCGGACTCGCGGCCGGACGTACATCCGATGCCCGTCGCGGGGTCGCACTCCGGATTCCCGGCGTCGAGGTACGTGTCGCCCCAGCCCCGATCGGTGAACTGGCGGTACACGAAGGAGTCGGGGCGCGCGTTGAAGTCGCCCGCCGCGAGTGCGGCCGCGGAGACGTCGTGGGTTCGCTCGATGAACTCGGCCATCTGAACGGCCTGGCAGTCCCGAACGGTCTCGGCGCCGGCCGCGCGGCACTCGGAGGGGCAGTCCTCGCCGCACGGGTTCGGGCCGCCGTCGGCCCCGGACGCCAGGTGGGTCGAGTAGACGTCGAGCGGACCGGTCGGGTGGGCGATGCGCGTCCACAGCACCCGGCGGAATCGCCCGAACAGGGGTCGCTGCTCGACGACCTCGACCGGATATCGCGACAGGACGAGCTCGTCGTCGACGTCGGTGCGGATCTCGCCCAACACGACCTCGTACGGGAAGGGGCAGACGTCGCCCGCGCGCGCCTCGATCAGATCCGCGCTCGGAGGCCAGATCTCCTGCAGGGTCACGACGTCGGGACAGCCCGCCGCGCGGACGAACTCCAGCATCAGATCGACCCGATCCGGCAGCCGGCACGCATCGGTGTCCGGAGGGCAGAAGAGGCCGTGGACCAGGTTCAGGTTCGCCAGGGTGATGGACGGCGACGGGGCTCCGAGGTTCGCGTCCCCGCAGCCGACGAGTGCGACGGCAATGCCGACCCACAGGCGTGGCGTTCTCACTTTTTGCGTTTTTTCAATGGCTTAGGACGATGTCAACGGATTTCTCGGGATCGGTGGGAAAACCCTCGACATAGGTTTTCCCAAAGCGGATGGGCGAACATCGAAGAAGGGTAGCGGGAGTGACTCCCGAGTCTCGTCCACGCCAAGAGGACCTACGTGATGCCCCCAGCCGCCGCCGTCCTGATCGAAGACCGAAACGCCGAGTTGTTTCAGCCGGACACCGCGCTCCCGACGCAATTCGACGACCTGTGGGCCCGAAGCCCTCGTCTCTCCCCCGGACCGCGGCTCGCGCTCGCGGTGCTGCAGCTCGCGGTGGTCGATTTCTTCAAATACCGGGGTGCCCGGCGCGAGCCGGAGCAGCGAATGTACCGCAAGGCGCGGTGTTGGCTCACGTCCAAGGATCAGTCGTGGCCGCTCTCGTTCCTGAACGTCTGCGAGACCCTGCAGATCGCGCCGGACCAGCTCCGGACCCGCGTGCTCGCCGCCTCGCCGTTCGAGCGTGAGGCCGCGATCCGCGAAGTCGGCAAGCTTCTCGACGCGGGACGGCGCTAGGAAGCCGCGGCCGAAGCGTGCGACGCCCGGGTGCGCCTTCCCGACCGCGACTCCGGCAGGCGAGGGGGCTCCTACCCGAGCACGTCGACGTAGGCCTGGTGGATCTCGTCGATGCGCGCGTCGAGGTCGTTGCGGGTCCAGCCCGTCGTGTCGATCGGCGGTAGGACGTCGACGTCGATCGTCGTGGGGCGGATGAAGTACCAATGCTTCGGAAGCGCGTCCAAGGTGTTGTGTAGGACGATCGGAACGATCGGGACTCCGGCCTCCATCGCCATGTAGAAGGCGCCCTTCTTGAACCTCGTCGGATGAGGGGACGTCGTCCGCGTTCCCTCCGGAGCGATCGCGAGCGACATCCCGTGGCGCAGCGCTTCGATCGCCGGCCCGAGCGCCTGAATCGCCTTCTCGTGGTTCATGCGATCGACGAAAACGGTGCCGGCGAACGACATGATCGGCCCGAGGATCGGATTCGACTCGAGCTCCTTCTTGCCGATCCCGACGAAGTCGCGCCGCAGGAGCTTGCAGATGAGCAGCATGTCGAGGCCGCTCTGGTGGTTGAAGATGAAGACGGCCGGCCGGCGCGACCAGAGATGCTCCTCGCCCGTGACGCGCACCTCGACGCCAGCGAGCGCCGTCGCGAGCTCGCCCCAGGTCGAGGCCGCGATGTTGACGGCGCGCTGCCAGTCGCCCGTGAGGTAGGCGGCGGGCAGTCCGAGGATCAGCGAGGGCACGAGGCTTCCCGCCGCGAGGCCGGTGCGCACGACCTCGGCCATGCCCGGGCGGCCGCGGTGCGTGAACTGCATCGCGGGCCAGCCGCGCCGGGCCGCGATCTTGGCGAGGTTCGAGTTGGGATTGGTCGGTCGCGGGTTGCCCACGATCTCGAGAAGCGGCAGGTCCTCGTCCGAGTCCGTGTAGAACCAGCTTCGTTCGAAGTCGAGGTCGATGCCGATCTCCGTGGCGAGCTTTCGCGCGGCGGACGCCTTCCCCTCGCCGTAGCAGCTCGGGCTCACGATCTCTCCGGTGAGGACGCCGTCGCGCACCTCGAGCTGCGAGGCGAGGACGTGGTCGATGCCGAGCTCTTCGGCGACCGGCTCGACCTGGAATCGGGTCGCCGAGCTGACGACGGCCACCGTGTGCCCACGTCGCTTGTGGGCTTCGACGATGGCGCGTGCCTCCGGGTGGATCCGCGAGCCGAGCGACTCTTCGAACACACGCCTTCCGACCTGCTCGAACTCCTCCTCCTTCACGCCTCGCATGACGCGGGCGGTGCCGGAGAGGAACGCCGAGAACCCGATCGTCCCCAGCTGAAAGCTCGTGGCGGCCATCCCGAGCTCTGCGAGGTCCAGTGGGCCGTACTGGCCGCGCGTCGCGCCATCGCGCACGAAGGTCAGAGCCGAGAAGCCCTGGATGAGCGTGCGGTCGAGGTCGAAAAAGGCTGCGACCTCGGGACCCTCCTCGCTCTCTTCGATTTCGCGCGTGAGCTCCGGGTACGCCGACATCTCTTCCTCGCGGACGGAACGGTACCGCGGCGGACCGCTCGAGGCCAGAGGCGTCCGGCGTCTCGTCGCGTCCGGCCGGGGGGAGGCATCCCCGCTCGGAGCGCGAGCGCCCGCCCGGAGGACGCACCGCGTCTGGGCGTGTCTCCCCAAGGACGCACCGCGCCTGGCCGTGTCTCCCGAAGGACGCTCTGTGTCTGGACGTGTCTCCCGAAGGACGCACCGCGTCTGGACGTGTCTCCCGAAGGACGCACCGCGTCTGGGCGTGTCTCCCCAAGGACGCACCGCGTCTGGACGTGTCTCCCGAAGGATGCACCGCGTCTGGACGTACGTGCGCGATTGTTCCAAGAACGGGGCATGAGCACGACCTCCGTCGTCGAGACCCGACCCGGCGCTTCGGCGAAGCGGTCGCCCGTGGCCGACGACGAAGCCGGTTGGCCGGGCGCCCCGGGCCAGCGAGTGGTGTTCCTGCTCGACGCGTGCAGCAAGTACGAGAAGCGCCTCCTCTCGGACTGGATCGCGGAGCGCCGGCCCGAGAACGGCGCGTCGCCGCCGGTCGAGACGATCGATCTACCGCCGTCGCGACGGCGGCGCGCCCGCGGTCGATCGGACGGCGCGCTGGAGACCGTGCTGGCGTCAGGCGAGGACGTGATGTTGGCTCCGCTACGCGTGGCCTGGGACCGAGAGAAGGTCGATGGCGTGCGCGAGAACCCCGTGAAGGAGCTGCTCACGGTCGGTGACCCCCGCGACCCGGGCCGGCTCCGCCAGCGGTGGATCCATCGGCGCGCGCCGCACCTCTGCAACGTGGTTCCCGGAGAGCCCGCGACCGCCGGCGAGCTGCGCGAGCGCTGGCGTCATCAGAGTGGCGCCGACGTGACGCACACGGCGAGTCTGGCGGAGTTCGTCGAGCGCCAGGCGGCACTCGCGCTCGAGCGGGCCGAGCGCCGCCTCCGCGGTCAGAAGTACAAGGTCCCGAAGCTCGTCCGGGAGGACATCCTCGCCCGCGCGAGCTTCCGCGCCGGAATCGCGAAGCTCGCGCGCGATCTGGGCCAGCCCGAGAAGAAGCTGGCGAAGCGGGCCGAACGCTACCTGCGCGAGATCGCCGCTACCCACAGTCCGCACGTCATCGATCTCTGCGCGCATCTCATCCATTCGCTCTACACGCAGGCGTACGAAGAGCGCCTGCATTACGACCGGGAACGACTCGAGCGGATCTACGAGCTCACGCAGCGACACCCGCTCGTGTTCCTCCCGTCGCACAAGTCCAACCTCGACCATCTCGTGCTTCAGTACGCCCTGCACGAGAACGGCCACCCGCCGAATCACACCGCGGGTGGCATCAACATGAACTTCTTCCCGATCGGACCTCTGGTCCGGCGCAGCGGCGTGTTCTTCATCCGCCGGACGTTCAAGGACAACCCGACCTACAAGTTCGTGATGCGCCAGTACGTCGAGTACCTGATCGAGAAGCGCTTCTCTCTCGAATGGTACATCGAGGGCGGACGCTCGCGCTCGGGAAAGCTGCTTCCGCCACGCCTCGGGCTCATGGCGTACGTGGCCGACGCGTACAAGAACGGGAAGGCCGAGGACGTGTATCTGATCCCCGTGTCGATTGCGTACGACCAGATCCAGGACGTCGGCTCCTACGTCGCCGAGCAGAAGGGTGCCAAGAAGAGCAAGGAGAGCTTCGGTTGGTTCCTGAAGGTCGTCCGGTCCCTGCAGAACCGCTACGGACAGATCTACATCAACTTCGGCGATCCGGTTTCGATGCGCGAGGCGCTGGGAGATCCCGAGGCCGCATGCCGGCCGAGCGACGACGAGCAGCATCTCGCGATCCAGAAGATCGCGTTCGAAGTCGCGGTGCGCATCGACCGCGTGACGCCGATTACGGCGACCTCTCTCGTCACGTTGGCGCTCCTCGGCGTCGGTGATCGTGCGCTGTCGTTGGTCGAGACGCGGGTCGTGCTCGATCCGATCCTCGAGTACGTGGCGACGCGCAAGGTTCCGGTCACGGAGGGATTCGATCTCAGGTCGGACGATGGGCTCCTGAACGCGCTCGATGCGCTGGTGGGCTCCGGCGTGGTCTCGTGCTTCGCGGAGGGGCCCGAGCCCGTCTACGCGATCGGGGCCGATCAGCATCTGACGGCGGCGTACTATCGCAATACGATCATCCACTTCTTCGTCGCGGGAGCGATTGCCGAGTTGGCGCTCCTCCGCTCCGCCGAATCCGAGGTCGCAGACGCACGAACGGAGTTCATGGAGGAGGCGCTTCGCATTCGCGACCTACTGAAGTTCGAGTTCTTCTTCCCGGAGAAGGAAGACTTCCGGGCGGAGCTCTCGGCCGACCTCGACGTTCGCGCCGAGGGCTGGGCGGGCACGATGGGGCTCGGGGGCGACGAGATCCACCGACTCGCCCGCCGCTTGCGGCCTCTGTTGTCTCACCGGGTCCTGCGGCCGTATCTCGAGGCCTACCAGGTGGTCGCCGACGCCCTCGAGCAGCATCCGGTCGACGAGCCGCTCGACGACGGTTCGTTCCTGACGAGCTGCGTCGGCCTAGGAAAGCAGTACGTTCTCCAGCGCCGGATTCGCAGTCCGGAGTCGATCACCCGCGTGTTGTTCGAGAACGCGCTGCGACTCGCGCGCAATCGTGGGTTGGTCGCGCCGGGCGCGGCCGACCTCGGCAGCCGGCGATCGGGCTTCGCCGAAGAAGTTCAGGGTGCGATTCGGCGGATCGACGCCGTCGAGTCGATCTCGGCCGGCCGTCGCGCCGGTCTCACGTTCTGAATCGGGCGGATTCATGAAACCAACGGCTCTTTCGGGGTCGGTCGCTGCGTGCGCCTCTCTTGTCCTCACGGTCGCCGCGTGGGCCGGGGTCGCGAACGAGCTCCCCTATCAGGCGCTCGCGGAGCGGATCGTCGGGAAGGGGCAGGGTGTCCATGTCGTGGCCGAGGACGGGACCGTGCTCGCGTCCGTCGCGGCGGACCGGGCGGTGCACCCGGCCTCCGTGACCAAGATCGCGTCGACGCTCGCGCTGTTGCGGCGACTCGGATCCGATCATCGCTTCGTCACCCGACTGCTCGGAGCGTCTCCCTCGGACGGCGTCGTCGCGAGCGACCTACTCGTCGAGTCCGACGGCGATCCGTTTCTGCTCCCCCAGAGTGCGGCTTACATGCTCGGAGAGCTCGATGATCTCGGGGTCGATCGCGTGCGCGGTCGCGTCCGGGTCGAGGGCCCGCTCTTCTACGAATGGAAGCCGGATCCGGGAGGCCGCCGGTTCGCGGCCGCTCTCTCGGGGCGTCTCTCGAAGGAGGCGTTTCGCCAGGCGAACGAGCGCCGCGGGGGCTCGGGCATCGCATCGCTCGTGTTCGATCGGGCGAAGCAGTCCGCGTCGCCTCCTTCGGAGACGCTGCTCGTTCACCTGTCTCCGCCTCTCCCGCGGATCCTGAAGGAGCTGAACGGGTACTCGAACAACATCTTCCACCCGCTCTCGGATCGGGTGGGCGGGCCGGCCGCGGTGCAGCAGCTCGCGCGGGAGAGCGTGCCGCTCGAGTGGGCGGAGGAGGTGATCATCACCAATGCGGCCGGTGCGGGGAAGACGAACCGCCTTTCGCCGCGTGTGGCCGTGGCCCTCGCCCGCGCGCTGCAACGAGAAGCCGCGCGACACGGCCTCGTTCTGACCGACGTGCTGCCGGTCGCGGGTGTCGACCGGGGGACGCTCCAACGACGCTTCGCCGAGCCGGGGCTGCGGGGGGCGATCGTCGGCAAGACGGGGACGTACGGGTCCCTCGGTGCGTCGTCCCTCGCCGGAGTCGCCCGAACGAAGAAGTGGGGCGAGGTCGCGTTCGCCATCTTGAATCGAAACGTGCCGGTGCCCGAAGCGCGGCGACGACAGGATGCATTCGTCTCGGCCGTTCTCGACGATGCGGGCGCGGTCCCGTGGCCGTACGTGCCGCAACCTTCTCCGATTCTCGTCGAGGAAACCGTGATCGGTCGCGTGGGAGGAGGATGAGGTGCGGATCGTCGTGCTCGATGGCCATACGATGAACCCGGGCGACAACCCATGGGACGGACTGGCCAGGCTCGGCCAACTCGACGTGTACGATCGCTCGTCCGCGGGCGAGCTCCGCGAACGCGCACGAGGTGCCAACGTGCTCGTGACGAACAAGGCGCCCATCGACGCCGCCACGATCGCGGCGCTGCCCGAGCTTCGGTTCATCGCCGTGACCGCGACCGGCTACAACGTCGTCGACACCGGAGCTGCGGCGGGCCGCGGAATCCCCGTATCGAACGTGCCGGAGTACGGCACGGACTCGGTCGCACAGTTCACGATGGCCCTGGTTCTCGAGCTCGCATCGCGCGTGGGCGAGCACGACCGTGCGGTCCGTGCGGGTGAGTGGACCGCATCGCCCGACTTCTGCTTCTGGCACACGTCGCCGGTCGAGCTCGCGGGCCTCGTGATGGGGGTCGTCGGCTTCGGCGCGATCGGACGACGGGTGGCCGGGCTCGCCCACGCGTTCGGCATGTCCGTCCTGGCGTCGGGGCGACCGGGCGGCACGCGGACGCCGCCCGACTTCGAGCCGTTCGCGTGGTGCGAGGTCGACGATCTGTTCGAGCGCGCCGACGTGGTGAGCCTTCATTGCCCCCTGACCCCGGAGAACGCGTGCCTCGTGAACGCGGAACGGTTGTCCCGGATGAAGCCGACCGCCTTCTTCGTCAACACGGCGCGGGGCGGGCTCGTCGACGAGATGGCCCTCGCCGACGCGTTGGAGCGAGGTGGGATCGCCGGCGCCGCCGTCGACGTGGCGTCGACGGAGCCCATCGAGGCCGCCAACCCGCTCCTGTCCGCCCCGGGCTGCCTCGTGACGCCGCACATGGCATGGGGAACGCTCGCCGCGCGGCGGCGCCTCATGGCGACGACCGTTCGGAACGTCGAGGCCTTCCTGGCGGGACGACCGATCAACGTGGTGCGTTGACGGCGCGCCGGCAGGAGTGTTGAACGGACGCATGCTGCCGACCCGCTCGCTCGTACCGCTGATCGCCACTCTCGTCGCGTTGCCGGGCGCTCGCGTCGCGCAGGCGGGGCCGGAGCTGGAGCTCGACGTGGACCGGATCGAGCGCTCGATCCTGATCGAGACGGAGGTCTTTCATCCCCCGGAGGGGCGCGTGCGGCTCGACGAGATCGCCCCCGTCTCCGGCAACTGCGTGCTCGATCCGAGCGAGATGTGCGTCGGCGGCCCCGGGATCCGGAAGCTCCTGCGCTTCGATGCGCTGATCCACAACCGCGGCGACGAGGATCTCGTGATCGGCGATCCGCTGGATTTCCCAGAGCTATTCGAGTTCAGCGAGTGCCATGGCCATTTCCACTTCTCGCAGGCGTCGGTCTACGAGCTCCTCAACGACGAGGGAGAGCTCGTCGCGCCGGGCCGCAAGCAGGGTTTCTGTCTCGAGGACACGACGCCGTCGGATCGGAGCACGCGCACCGGCCGGCGCTACACGTGTGAGAATCAGGGTCTGCAGGTCGGTTACGCCGACCTCTACCCCCAAGAGCTCGACTGCCAGTGGGTCGATGTCACGGACGTGCCGCCCGGAGATTACGTGCTGCGTGTCCACTTCAACCCCGACGCGCTCCTCGAGGACGACGATCTCACGAACAATGAAGCCCTCGTCGGCGTCACGATCGACGCGCCGGAGAGCGCTGCGCCCGAGGTGCAGCGAGTCTGGCGACCGGGGCCGTTTGCCTCGTACGACGTCGGGCGCACGATGTTCGTCCAATGGTCTTCGTCGGACGACGAGGGCGTCGTGTCGCAGGAGGTGTGGTTCTCCCCGGACGACGGCGCGTCGTGGGACCAGCTCGTCGGCGACCTCGAAGGCGACGCGACGTGGTACGCCTGGACCATCCCGGCGGACGCGGCGACCTCACGCGGCCGGATCCGGGTGGTCGCGCGCGACGGCGAAGCGCAGAGGGCCGAGGCGGTTTCGAAACCGTTTCGAGTTCGCCGCACGGCCCGGATCGGTGTGAGCCGCCGGGTGCCCGTGCGCCTGCGCTAGCTGTAACCGCTCGCGCCGCGCTCGGCCGGGCTCAAGGCTGGTGCGTGCGCCGCCGATCTCTTTCTACGGGATACGACCATGCGACAGCTTCTCCTAGGATTCCTCTTGATCGCTGGCGTGGTGTGGCTCGCGTTGAGCTTCCTGGACGATCCCGAAGAGACGCGCGACGGCCCGGAGCCGTTTCTCGCTCCACCGGTCATGCAGCCCCGCGACCCGGACTAGCGAGCCCGTGGGCCGACGAGGCCGTTTCACGCCGGGCCGTCCGGTGGGGGGCGACCTCGACGCCGGCGGTGCGGATGCCTACCGTCCCCGGAATGCAGTTCGCGTACACGCCGGAGCAAGACGCGCTTCGCCGAGAGCTTCGTCGGTACTTCCGGGAGCTGATGACGGAGGAAGTCCAGGCCGAGGTCGCGGCGGGGAACATGGGTGGCCCCCACTGCCTCGAGGCCGTGCGCAAGATGGGCCGCGACGGCTGGCTCGGGATCGGTTGGCCGAAGGAGTACGGCGGCCAGGGCCGGGACATCATCGACCAGTTCATCTTCTACGACGAATCGTGGAGGGCACTCGCCCCGGTCCCCGCTCTCACGATCAACGCCGTCGCGCAGACGATGATGGCGTACGCGAATCAGGAGCAGAAGGACTTCTTCCTGCCGCGCATCCTGAGGGGCGAGCTTCACTTCGCGATCGGCTACACCGAGCCGAACGCCGGCACGGACCTCGCTTCTCTGAGGACGCGCGCGGTGCGCGATGGCGACGAGTGGGTGATCAACGGTCAGAAGATCTACACGAGCCTCGCGGGCTACGCGGACTACATCTGGCTCGCCGCGCGCACGGATCCCGAGGCGCCGAAGCACAAAGGGATCTCGATCTTCGCCGTGCCGACCGCCGCCGAGGGCTTCTCGTGGACGGAGATCGGCACCATCGTGAAGTCCGGGACGACCTCGACCTACTACGAAGATCTCCGCGTTCCGGCCTCGGCGCTCATCGGCGAGGAGAACGGCGGCTGGCAGCTCATCACGAACCAGTTGAACTACGAGCGTGTCGCGATCTGTCCGCCCGGAATGATCGCCCAGGTCTTCGACGACACAGTGACGTGGGCGCGCGAGGCGAGACGCCCCGACGGCACTCGGGTGATCGACGAGCCGTGGGTGCGCTCGAACCTCGCCAAGGTCCGGGCGAAGCTCGAGTACTTGAAGCTCATCAACTGGAAGGTCGTGTCGGCGGCGGAGCTCGACCCGGCGGACTCGAGCGTCACGAAGGTCTACGGCACCGAGTTCTTCTGCGAGGCGTATCGGATGCTGCTCGAGGTCTTCGGGCCGGCCGGGTACCTCCGGCGCGGCTCGCAGGGGGCGGTGTTGCGCGGGCGGATCGAGCGCGCCTACCAAGGGACCCTCTTTCTGACGTTCGGCGGCGGGACGAACGAGATCCAGCGCGACCTCATCTGTCTCTTCGGCCTGGGGATGCCGCGCGTTCCGCGCATGTAGGAGCCGACGATGGACTTGACCCTCGACGACAATCAGAGCGCCATCGTAGATCTCGCGCGGAAGATCCTCGAAGAGAAGCTTCCCCCGGAACGCCTCCGCGAGATCGAGGCGAGTGGGGAGTGGTTCGCGCGCGACGTGTGGGCGGAGCTCGCCGCCGCCGGGTTGATCGGGCTCGCGCTTCCGGAATCGGTCGGGGGCGGCGGGTTCGGGGTCTTGGAGGCCTGCCTGCTGCTGGAAGAGGTCGGTCGGGCTGCGGCGCCGGTTCCGTATCAGTCGACCGTGATGCTCGCCGCGTTGCCCATCGCGGAGTTCGGAAGCGACGCGCAGCGGCGTCGCGACCTGCCGGGCGTCGTCGCGGGGGAGGCCGTTCTGACCGCCGCCCTGATGGAGCCGGGCGAGACGTACGTACCGTCGCAGCCGTCCGTTCGTGCGAGCCGCGATGAGGACGGCTTCACGCTGCAGGGCGAGAAGTGGTTCGTCCCGTTTGCGGGCGTCGCGCGGCGGATCCTGGTCCCGGCGTCCACGGACGAAGGAGTGGCGGTCTTCCTCGTCGATCCCGCCGCGACGGGGGTCGCGTTGGAGCGCGTGGAGACCACGTCGCTTGAGCCGCAGTGGGCGGTGACGTTGGACGGCGTCTCTGTCGAAGCCGGCGACGTCCTCGGAGCGGTGGGGGAGGGCGCGTCCATCGTCGACTGGATCGTCGAGCGGGCGCTCGCCGGGACGTGCGCGATGCAGGCGGGCGTCTCGGACAAGGCGCTGCGGTTGACGGCCGCGCACGTCTCCGAGCGCGAGCAGTTCGGTCAGAAGATCGCGACGTTCCAGGCGGTGGCGCAGCGTGCGGCGGACGCGTTCGTCGACACCCAGGCGATCGTGCTCACCGCGCGGCAGGCGGCGTGGCGTCTCGGCGCCGGTCAGCGTGCCACCACCGAGCTGGCGGTGGCGAAGTACTGGGCCGCGGACGCCGGCCAACGGGTCGCGCACGCCGCGCAGCACCTCCATGGCGGCATCGGCGTGGACACGGATTACCCACTCCACCGCTACTTCCGCTGGACGAAGTTGCTCGAGCTCACCCTGGGTGGAGCCGCGGTCCAGCTGGACCGGATCGGCAACGCGCTCGCCGCCGGCGACGCGGGTCTCGACGCGTAGAACCGGGTCGGATCACGGGAGAACGCCCGCGGCCAGCCGATCCCGACGCTTGACTTGGCCCTGCACATCTGAACATATCTACATATATGCAGACTGAATCGGTCGTAGGGCTCGACGGGTGCGCGGTGCGCGTCGTCGATGCGGCGCGCGTCGACTCGACGCGTCGGCGGCTCGTCTCACGGGCGGAATCCGCAGACCTGGCGCGCCTGTTCCGACTTCTCGGTGACGTCAATCGGACGAGAATCCTCTACGCCCTGCTCGAAGCGGGCGAGCTCTGCGTGTGTGACCTCGCCGCGACGGTCGACATGCCCGAGACGTCCGTCTCTCACGCCCTGCGCCTGCTCCGAACCGCCAACATCGTGTCGTCGCGCCGCGACGGTCGCATGATCTTCTACCGTCTCGACGACGATCACATTCGGCTTCTGCTCGACCTCACCCGCCAACACCTGCGGCACGACGCGCCCGTGGGGGCGAAGGCCAGGCCAGCGCGCACGCGTCGCGCGAGAGACTAGGAGGACGCGGTGCCCCGACTCGCGATGGGAATCATCGTCTTCTGGTTCGTGTCCCTCTTCGTCTTCCGCTCGGTCCTGCAGTGGTGGCGAACGGGTTCGACCGGGATGAAGGGCTTCTCGGGAGCCGTCGGCTCGGTCGAGTGGATGGCCGGGCTCGTCACCTCGTTGGGCTTCGTCGCCGCGCCCCTGGCGCCGGTCGCGGCACTCGCTGGCTGGCCGGGCGGCGGACTCCTCTTCGAGAGCCCGGTGGCGCATCTCGTCGGCGCTCTGTGCGCCGGGATCGGAGTCGCCGGCGCGCTCGTGGCCCAGATCGAGATGGGAGACTCGTGGCGAATCGGCGTCGACGAGAGCGAGCGCACGGCGCTCGTCACCGGCGGGCTGTATCGCTTCGTGCGAAACCCGATCTTCTCCTTCATCCTGCTGTCGGGGATCGGGCTTCTGCTCCTCGTTCCGAACCTGTACGCGCTGCTCGCGCTGGTGTGCACCTTTGCTGGCATCGAGGTTCAGGTTCGCGTCGTCGAAGAACCGTACCTGTCCGTCGTGCACGGCGCGGACTACGACGACTACCGAGCGAGCACGGGCCGTTTCGTGCCCGGGGTGGGCTACTGAGCCGGGAGGAGCGGGGAGGGAGTGTCGGTGCTGATCACCCAGAGTTGGTGGATGGCACGTGTGGCGGCGACGTGGAGGGAGCGACGGGCGGCGGGGGTGTTCGGCCAGTGGACCGAGTTCGCGTCGAGGATCACGACGTAATCGAACTCGAGGCCCTTCACCGGCTCCAGTTCGGTGATTTCGATCCCCGGCTTGAAGCTGAAGTCGTAGTCGCGCACCAGGCGGAGCCGTGGGATCTCGCTGCGCTGGAGGGCCGCGTGGTACTGCGCGCTGATCTCGGGTGACGGCGTGATCAGGGCGACCGTCGCCATCGGCTCGCTCTCGGCGAGCGCTTCCAGGGCTTCGGAGAGAAAGAACACGCAGGCTCCCGTGTCGGTGAAGTGGAACGTCTCGACCGGGGGGCCCTGTCTTGCACTCGTCGGGCGCTCGTCGTCCTCGCGTAGATCGCCCAGGACGTCGAAGGCGAACTTCGAGATCTGGGCCGACGAGCGGTAGTTGATCTTGAGCGTTTCGACTTCGTGCCCTTCGACCCCGAGGTGTCCCATGAAGTCGGCCCAGGAGGTGAAGCCGCTGTTCTCGACGACGTGCTGCTGCGTGTCGCCGGCGAGGGTGATGCTGCCGCGCGGGTCCAGGCAGTCGATCAGGATCTGAACCTCCAGGGGCGAGAAATCCTGCACCTCGTCGAGCACGACGTGACGGTAGCGAAGAGGCCGCTTCCCCTTGCCGCGGAGCGGGCCCACGCGGAGCTGCCACGCGCGCAGCAGCAGGGCGTCGTCCTCGGCGTCGAGCGCGGCGTCGACGTCCTCCCCCGCGAGGTGGTCCTGCACGGCTCCGACGTGCGAGCGGTTCCAATCGATGATTCGATCGATCTCGTTGTTCGTGAACGCGTCGGTCTCTTGCTCGTCGCGGATCTCGAGAAGGAGCTCGCGGTTCGTCAGCGCGCTCGCCCAATCGTCGATCGCCTGATCGCCCGTCGCGGGGCCGTGCGTTCGCTCGATGTGTCGGGCGAGAGCGCCGGCGAGGAGGGGATGCAGCTTCGCGCGCGTGACGACGCCGGGCGTGTCTTCCCGCTCGCCGCCCGGGAGCCGGGGAAAGTGTCGTTCGCGCAGGCTCCGCTCCCACTTCCGATAGGTCTGTGGCTCGACCCGGCTCAGGCCGAGAGACGGGAGGACGTGGCTCACGTACTTCTGCAGCGCTTGTGAGAACATCACGACGAGCGTGTCGGGACCGTCGATGCGGGGATCGTCGTACGCGAGGAACGCGACGCGGTGCAGGGCGACGGTGGTCTTCCCGGACCCGGCGGTCCCGCGCACGATCAGAAAGCCGGACGAGGGACGGCTGATCAGGCCGTACTGCTCGGGATCGATCAGGCCCGTGATCTCGGGAAGGTGCCGATCGGCGGAGCGGCCGTGGGTGCCGTCCCCTCCCAGGCGGGCGTCCGTCGCGCCCGTTTCGTGCGCCCGGAGCGCGGCGGCTTCTCCGCCGGCGAGGCGGGGCGCGGCGAGCTCCCGATGAATCCACTCGCCGGGCCGTTCCGGATCGTCGCGAAAGTCGCCCTCGGGAGCCTGGATGCGCTTGAGCGTCCCCCGGTCGATCGCGACCATCCGACGGGTCACGATCTCGCCCTCGCGCTCGCGTCCGGCGATCTCCTCTTCGTAGTCCTCGCCCTGCCGGTAGCTGTAGAACAGCTTCGCGATCGGCGCGTCCCGCCAGTCGACGATCCGCAGCCCACCCCCGACGCAGCTCGTTCGTCCGAGGCAGAGATCCCACTCGCGGCCCTCTTCGCGGAGGCGGAGGTGTCCGAAATACGGGATGTCGGGATCGACCGGCGCTCCCTCGCGCGACGAGCGAAGCTGCTCGAGAAGGGCCGACTGGTGATGCCATTGCTCGAGGAGCGACGAGCGATCCTTGTCTTCCTCGCCGGAGCGCATCACTTCGCGAATGCGCTCGAGCTCGGCGCGGATCCGTCGCTCGGACGCCGCGCTTCGGTCGTGGTCGCCGCGCGCCGCCCGCTCCTCGAGGCGCGAGCGCACGTTCTCCAGCAGAGCGAGCTCTTCTTCTACGATGGGGTGCCGCAAGGAGCCGATGTGTATAGCGGGCCGAGCCGGCCGAGACGAGGTTGACGGAGTCGGCGGCGTCGTCCGTCGGGGCACGTCGGCCATGCGGGGTGCCTGGGCGGACGCGCCCTCAAGAGACGTCCGCCGCGCGCCGATGGTCTCGACGAGAACCTCCCGGATTCGCGATGCCCCTTGCCGACCCGCAAGCCCCGGCGGCCTCCGCCGAAAGGATGCTCCACGAGAAGCTGCTGCCCCAGATCTCGCAGCGTCTCTCGTGGCTCTTCCGCATTGCGGCGGTCGCCGTCGCGGCGAGCCTCCTCGCGGACGGGAACCTCGAGCCACGGGTCGTCCGTGCGCTCTTTGCGATCAAGCTGGTCACGATCGCGCTCTATTGCGGGGCCGCGTACGCGGCAACCCTCCTCCCTCGGTGGGAGTGGCGCGCGGCGACTCGGCTCGCGGCGTGCCTCGCGACGTTGCCATTCTTCGTCGGGCTCGCGATCACCTACGTCTCCGGGGAGTTCGCGGTCGGTGCCTTCATCCAGACCGTCGTCACGGTCGGATCGGCGCTCTTCTTCCTCTGGGGCATGGGACCCCAGATCATCGTGGTCGGGACGGCGACGGTGTGCATGGTCCTGACGTACGTCGCCTCGGGCGGCGATTCCGATCTCGCCACCGCGAACATGCTCGCGTCTCTTCTCTCGGCGTTCTGCGCGTCGATCTGGATCGCGCGCGTGGGGTACCGCGAGCGGCTCGCGCGCAGTCAGGCGGAGCTCGGACTCGAGCAGCACCGTCGGCGCCTTCAGCTGCTGGCCGACAACATGACGGACGTCGTCGTCCAGGGAGCGCGTGGGCGGACGGAATACCTGAGTCCGTCGATCGAGAAGGTTCTCGGCTGGACGCCGGACGAGCTCCTCGGCACGGGTGTGGGCGATCTCGTCCACCCGGACGATCGGGACGCCGCGTCCGACCTCGCGGGACGGCTGGCGCGCGGCGAGGTCTTTCGCGCACGCTTTCGCCTTCGCCACAAGGATGGGAGCTACGTTTGGGTGGACTCGGCGACGAAGCGCATCGGCGATCCGGCCGACGCGCGCTTCCAGGCGGCGTTCCGCGACGCCCGCGAGCTCGTCGCGGACCAACAGGCGCTCGAGAGCTACGCGCTGGAGCTCGCCGCCGCGCGTGATCGCGCCCTCGCGGCCACGCAGGCGAAGAGCCAATTCCTCGCGACGATGAGCCACGAGATCCGCACCCCGATGAACGGCGTCATCGGGATGACGGGGCTCCTGCTCGACTCGGAGCTCGAGCCCGAGCAGCGCGAGTTCGCGACCACGATCCGACACAGCGCCGAAGCGCTCCTCGCGATCATCAACGACATCCTCGACTTCTCCAAGGTGGAGTCGGGCAATCTCGAGCTGGAGATGCAGGAGTTCGATTTCGCCTCGATGTTGCAGGAGGCGCTCGAGCTCCTCGCCTGCAAGGCGAGCGAGAAGGATCTCGAGCTTGGTGCCCTGATCGAAGAGGGCGTACCCCGAACGATCGTGGGCGACGTGACGCGCGTGCGGCAGGTCGTGACCAACCTTCTCTCGAACGCGCTCAAGTTCACTTCCGAGGGGCAGGTGATCGTTCGGGTCTCCTCGGAGCGCCGGCCGGACGGCGACCATCGCATCGACCTCGCGGTTCAGGACACGGGGATCGGGATCCCCGCCGACCGCGTGGATCGGCTGTTCGAGGAGTTCGAGCAGGTCGACAGCTCGACGACGCGGAAGTACGGCGGAACCGGCCTGGGCCTCGCGATCTCGAAGCGACTCGCCGAGCTGATGGACGGAACGATCGACGTCTCGAGCGAGCTCGGCGTGGGGTCCGAGTTCCGCTTCAGCTTCCGTGCCCGTGCGGGGGGCGAGCACGACGTCGGGCCGTCCCGCGACGATCTGGAGATCCTCCGCGGGCGTCGGATCCTGATCGTCGACGACAACGAGACGAATCGCTTCATCCTCGCGCGGCAGACAGCGGGGTGGGGCCTCACGCACGCGTCGTGCGCGTCGGGTGCGGTCGCCGTCGATCTCGTGCGCTCGGGCGAGTGCTTCGACGTGGCGATCATCGACATGTGCATGCCGGAGATGGATGGCCTCGAAACGGCGCGGCGTCTGCGCTCTCTTCCCGGAACGCGCCACGTGCCGTTCGTGCTGCTGACCTCCGTCGGGACTCAGGAGCTGAGGGCCAGAGGCGCAGACGCGCTCGGGGAGTTCGGCGGCATCCTCACGAAGCCTGCGAACCCGGACCGCCTCTGCGGAGAGCTGGCTCGCGTGCTCGGGGCCTTGCAGTCGGAGGCGCCGGCGACGCGCAAGCTGATCGATTCCACGCTTGCGGCACGTCGGCCGCTCCGGATCCTGCTCGCCGAGGACAACCACATCAATCAGAAAGTCGCTCTGAAGATGCTCGAGCGAATGGGCTACCGGGCCGACGTCGTGGCCGATGGGGCGGAAGCCATCGACGCGGTCCGGAGCGGGCGCTACGACGTGGTCTTGATGGATCTCCAGATGCCCGAGGTGGACGGCATCGAGGCGACTCGTCGCATCCGCGACGAGTCGTCGTCGGAACAGCCCTGGATCATCGCGATGACGGCCAACGTGATGGAGGAAGACCGTCGGCGTTGTCTCGACGCGGGCATGCAGGACTTTCTCCGCAAGCCGGTCTCGGCGAAGGATCTCGGCGAGGCTCTCGAGAAGTGCCCTCCATCGCGTCGCGAGCGAGGCGCGGCCTGATTCTGCGGTCCCGCCAGCCGATCCGGGTCGATGGCCTTTGGCGATCGGATCGTCCAAACTGGCGCGGATGGCCGACACGTTCGAGCGCGACACGACCGAACGCCTGGGGGTCGTGAGGACCGTTCTGTTCGCGGACATCGCCGACAGCTCGCGGATCCTCGTCGCGGCAGGCGACGAGCGTGCACGGCGCGTGTTCCGGAGCTGCCTCGACGCGATGGTCGACGTCGCGGAGAGTGAACAAGGGGAGGTCGTGGACGAGAAGGGGGACGAGGTGATGGCCCTCTTCGAGAGTCCGACGCGCGCCAGCGCAGCCGCGGGGGCGATGCAGCGGGCGATCGGGAGCATCTCCAGCGAGAACGCGGACCTGCCTCGGATCGCGCTGCGCATCGGCTTCGAGCACGGGTCCGTTCTGCAGAGCAAGGAGGGTGTCTTCGGGACGACGATCTACGTCTCGGCGCGACTCGTCTCCCTCGCCAAGGCGGCGCAGGTCCTCACGACGAAGGAGACCCTCGAGCAGGTCGAGCCCGCCTCTCGTTGCGACACGCGCTTCTTCGCGCGCCAGGTGCTCCGCGGTCAGCCACAGGAGCGGGAGATCATCGAGCTGGTCTGGGACCCGGGGAACAGCACCGCCTGGATGCCACGCGCGCCTGCCGAGACCGGTGCTCGGGTGTCCTGTCTCGAGCTCGAGTACGACGGCACCCTCTATCGGCTCGATGCCGACACACCGCGGCTCGAGCTGGGGCGGAATCCATCGTCCGACGTCCCCGTTCGGCACAAGGCCGTCTCGCGTCTCCACGCGCGGATCACGTGGAACAACGGAAGCGTGCAGGTCGAGGATGTGAGCACGAACGGGACGCTGATCGAGCCCGAGTCCGAGTCGTCGGTGCCGCTGCACCACGAGCACCTGAGGCTCTCCGGTGCGGGACGGATCCGTCTCGGGACGCTCAAGATCGTCGAGGACGCACCCGTCCTCTCGTATCGGTGCGTCGGGGTGTGAGATCGGTTCGTCCGCCGCCAATGCCGCGTGGCACCGGTAGATCGAGGAGGCACCCCGTGGTAGCGCCAGTGCGGCGACTGCGGGGCGCGGAAATTGCAGCCCATCCGGCCTGATGGCTTCCGGCGACGACAAGACCGATCGCCCCGGTGAGGGGGACGAATCCGACGCCACCATCGAGCGCACGGAGGAGAGGACGCTGCCCCGCGAGCGGGTGGGGCGCTACGAACTGCGGTCGCGGATCGGGGGAGGCTCCATCGGCGAGGTCTACGAGGCGTTCGATCCGACGATCGGTCGCACCGTTGCGCTCAAGCTGATCCAGGCGGAGCCCGATGCGGTCGACGGGCCCGGCAGAAGGCCGTCGGGCGAGTCGGTCTTCCGGCGCGAGGTCGCCGCGGCGGGTGCTCTCCTTCATCCGAACATCGTGACCTTGTACGACGCGGGCCGAGACGGCGCCTACTATTATCTGGCGATGGAGCTCGTCGACGGGACGACGTTCGCGGAAGAGACCCGTCGCTCGGGACGGCTCTCGGTCGAGCGCGCCACCAGGGTCGGTGTGTCGGTGGCGGAAGCCCTCGACTTCGCACACGAGCGCGGGGTCATCCATCGCGACGTCAAGCCAGCGAACCTGCTCGTGCTGCGCGATCGGACGGTCAAGGTCGCGGACCTCGGCATCGCACGCCTCGCGGCGGTGAATGCCGTCGCGACGGACGGGACGTTTCTGGGTACGCCGAACTACGTCTCTCCCGAGCAGATCCAGGGCGCGACGGTCGACGGCCGCGCCGATCTCTTCTCGCTCGGCGTCGTTCTGTACGAGGCACTCTCCGGGGCGCATCCCTTTCATCGCGACAACATCGCGGCGACGTTGAACGCCGTTCTGACCTTCGACCCGAAGCCGCTGCACGAGGTCCGGAGCGACGTGCCGCGCGCGCTCAGCGCGTCGGTGATGAGAGCGATGGAGAAGCAGCCGTCGATGCGCTTCTCGCGGGGAAACGACTTCGCTGCGGCGCTCCGCGGCGAAGTGGTCGTTCCCGTCGAATCCGTGTCGAGGCGTTCGGTCCTCGGTTGGACGCTCGGCGCGGGGGCGACCGTCGCCGCGGCGGGGGCGGGAGCCTGGCTCTTTCGCGATCGGCTGTTCCCTGCCGGGACCTCGCCGCCCGTGGTGGAGGAGAAAGGGGCGACGACCGCGCCGGTGTCTGCCGGCGAGGAGGCGGTGCGGCCCGCGCCGGGGAGCGTCGAGAGCGCGGAGCCGGTCACCTTCGGGGTCATGCTCTTCAAGCCGAACGCCGCAAACGAAGACAACGACTGGATGGCCGAAGCGCTTCGCGACGCCTTCAACACCGAGCTCAGCCAGCTCTCGGGCGTGAAGGTCTACTCGAAGGAGTTCCTCGACTTCGTCATGAAGAAGAAGGACCTCTCCGAGATCGAGGCGGCGTCCGAGCTCGGGATCCAGAAGATGCTCTCCGGCAGCTTCACGATCGTCGGTGATCAGCTGCGCGTCGATACCTACGTGGTCGACGTCGGGTCGGGAGTCCTCGAGACCTCGTATCCGACCGAGGGCGAGGTCGACGACTTCTACGGGTTGCGCAATCGCATCCTGGTTGCCGCGGTCGACCGGCTGGATCTCCCCGTCTCGGCAGAGGAGCGTCGCACGCTTCTCGCCCGGCGCCCAGGGAACGTGGACGCCCTCAAGAAGCTGCTCGAGGCCGAGGGCAAGCGTCCGCCGAGGCCGGACGCTGCGAGCGCAGAGCCCGAGCCCAGCGCCGCGATTCGCGCGCTCGAGTGGCTCGCGTCGGCGACCGTCGGGGTCGGAGCCGCGCACGCAGCCGAGGCGGCAAGCGACGAGGACGCGATCCGCGCCCTGCTCGAGCGCTATCGGACGGCCACCGAGGCGGGAGATCTCGACGCGCTGGCCAGCGTGTACGACCAGTACTCGGCCGACACCCGGGCGGCGCAGGAGCAGTACTTCTCGATGGTCGAGGATTTGACCATCGAGATCGAGGACGTCGAGATGGCTGTGATCGGCGACGAGGCGGTGGTGAGCTACACGCGCAGCGACGAGTTCGTCGACAGCCAGACGGGTCGCCCGGCCGACGTCACGGTGCGACTCACGAAGGAGCTGGTTCGCCAGGATGGGCAGTGGCGGCTGGTGGCGGGGGAGTAGCGCAGGAAGTCGCTTGCCCGCGTGGCGACGAGAGATAGGACGAAGGCATGTCGACGCCTCTCGTGCTCGAGCCATCGCGGATGGTGCTGCAGCACCGGGCTTCTTGGGAGCTTCGCGGCCAGGTACGCCCCGCGTTCGCCCGCGAGCCCGGCCCGGGACAGGAGTCCGTGTGGGATTACCCTCGTCCGCCGCGCGTCGAGCCCGACGGCCGCCGTGTCTCGGTGTGTTCCGGGACCCGCAGGATCGGGGAGACCCGTCGGGCGATCCGGGTCCTGGAGACCGCGAGCCCTCCGACGTTCTACCTGCCGCCGGAGGACGTCGAGACCTCACTCCTGGTCGAGAGTGGCCGCGTCACGCACTGCGAGTGGAAGGGGGAGGCGGTCGACCTGGATCTCCGCGGCGGTCCGCCGTCCGTGGGCTGGCGCTACGCGCGGACCTACGCCGAGTTCGCCCCCTACCGGAACTGGGTCGCCTTCTACCCGGGCCGCGTCGAGTGCTTCGTCGACGACGAGCGCGTACGACCGCAGCCGGGCGGCTACTACGGCGGCTGGATGACCGACGAGATCGTCGGCCCGGTGAAGGGCGAACCCGGAATCGGTGGCTGAGCGTCCTACGGTAGGGATCGGCCGTCCGGCGTGGCGACGGTGCCGATGCGCCGTGGCCGCGCTGATGCGATATGGAAGCGCGGCGTCACCGAGCCCGAGGAGCCGTCCCGAGGTTCGCCCGGGTCGGGGGAGAAGCCCGGCGCTTCTCCCCCGATTCCCGCGCGGAGCTATCCGATGCAGAACACGGGCTC
>JAUIFY010000041.1 GCA_030430245.1 bacterium | reverse complement strand
GATGGCGTCCGCGAACACGACCGATCCGATGGGGCGCACGATCTACGTGATCGATCTGGCCACCGGGAACAAGCTCGCCGAGGCGACGGCCACGGGGATGGACTACGCCATCCCGAGCGACGCGCTCGTGTTCGACGTGAACGGCGACGGCATGTTCGACCGCGGCTACATCGGCGACATGGGCGGCAACCTCTGGCGCATTCGGGACGACTTCAGCATCACGCGGCTCTTCAGCACCCCTTCGGGGCACCGGATCTACTACGCGCCCGACGCCGTCATCAATTCGGGCTCGGTCATGGTCTACTTCGGGACGGGCGATCGCTCGAGCCCGCTCTCGACCGAGGTCACGGATCGGTTCTACGGAGTGCGCGACGACGGCGCGAACGATCGGACCGAGACGCATTTGAAGGACGTCACGGGGGAGGTCGTGCAGCCGGGATCCGAGGACGAGGAAGACCTCATCGAGGAGATCGCGAACAAGCACGGCTGGTACCTCCGCTTGCTGGGCGTCGGTGAGAAGGTGCTCGCACCGCCGACGGTCTTCTTCAACGTCGCCTTCGCGACCTTCACGCCGTCCACGGCCGTGTGCGAGGCCGGCGGCTCGGCCCGTCTCTACGCCCTGAGCCCGCTCACGGGTAGCCCGAGCTTCGATCTCGCCGGGACGAGCGGCGGCAGCCTCGGCGACGGCAGCGGGGGAGGATCCGGCACGGGCGGCGTCCTGACCACCGGCGACCGCTTCGTCCTGGTCGGCCAGAGCATTCCGACGTCGCTCAAGGTCACCTTCGGCGACGACGAGACGAAGGCCTTCTTCGGCGTCACCAAGGGCGGCGGCATCGCGCTCCAGCCGCTGAGCCTCCCCCAGATGCAGAACAATGTGGTTCCCCTGAACTGGCGGGAGGTGTGGTGAGGAGCGCCGCCGGAGGGAGGCCCACGAGGAGAGCGAGAATGGGTGCGTTTACCTATGGGTTTTCGGCGGCGGCCATCGTCCTGGCCATCGGGTCTGCGTCGTGGGCGGACGTCCAGGCGAATGGGTCGGTGACCTACGTGTCCGCCGACGTCGTCGAAGTGGGCGGCCGGAGGGCCCTCGTGACCACGGAGTCCCACGTGATGAGTGGTGGCCGTGAAGTTTCGGTGACCTCGCTGCGTCCAGGGATGTACGCGGAGGCGGAAATCGACGATTCCGGCAACCTGATCGTGCTGGAGGCAAATGGAGTGGTTGAATAAGACGGGCGAAGGCCGAATATTAGAGGCGGATGACTCGTCAGTAACGCTGGATACGGCAGCTCCGGTTCAGGATGGGAGAACGCCACCCCCTCCGATCGCCGCGACTGTATCTGGCCGCTTCATGGCGGGCCTTCCGGGCCAGCGGACGTGGCCGGCGGGGTTCCTCCTCTCCCCTGCCGGCCCCCGCTGGCCGCTTCGTTTCGACTCGGAACGACGCAGCGCGTCGCATGGGAGTCGAGCCAGGAGTCAGGCCGTGAAGTAGAACACGCCGCCGCGCTCCTCCCGCGCGGCATCGCCGCGGGCGCGGAGGAGTTCGAGGTGGGCGAGCGTCTCCATGAAGGCCGCACCACGCTGCATGCGCGCGTCGGGATCCTCGAAGACCCACGCGAACGCCTGGGCCGCGGCCTCGTGAGCGGTGGTCGGGCCCGCGCGGAGGACGTCTCGGATCTCGTGCAGGCGGTATTCGTGGTGGGCGATGATTTGGTGGGCGCGGTGACGATGGGTGGAGAAGATGGGGCCGTGGGCGGGGCAGACGAGGGCGGCGTCGAGCGCCGCGACCTTTTCCTGGGAGGCGAGGAAGTCGCCGAGGGGATTCTGGGGGCCGGTGGAGAACACGCCCACGTGCGGTGTGATCTTCGGGAGGAGGTGGTCGCCGACGAAGAGCGTCCGGTCGTCGAGGTCCAGAAAGCAGCAGTGTCCCGGCGTGTGGCCGGGGGTCCAGACGACCTGCAGGCGGCGCGTGCCGATCTCGAGCACCTCGCCATCCGCCAGCAGGTGATCGACGTCGTCCGTGGGCTCGAAGGTGCCGGCCCAGACGTCGGTGGGCTTCGGCGCGCCGGAGAAATCCTCGGGGATCGGCATGCCGTGGCGGCGGAGGTGTCCGAGCATGTCGTCGGTCGTCATCGTTCGCGCATACTCCATGCGCTCGATCTCGAGCGGATGAAGGAAGACGCGCCGTCCCCCGCCCTCGCGAAACGCGGCCGAGGCTCCGAAGTGGTCCGGGTGGTGGTGCGTCCCGAGCAGCGTCGTGACTGCGGCCGGGTCGATCCCGCGGGAGGCCAGCGCTCCGGCGAAGGCGGCTCGGCTGTCTTCGCGGGCGACCCCCGTGTCGACGAGCGCCCACTCCCCGTTGCCGCAGTCGATGAGGAAGACGTTGATGATCGAAGGCTTCGAAGGGAGCGGCAGGAAGACCTCGAGAACGCCCGCCGCGACCTCCCGGACCTTGGCGGCGTTCGGGGTCGAGGGATCGGTCACTCGTGGACCTGGTCCTGGATCGCGAACCGCACCTTCACCGTCACCTTCCAACCGCAGATCTTGCCCTTCTCGATCTGGGCGGTCGCCTGCTCGACGGTCGCCTCCCGAATGCCGTCGATCGTGACGGAGGCACGGGAGATGGCGAGCTCCACTGCGTCTTCGATCGAGCTCGTCGACGTTCCCGTCAGCTCGACGATCTTCTCGACCATGGTCCTACCTCCCTGGGGTTGGCCGTCACTTCGGCGTTGCGGCGAGAGCGCAGCCGCCGCACGACTTCTCCACCTTCGCAATGAAGGTCTTCGCTCGGTCGACCTTGTCGGGCTCCTGCTTGCGTTCGGCGATCGCGAGCGCTTCGTTCGCCGTCTTCAACGCGTCGACGTCGCGGCCCACGATCTCGTACGCTTCGGCGAGCTCGAGGCGGGTCCCCGCGCCGTTCGGGTTGATCTCGACCGCGCGCTCCAGATGGCGAATGCCCTCGGTGGTGTTGCCGCCCATCAATCGCGGCAGCTTCATCAGCATCCCACCGCGTGCGGCGAGCGCGTCGGGGTGGTCCGGGTCCAGTCGGAGACACTCGTCGAGCTCGGCGTTCAGGGAGGACAGAGCCAACGCGGCGGATGCGAGTCCACCCATTTGGGCGACGCGCCCCTTGGCTCCGAAGAGGATGAAGTGCGCGTCTGCGTTGTCGGGAATGAGCTCGATGGCCCGCGTAGCGTGCTTCGCGGACAGCTCGTAGAGCCGCGTCCGCTCTTCGTCGCCTTGCGCGTTTTCGCCTTCCTCGAGGTATTGCGACGCTCGGTCGAGCTCGGCGAGACCCTCGATTTCGTTCGGCGTCAAGTCCTTTTCTTTCGCGCCGTCCGGATTCTCCGTCGGCGCGGTGGGCACGGCGTTCTCGCTGACCGCCCACGATGGCGCCCCGGCGAGAGCCATGGCGATCGCGAGCGTCCGAAGGCAGGACCGCATCGCAAAGCTTTTTCCCGGTGCGCAGGAATTCGACGTTGACTGCGATCGAACCACTGACCTACCTTCGGCGGAGTCCGACGAACCCGTCCACCTACCTCTCCTCGGCATCACCGACATGAAACTTCACACGACGACAAATCGCAACGCTTCCCTCGAGAAGGCGAGCCGCGTTCTCGCCGCGTTCAGCGAGGAGACTCCGGAGCTCGGAGTGATGGATCTCGCGCGCCGCGTGGGATTGAACAAGAGCACCGCGAGCCGGTTCGTTTCCACGCTCACGCAGCTCGGGTTGCTCGAGCGCACCGAGGGCGGGCGCAAGGTCCGACTCTCGCTCCGACTGTTCGAGCTCGGCATGCGGGCAGCCCGCAACCGCCCCCTCGTGGCCGAGGCGCAACCGATCCTTCAGCGGCTCGGCGAGCAGTCGCGTGAGATGGCGTGGCTCGCCACGCCGGCGGACGGCGACATCGTCTTCGTTTCGCGCCTCGCAGGATCGCGCGAGGCGATGATGATCGAAACCGGTCGCCGCTATCCCGGAAGCGAAGGGGCCGTGGGTCGGCTCTTTTCGGGCTCCGTGCCCTCGAGCGATGCCGCCGAGGCGACGCCCAAGCTCGTCGATCACGTTCCGGACGTCGCCGTCGACCACGGCGAGCTGATCCCGGGTGTGACCTTCATCGCCGGCGCCGTGTTCGATCGAACCGGGCGTGTCGTCGGTGGGATCGGTGTGGCGTGTGCGGCCGACCGTGCGGCGCGGGTCGCCGTCGCAGGGCACGTGCCGCTCGTGCGGCGGGCTTCGACGGAGGTCTCTCGTCGGCTCGGCTTCCTGCGCACCGCAGACGTGCCGGCGTCCGATCTGCGGGTCGGTCCTTCGCAGAAGATCGCGTAGCGGCCGGGCCCCCGGGGTGCCCTTTTCGCCCCCGGGGCGGTACGGTCCGAACTGCGCGTCATGAGGCGTCCGATTGCAGGTGACCCGACCTCCCGGAGGGCCGGCATCGCAGCGGTTCCTTCGCCGGGCATCGTGCCGAGGGGCCCGAGGTGAGCGACGCGCTGCCGCTGCGGGACGTTCGAATCCTGGCGGTGAGCCAACTGGGCGCGGGGCCGTGGGCCTTGAGCCTTCTCTCCGACCTCGGCGCCGACGTGATCAAGCTCGAGCCGCCGGGCCGCGGAGACGAGGCGCGGTACGTGCCGCCGTTCGCCGAAGGTGGAGACTCCCTCTACTATCAGGCCCTCAATCGCGGTTGCCGCGGGCTCACGTTGGATCTGCGCCATCCTCGCGGCCAGGAGGTATTTCGGCGCCTCGTTCCGTCCTGCGCGGCCGTCTACAACAACGTCCGCGGAGGCGAGCCGGCGCGGCTCGGGCTGACCTACCAGGCTCTCCGCGCGGTCCATCCCGCGATCGTCTGCTGCTCTCTGTCGGGGTTCGGCCAGACCGGCCCACGTGCGAACGAGCCGGGCTACGACTTCCTCGTTCAGGCGTACACCGGATTCATGGCGCTGACGGGCGAGCCCGAGGGCCCGCCGGTGCGGTCGGGCGTCTCGGTGGTGGATTTCTCGGCCGGGCTCGTCTCGGTCCTCGGGTTGATGATCGCGCTGCGTCGCGCGGAGGACACCGGCGTCGGCGGGGAGATCGACGTCAGTCTCTACGACACGGCCCTCTCCATGCTGAATTACCTGGCGTCTTGGAGCGCGAGCCGGGGTGTTTCGCCGACGCGTACGCGCGCCTCGGCGCATCAGAGCGTGGTTCCCGCGCAGACGTTCGAGACCGCCGACGGGCACATCGTCGTCATGTGCATGAAGGAGAAGTTCTGGGAGCGGCTCTGCGAGCGTCTGGGGCGCCCGGATCTCTCGACGGACCCGCGCTTCGAGGGGTTCGAGAGGCGCTCCGAGAACCGGGAGGCGCTTCTCTCGATCCTCGAGACCGAGTTCCGAAAAAGAACGAATCAGGGCTGGCTCGACCTCCTGCGCGGCGTGGTACCGTGTGGCCCGGTGTACGGGGTCGAGGAAGCACTGGCAGACGAGCACGCCGACGCGCGGAACATGTTGGTCGGCGTCGACCACCCGGCGTTCGGGCGTCTCGTGCAGATGGCGAACCCCATCAAGCTGTCGGGCGTCCAGCCGTCGTATCGGCGCGCCGCGACCCTCGGCGAGCACACCGACGAGATCCTGCGCGATCTGGGCGGGTTCGACGGCTCCGAGATCGCCGACCTTCGCCGATCCGGGGTGGTGTGAGCGTGTCGGGAGTCGATCTCGTTCGGCGCTTCTGCGTCGAGTGGCCGGGGCTGTCTCCCGAGGAGATCGGAGCCTTCTTCACCAGCGATTGCGC
This sequence comes from bacterium, assembly GCA_030430245.1. Lineage (GTDB taxonomy): Bacteria > Desulfobacterota > Binatia > UBA12015 > UBA12015 > VGTG01. Next base: position 23,606 of record JAUIFY010000041.1, on the reverse strand, counting down.
CTACGATCACGTCTCGCTCGGTCGCCCGCTCGTCGGGCCGCGATCGATCGCCGGTGCGATCGAGATCTACCGAGCGCGCTTCGAGCAGATCGAGTGCGAGATCCTGCACATCGCCGAGACCGATGGCGTCGTGCTCTGCCACCGGGCCGATACCTTCTGGCTTCCCGGGGGGCGCGTCGTCGGGTTCCACGCGATGGCGACCGTCGAGATCCGGGACGAGAAGATCGCGTTCTGGCGCGACTATTTCGACGTCGCGGCCCTGAAGCGCCAGGTCGACGTGACCGAGGCGTAGATCGTCGGGTGTCGCGGGCGAGGCCGCCTCGGCCGACTTGACGGTCGCCCGGCCGCAAGACTAGTTGAGCCTCCCGGGACGCCATGGAATTCGGATTCACAGAGGAGGAGGAGCGCTTTCGGGCCGAGCTGCGCGCCTTTCTCGAGAAGACCGTCCCGCGAGAAGATCCGCCCGAGGACTTCGCGGCGGAGTTCGAGTTCATGCGCGCGTTCCAGCGCGCGATGCATCGTGACGGATGGGTCGGCATCCACTGGCCGTCCGCATTCGGAGGGCGCGACGCGACTCCCATGCAGCAGGCCATCTTCGCCGAGGAGATGGCGCGTGCGCGGGCGCCCCAGCTCGTGAATCGCGTCGGGATCAACAACGTCGGCCCGACGCTGATCCACTACGGCACCGAGGAGCAGAAGAAGCGCTACCTTCCCGGCATCCTCTCGGCCGACGAGATCTGGTGCCAACTCTACTCCGAGCCCGACGCGGGGTCCGATCTCGCCGCACTGCGCACGAGAGCCGAGCTCGAGGGCGACGAGTACGTCGTGACGGGGCAGAAGGTCTGGACGAGCTACGCGGTTCAGTCGCGTTGGGCCATCCTACTCGCGCGTACGGACCCCGAGGCCAAGAAGCACCGGGGCATCTCGTACCTCATCGTCGACATGCAGGCCGATGGGATCGAGATCCGGCCGCTGCGCCAGCTGACCGGCGGCTCCGAGTTCAACGAGGTCTTTCTGGATCGGGTGCGCGTCCCCCGGGCGAATCGCATCGGTCCCGAGAACGAGGGTTGGCAGATCGCTCAGGTCACGCTCGCGCACGAACGGGGCGCGAACTACGCGGTCAAGGAGCAGACGCTCGCTCGAATCGCGCTCGACGAGTTCGTGGCCGAGGCCCGGCGGTCGGGGGCTGCGGACGATCCGGTGCTGCGCCAGGAGCTCGCCCGGCTTCACATCGAAACGGAGATCATGCGGTTCATGAACCTCCAGATGCTGAGCAAGGTCGGACGCGGGATCACGCCGGGTCTCGAGACCTCGCTCGTCAAGCAGTTCTGGTCCGACCTCAGCCAGGCGATCGGAGAGGCGTCCGTGCAGGCGCTCGGTCCACATGGCATCCTCCTCCGTGGCTCGCGCCACGTGCGCGGCTCCGGCCGGTTCGCGCAGCGGATGCTGTTCTCCCGCGCGGCGACCATCGCCGGGGGAACGGCCGAGATCCAACGCAACATCATCGCGCAGCGCCTGTTGGGATTGCCCCGCGGCTGAGCGAAACGTCCACGGAGAACCTGCGAAATGAGTCAAGAAAAGGGAGGCCTCGGGAATTTCTTCGAGGATTTCGAGCTCGGCAAGGAGCTCGTCTGCGCCACGCCGCGGGTCATCACCTCGGCCGAGACGGCGATGCACATCGCCACGACGAACGACCGGAGCGCCCGCTTCTGCAACGCCGAGGGGCGTGTGAACCCGGTGATCGTCTTCCACGTCGTGATCGGCCAGACCGTGCGCCTCGTGTCGCTGAACTCGCCGGCCAATCTCGGGTACGCCGGCATGATCTGGAAGACGCCGGTGTTCCACGGCGACGAGATCTCGACCCGCATCAGGATCGTCGGCCTGAAGGAGAACTCCAACGGCAAGACCGGCATCGCCTACGTCGAGACGACGGGCCGGAACCAGCGCGGGGAGGTGGTCCTCCGGTACACCCGGTGGGTCATGGTGCGGAAGCGCGACGTCGACACGCCGACGGCGTACCTGGACGCGCCGGTCGTGCCGGAGCTGCCGTCGCAGGTCGAGGTGAGCGAGCTCCCGCAGTGGAACGGCGCCCTCACGACGACCGAGCAGACGGGGGGACGCTTCTTCTTCGGGGACTACGCCGAGGGTGAGCGGATCTACCACTTCGACGGCATGACCGTGAACAACGCCGATCACATGACGTACACGCGTCTCTGGCAGAACACGGCGAAGGTCCACTTCGACCACCTGCTGACCGACGGCAAACCCCTGGTGTACGGTGGGTTCCCGCTCGCGACGTGCTACGCGATGGCCTACAACGGCCTCGAGAATCGTTCGGGCATCGTCGCGATGAACAGCGTCGCGCATGCGAACCCGACGTACGCCGGCACGACGCTCTACGCGGATTCCGCCGTGCTCGAGACCCACGACGTGAACGACCGGGTCGGGGCTCTGCGTCTTCGCCTGGTGGGCGTGAAGGACGGAAACCCGGCCGACGAGCCGGACTTCGAGCGCCGCGTGAAGGACGACAAGGGCAAGGAGCGCTACAACCCCCGCGTCGTGCTCGACCTCGACTACTGGGAGCTCATGCCGAAGAGGTAGCTCCGGCCCGGCGTGGGACGGGGCGGGTGTCACAACGCCGTCAGACCCGGTCGCCGCGCTCTTCGATCCGGAGCAGCGCGCCGATGGGGCTCACGCCGACGACCTTCCACTCGAGGTCGTTGCGCTGCTCGAGGATGAGGTCGAGCCGACGGTCGCCGGCCTGCAGCGTCAGCGTCGCCATGTGCTCCTCCCGTCGCATGCTCCACCAGGCCGCGAGGAAGTCGGAGGCGGTCACGTCGAGGGGGTGGTCCGGATCGTCGAAGACGGTGCGAACGCGGTCGCCCGCGAGGAAGGCGCGGGCCAGTCGTCCCAGGTCCACATCCTGCTCGCTGCGTTGCTCCTCACTCTGCAGGTCGTGGACGGCGCGCAGGGTGACGGCGGGCACGTCGACCATTCGGGTCAGCTCTCCCACGTCGCCGCGATCGAGAGCGAGGGTCAGCTGCCAGAGGGCCCACGTCGGGGTGGTGGGGAGCATTGCGATTCCGAGGCCCAGTCCCAGGGCCGCGGTCGCTCCGACGGCGATGCCGGCGACGAATCCCCGCTGCATGGGGGTCTTATGGGACATCCGGAGGGCGAGCGCCACCTCGAGCGCCCGGATTGCGTCCGCGGGACCCGGTTCCGTAAGGTTGGCCGGGTGCGCATCGACGAGATTCTGAAGTCCGGCGGCCCGGCGTTTTCCTTCGAGTTCTTCCCGCCCAAGACGCCCAAGGGGAGCGAGAATCTGCTCGGCACGATCGAGGAGCTGAAGGCCCTCGAGCCGTCGTTCGTCTCGGTCACCTACGGGGCGATGGGCTCGAATCGCGGGAAGGTCATCGAACTCGTCGAGAAGATCAAGAACGACCTCGGAGTCGAGGCCATGGCGCACCTGAGCTGCACGGGGCACACCCGGGCCGAGCTGGAGGGCGTGCTCGACCAGCTCTCCGGGGTGGGGATCGAGAACGTCCTCGCGCTACGCGGCGATCCTCCGAAGGGGGAGGAGTTCGAGGCGGTCGAGGGCGGCTTCGCGCACGCCTCCGATCTGGCCACGATGATCAAGGCGCGGGGATCCTTCTGCATCGGCGGCGCTGCGTACCCGGAGGTCCATCCGGACGCGCCGGACGCCGAGACGGATCTCGCGAACCTCGTGAAGAAGGTGGACGCCGGAGCGGACTTCCTCATCACGCAGCTCTTCTTCTCGAACGCCGACTACTTCGGCTTCGTCGAGCGGGCGCGGGCCGCAGGCATCTCGGTGCCGATCGTCCCCGGAATCATGCCGATCACGGACGTGGCGCAGGTGAAGCGGTTCACGGCGATGTGTGGTGCGACGATTCCGGCGGACCTACTCTCGGCCCTCGAGGCCGCCGACGGCGACGGCGAGCGCGTCCTGCAGGTGGGGGTCGACCACGCCGTCGCGCAGTGTCGGGAGCTCCTGGAGCGCGGTGCGCCCGGCGTCCACTTCTACACGCTCAACCGAAGCCCGGCGACGCGCCGGATCCTCACCGCCTTGCGCTGAGCCATAGGGAAGCGCGACCGGGGTGGGGTGAGGTCTTCCCGGGCGAGTCCTGGGCTCATCTCCCGGCGCCGAACGGCCGATTCCTCCGACATGCGGATCGTGACCTCGGCCCTGGCCCTTCTCCTCTCGAGCTGTACTTCGACGACGGCCGACGTGGCAACGGTCGGAGAGGAGGGGCTCGTCGTCGCGGTACGCGTGACTCGGGCGAACCCCGTCGCCGAGACGGAGGCGGACGTCTCCTCGGGGGCGACGGTGGTCGACTCGACGGTCGATCGCGGTACGGAGCTCGCGAGCCCCCTCGATCCGGTCCCGGGAAGCGGCCTCGAGACCGCGGAGGGGCGCTCCCACATGGGAGACCTGTACGCCCGCGCCGGCCTCATCCCCGAAGCGATCTCCGAGTACAAGCAATCGATCGCGATCGAGCCGGAAAACGCGGTGCGACACTTCAAGCTCGGGCTCGCGTATCAGTCGATCCGCCAGTTCGACGACGCACTCGCGTCGTACCAGGAAGCCGCCCGCCTCGAGCCCGAGTCCGCCTGGGCCCACGCGGCCGTCTCGATCGTCCACGCCAAGATGGGCTCCCAGGAGAAGGCGTTCGACGCCTACCAGACGGTCAAGGCTCTCGACGACGAGATGGCCCAGGGTCTCCTCGAGGTCATCACGCAGTACGGCACGTTCCACGAAGTCTAGAGCGTCAGGTGGTAGTTCCCGAGGGTGTCGAGGCGGGCCTTCTGTCCCGGGTAGATCACGACCGTGGTGAGCGGCTCCTCGATGATCGCCGGGCCCTGGACGGTCTGGCGCGCGCGTAGGAGCTCGCCGTCGTAGACCGGCGTCGGGTGCCACTTGCCGTCGAAGTACGCGCGGCGCCGGCCCTTGCGAGCCACCGAGGCGGGACGCGACGAGGCGGGAATGCGCGGGATCTCCGGCTTGGCGGTGTGCGCCGTGGCTTCGAGTCCGACCGCGCGGAGGATCGGCACCTGATCTCGTGACGCGTACGTGTGGAGCTCCTCGTGCGTGCGGTGGAACGCCTCGATCAGTCCGTCGCGGTCGCGCCGCGTGAACGCGCCGCGGCCGGGAACCGGGATCGGCACGTCGAACGTCTGGCCCGGATAGCAGAGATGGGCGATCCGCGTGTGCTCGATCTCCTTCGGCGCGAAGCCGGCGCGTTTGAGCGAGCGGGTCGCGGTCCTCTCCATGTCGGCGTAGAGCTTCGAGATGCGGTCCAGGTCGGCCTGGTCGGCCGAGGTGATGTACGCGCGCGTCTCGTGCACCGTCGGGTCCGTGAGGAGGAGCCCCAGGGCCGAGAACGTCGGCGCGCTCTTGGGGATGATGACCGAGCCGATGCCGAGTTCGGCCGCCTGCATGCCGGCGTGCACCGCACCGTTGCCGCCGAACGCCACGAGCGGCATGTCTCGAGGGTCGACGCCTCTCTGCGCGGACACGCGTCGGATGGCGTTCGCCATGCTCGCGTTCACCATCCGGAAGATTCCGTGCGCGGCCTCCTCGACCGTGCGCAGGCCGAGTGGGCGGCGGATCTGCTCGTCGATCGCCCGTGTCACGCTGTCCACGTCGAGCTCGAGCTCGCCGCCGTAGAAGTAGCCGGGGTCGAGATAGCCGAGCGCGAGGTTCGCGTCCGTCACGGTCGGCTGCGTGCCCCCGCGGCCGTAGCAGATGGGCCCCGGCTGAGCGCCGGCGCTCTGGGGGCCGACGTGAAGCGCGCCCTCCACGACGCTCGCGATCGACCCGCCGCCCGCACCGACGGATTGCACGTCCACCATCGGAAGCCCGATCAGATACCGGTGGTGCCAGTTCCACGACGACGTCACTTCCGGCTTGCCCCCGCGCACGAGGCAGACGTCGTAGCTCGTTCCGCCCATGTCGACGGAGATGAAGTCCCGGACCTTCGCGTCGGCTGCGACCTTGCATGCGCCGATCACTCCCCCCGCCGGTCCCGAGCCCAGCACGGTCACCGCCTTGTCGGCGACGTACGAGGCGGTCATCAGACCACCGTTGGATTGGATGAGCAGAAGATCCTTGCGGTAGCCGTTCTTGCGGAGGCTCGCTTCCAGCTTTCCGAGGTATTTCTTGATCTTCGGGCCCACGAACGCGTTCACGAGCGTCGTCGACGTGCGCTCGAACTCGGGTGCCCGTGGCATCACTTCGCACGACAGCGAGACGTCGACGCCCGGAAGCTCCTTCTTCGCGATCTCGCGGACGCGGCGCTCGTGCTTCGGGTTGATGAACGAGAAGAGGAAGACGACCGCGAGCGACTTGATCTTCTGCAGCTTGAGGCGACGCATCGCCGCACGCACGGCGTCCTCGTCGAGCTTCTCGACGACCTTGCCTTCGAAGTCGAGGCGCTCGGGCACTCCGATGCGGCGGCGTCGCGGGGCGATCGCCGGGGGAGGCGGTGCGGACGGGTCCCAGATGTCCTCCTTGAAGCCCCGGCGTAGCTCGATTTCGTCCCGGTGTCCGTCGCTCGTGATGAGTCCCGTGACGGCGCCGTTCATCTGGATCATCGTGTTGTCGGCCGTCGTCGTTCCGTGAACGATGCGCTCGGTCCGTTCGAGAAGGACCTTGAGGGACAGCCCCTCGTGCTTGGCGAGGCGGCGAAGCCCGGTCAGCACGCCCACGCTCTGGTCCTTCAGCGTCGTCGCGGTCTTGTCGAGATGGATCGTCCGGTCGGGTCGCACCAGAACGAGGTCGGTGAACGTGCCCCCGACGTCGATTCCGATCCGGTAGCCGGCGTTCGCGCCCTGCTTCGTCGTCTTCACCTTTCGGAGCGCCATCGCCTCAGGAAGCCTTCGCATCGGTCGTCGTCGGTTTCCGGGCCCCGGCACGGGTGGCCGAGCGCATATTCTTGCGGAGGCGGGTCGTCGCGGCGGCGTCGATCTTCAACGAGAGGTTCTCGAGCTTGCCCTTCAGGACGACGCCGTAGCGGTCGCGTGCCGCTTCGATCGAGACGTACTCGTCGAGGACGTCGTCGAGCACCTTCTCGGGGGGGCGGTCGAGCGGATCACCCCAGCCGCCTCCCCCGCCGTAGTAGTACTCGTAGCACTCGCCCGCCTCGTGGAGGACGCGCTCGGAGAGGTCGCCGACCTCGGAAACGTGCTCGCCGCCGACGCGGACGAGGAGCTTGTTCGAGGCGCCGTCGTCGCCGCCGGCGATTCCCGGCATCGGGTACTTCTTGCCGACGACGTACGTGTAGACGGTCGACGGGGTGAGCATCTGTTTGCGGTAGAGGCTTCCGCATCCCCCGCGGAATTCCCCGGCGCCGCCGCTGTCGGTCTCGTAGTCGCGCCAGAGCTGTCGGACCGGGAAGATGGATTCGTTGATCTCGGCGGTCGCGCGGATGAGGTTGCCGAAGCTCACGTTCATCGCGCCCCAGCCGTCCTGTCCCTGGACCGCGCCGCAGTACGCCGCGAACGTGTCGACGGAGTGGTCGATGAACGTCTTTCCCGTGCGCGGGTTCGTGCCGAAGATCACGGTGGGCATCCCCATCTTGTAGACCTGCGGACAGCATCGCGCGGGGACGACCTGGGCGAGGGCTTTCGCAATGGCCTCGCCGACCTCCGTGCCCGGGTGGTGTGTGCCCGCCGCGACCGAGCGGCCCTCCGGCGGATTCAGACAGCAGCCCTCGGGCACGATCAGGTCGATCGAGTCGAAGAAGCCCTCGTTCTTCGGGATGTCCGAGGGCATCATCGCCGCGAGTTGGGCCACGACGTACCCCCGGGTGTTCCCGAACGTGGAGTACGCCTCGATCTCGGGACGGTCGTCGGAGCCCGTGAAGTCGACCGTGATCGACGGGCCCTCGATCGTGACCTTGCAATGGACGTGGATGTCCTCGTTGCCCTTCGGGTCGTGATCGACCCACGTGTCGGACTCGTAGACCCCGTCCGGCCAACTCGCGACCTCGGCCCGGAAGCGCCGCTTTGCGTACTCGACCATGTAGTCGACCGCGCCACGCACCGTGGCGTTCCCGTGCCGCTCGCAGACCTCCTTCAGGCGGCGCGCTCCGAGCTGCGCCGCGCCGACCTGGGCGCGCAGATCACCCAGGAAGGTCGGCGTGCGGTTGTTCGTCGCCAGCATGTACGTGACGTCCTTGCGCTCCTCGCCGCGGTCGAAGATCTTGATCGCGGGGAAGCGTACGCCCTCTGCCCAGATGTCGGGCGCGTCGACGTTGTATCCGCCCGGTGCGCCGCCGCCCGTGTCGGCGTGGTGACACTGGATCGACGCGATGAGAACCATCTCCCCGTCGTGGAAGACGGGCGCATAGATGTTGTAGTCGGGCAGGTGGCCACCGCCGTGGTAGGGGTCGTTGCTCAGCAGCACGTCGCCTTCGTTCAGCCCGCCTTCCCCGAAGAACTCGAGTGCGAACTTCACCGGCAGCGTGCTCGAGAGCATGAACTGCGGGATGCCGACGGACAGGGCCGCGAGACAGCCCCGGGCGTCGAGCACCGTCGCGTTGCGCTCGTTCGACTGGTTCAGGATCGGGGTCGTCGCGGTGAGTGAGACGTGCGTCGCCATCTCGAACGCGACCGTTTCCATCGCGCCGCGGATGATCTCGGCCGTGACCGGGTCGTCCGACGGCGTGCGCCGGCGCGCGGCGCTCGCCGGGCGGGTGATCGCCCCGTCCCGCCGTGCGCGGGCCTTCTTGCGGGCCTGTTTTCGACGGCTCTTGACCATGGTGTCTCCTATGAGCGTCCGGGAAGGGGGGCAAGGACTCCCGCGCCGTTCGAGTGTGGCGGTATCCCGGTTGGATCAATCGATTGATCCAATGGGGCCGGGGTGTCAAGGAACGACCGCGCCCCCGGCGTCGTTGTGGTGCCGCGGGACGGCCGTTAGACAGCCGACCGATGCATGGAAGGATTGCGATCCTGGCCGCTGTGCTGCTGGTCGGGTGGGGCGGTGCGACGCACGCCGAGAGCACGTCCATCATCCTCGCCACGACCACCAGCACCGACAACAGCGGGCTTCTCGACGAGCTGCTGCCGGTGTTCGAGGAGCGAACCGGAATCGACGTGAAGGCCGTCGCCGTCGGAACCGGGGCGGCGCTCCGCATGGCATCCAGGGGGCAGGCGGACGTCGTGCTGACCCACGCGCCGACCGCGGAGAAGCCGCTCGTCGAGGCGGGTGATCTCGTCGACGGGCGACGCATCATGCACAACGACTTCGTCCTGCTCGGGCCTCCGGGCGATCCCGCGGGCGCGCGGGTCGATCGGCTCGAGGCCTCCCTCGCCGCGATCGCCGAGCACGGTCGCTTCGTCTCACGGGGCGACGACTCGGGCACCCACAAGCGCGAGCGGGCGCTCTGGGAGATGGCCGGCATCGATCGGAGGACGATCGCGACCCTCGAGGAGACGGGCCAGGGGATGGGTGCGACGCTCGACATCGCGAGCGAGCGGCAGTCCTACACGCTCTCCGATCGCGGTACGTACCTCGCGCTCCGCAAGCGGCTGGACCTCGAGGTCGTCTTCGAAGGCGAGCCGCCTCTGATGAACGTCTACAGCATGTACGTCGTGAACCCGGAGAAGCACGCCGGCGCGAAGGCCGAGCCGGCGCGAAAGCTGATCGCGTTCTTCTCGGAGCCCGAGATCCAGCGGCGGATCGGCGAGTTTCGGCGAGAGGAGTTCGGGCGCTCCCTGTTCGTGCCGGACGTGGTGCCGACGTCGAAAGGAGGCGGGTGACCGAGCTCGCCAGCGGGTTCGTCGAGGCGATTCAGCTCCTCCTCCATCGCGACCCGGAGGTCGAGGGGGTCGTCGTCCGGACGCTTCTGGTCTCGGGCTTCGCGACGCTGCTCGCGATGGCCATCGGAGTGCCGCTCGGCTTCGTGCTCGCGCGCAAGCGCTTCCCGGGCCGGACGGTGGTGCTCGGCGTCGTCAATACCGGGATGGGCATGCCACCCGTCGTGGCCGGCCTGTTCGTGTGGCTCCTGCTCGTCCGCAACGGACCTTTCGGGTCGATGGAGCTGATCTACACCACCCGGGCGATGGTGATCGCTCAGCTCTTCATCGCGACGCCGATGGTCATGGGCTTCACCGTCGCCTCGATCCAGGCCCTGCCGCCCGGACTTCCCGACCTGCTGCGCTCGCTCGGGGCCTCGCGTGCGCGCACGCTGTGGCTTCTCGCGCGGGAGGCGCGGTTGGGGCTTCTCGCCGCCGTCATGGCCGGTTTCGGGGCGGTGATCTCCGAGGTCGGAGCGTCGATGATGGTGGGCGGCAACCTGCGGGGGCAGACGCGAATCCTCACGACCGCGATCGTCACGGAGACGAGTCGGGGACAGACCGAGCGCGCGATCGCGCTGGGCCTGATTCTGCTCGCGATCGCGTTCGTCGTGAATCTGTTCCTCACGCGGTCGCAGCAGGCGCGGGCGACCTGATGGACGTCCTGGTCGACGCGGTCGACCTCGCGCGGGAGCGCGGGTTTCGCTTGCGCATTCCGCGCCTCGGGATTCCGGGCGGACGTGTGACGGCGCTGTTCGGTCCGAACGGAGCGGGAAAGACGACGCTTCTCCGGCTCGTCGGTGGCCTCGAGACGCCGTCCGCAGGACGCGTCGTGATCGGCGGGCGGGACGCGGGCGAGACGGCGCGGCGTCGCGTCGGCTACGCCTTTCAGGAGGCCGTCTTCTTTTCGGGGAGCGTGCGCCGCAACCTGGAGCTCGCGCTCGACCTGCGGGGCGTGCGTGGTCGCGACGCGGAAGCCCGGATCGAAGAAGCCGCGGACGCGACGGGTACGACCGCGCTGCTCGACGCCGATGCCCGCCGCTTGTCGGGCGGGGAAGGGCAGCGCGTGAACCTCGCGCGCACGCTGGCGCTGCGCGCACCGCTCACTCTCCTCGACGAGCCGCTCGCCCAGCTCGACGGAGCGACCCGATTGCGTCTCCTCGACGACCTCCCGGACCTCCTCGGTCGCTTCACGGAGACGACGATCCTGGTGACGCACGATCTCGCGGAAGCATCCCGACTCGCGGACCGGCTCGTCGTGTTGGTCGCGGGGCAGGTTCGGGCCGATGGCGGCATGGCCGAGGTCCTGCGTCGTCCGCCGGACCCCGAGGTGGCCGAGCTGCTCGGGCACATCCTGGTCGCGAGTCCCGCCGGGACGATGGCCGTCCATCCGAAGCGGCTTCGGGTGGGGGACGGGCCCGTGCGGGTCGACCTCACCGTGCGCCGGGTGCTCGACCTCGGGCACGAGCGCGAGGTCGTCGGCTCGATCGGGGACGCGCGGGTGACGGTGGCGCTGCCCGGCGGCTACCCCGAGCCCGCCCCGGGGACGACGCTCACGGTGGCGGCCGACGAGGCCGTAACGTTCGCGTGAGATCGTGGCCGCGTCAGATCTGCGGCCACTCGTTCGCCCAGGGGCGAGCCTGCTCGTAGGCCCACGAGGCCTGCAGGACGACGTCGTCTCGGTGCCGGGGGCCCACGATCTGCAGCCCGATGGGCAGCCCCGCCTTCGAGAGTCCCGCACGCACGGTCGCGGCGGGATGCCACGACATGTTGAACGGCATCGTGAAGCTGCCCACGGTCGCGGACGGTTGCTTGCGGCCCTCCGTCTCCCTCGGGAACGGCCCCCGCGCGGGTGGTGCATCGAAGGGCACCGTCGGCGTGAGCAGCAGGTCGTATTCGTCGAACACCTGCCAGCACCAGCGGTTCAGCTTCTCGCGGAAGTCCCGCAGGTCCCGCCAGACGTCGGGCGTCATCTTGGCGCCGGCCTTCACGCCCGTGAGGAAGCCGCGACCGAAGTCCGCTTCGTGCTCGGGCAGGAGTGGGCTCAGGCGAGCCAGGAGCTCGAACGCGCCGGAGATGCCCCAGGCGAAGCCGGGCTCGGGCGGGCCGCTGGTGATCTCCTCGACCGAGTGGCCGAGATCTTCGAACGCGCGCGCCGCGTCGGCCGCCGCCGCGGCGACGTCGGATTGCACGACGGCGTAGCCGAGGTCGGGCGAGTACGCGATCTTGAGCTTGCTCGGGAGGTCCTTCAGGACCTCCCGGTAGGAGAGGCCCGGGTGCGGCAGCGATTGGGGGTCGCACGGATGCGCGCCCACTACCGCGTCGAGGTGAATCGCCGCGTCCTCCACCGTCCGGGTGAGCGGTCCGTGTACGGCCGTGTCGTCCATCACCCACAGGTCGTCGGGGCCGTGTGGAATGCGCCCGAAGCTGACCTTGAGGCCGAAGCATCCGGTGAACGACGCCGGGATGCGCACCGAGCCGCCGCCGTCGCTCGCGGTGGCGAGCGGGACGACCCCGCCCGCGATCGCGGCCGACGAGCCCCCGCTCGAGCCGCCGGGCGTCACGTCCGGGTTCCACGGGCTCCGGCTGACGCCGAACAAGAGGTTCTTCGAGATGGCGGTGTACCCGAACTCCGGCGCGTTCGTCTTGCCGACGACGATCGCGCCGGCCGCCTTGAGGCGCTCGACCTGGGCGGAGTCCTGCTGGGGGACGTTGTCCTTGTACGGCACCGAGCCGTGCGTCGAGCGGAAGCCCAGGGCGTCTTCGAGCTCCTTCACGCCGAGTGGGATGCCCTCGAGGGCGCGGGCTTCGCCCCGGCCGATCCGGTCCTCGGCGGCCTTCGCCTCGGCGAGCAGAGCCTCGTCGTCCCCGATCTGACAGAACGCGTTCAGCGAGGGCTGCGTCTCGTAGATGCGGTCCAGCGTCGTGCGCATGAGCTCGACGGGCGAGATCTCCTTCGTCGTGAGACGGTCCAGGACTTCGGTCAGGGGGCGGTAGAGCAGCTCTTTCATCGGGGACTCCTTCCAGCGCGGGACCCTATCACGGTCGGCTCCCGGCGGAAGGGCCGCCTCCGCCTTCGGCCGAGGCCGGCATGATGGTCGACGATTCGTCGGGGCTCCGGCACGAACCCGCGCTTCTGCCGCGCCCGCTCGCGAGATGCTATGGGGACGGCATGAATCTGTACGGCGAGCCCGCCTACGTCGGGCGCTTCTGTGGCTCCAGCACCTACGCGGTGGGCCGCGACGCGGCGGCCTTCTACGCCGACGCCCTCGACGACTCGAGCCTGCTCGAGTCCGAGTACGCGCCCCCACTCCTCCATCACTCGGAGTGCTACAAGTGGCTCGGGCACTGGTACCTGCAGAACCTCTTCGGGAACCTCCACGCGCAGCAGGATTGGGAGCTGTTCTCGCCGATCCGCATCGGGTCGACCGTCCGCTCGGTCTCGACGATCGTCGACCGCTTCGACAAGCGCGGGCGGAACTACGTCCTGAACGAGACCGATCTCTTCGACGCGGAGGACGGGCGCCTGCTCGTCCGCGGTCGCACGCACCAGTCGTTCCTGCCTCCGAAGAAGGGGGGCGAGGAGGGTGGCTACGTCGTCGACGAGAACACGGCGAAGAAGAAGACGCCGCGGCCGCCGTTTCCCACGGCGACCGGCGCCGATCTCGACCCGGTCACGAAGACGGTCGATCAGCGTCGCTGCTGGATGTTCTCCGGACCGGAGCGCAACTACCACAACGATCCGGTCGAGGCGGAGAAGCTCGGGTTCCCGAAGATCGTCGTCCAGGGAATGATGTCCACCTGCTTCGTCTCCGAGGTCATGCAGCGCGCGTTCGGCGAGGGCTGGCTCGTCGGGGGCAAGATGGCGCTCAAGCTTACGAACGTCCTGTGGTGCGACGAGAGCGTCGAGGCCCACGGCCGCGTGTCGGAGGAGGTCCCCGAGGGAACCAAGACGCGCGTTCACTGCGAGGTCTGGGTCGACAAGGCCGACGGGACGCGAATCGCGCTGGGCACGGCGAGCGCGGTTCGCGGATGACGGAGTTCGGGGCAGACGACCTCGAGCGAATCGTTGCCGCGGAGATCGCGTCGCAGGCCGAGACCCCGGCACCCGAGACGGCGGGCGCGCGCCTCCGGTCGATCGATCACTACGCCCGTCACTCGGGGACGTCGGCGATTCGAACCATGAGCTGGCTCGAGCACAAGGCTCGACGCCTCCTGCACGAGATTCGCAAGCGCCGCGCCGGATGAAGATCTGCCAGGTCATCAACGCACTCGATCGGGCGGATGCCGTCTCGTTGTGCCTTCTCGAGACGGATCGGATGCTCCGCGAGCTCGGCCATTCGACCGAGATCTACTACGAGTTCGCGCATCGCTCGGTGGCCTCGCGCGGTCGGCCGGTGGCGCAGCTCCAGCCGGATGCCGGCGACTTGGTTCTCTTCCACTACGCAGGCTTCTCGCGCATCCTGTCGCGCGTCGCGCGGTTCCACGGGAAGCGTGGTCTCGTGTTCCACAACGTCACGCCGGCCCATTTCTTCGAAGGGATCCCGGAGACGTACGAGTTCTGCCAGAAGGCGGTGGGGCAGATTCCGGACTTGCCGGCCTTGTTCGACTTCGCGGTCGCTGCGTCGGCGTTCAGCGCCGAGACGCTCGACGACGTCGGATTCGAGCACGTTCGGGTCCATCCGATCGCGTGGGAGACGTCGGGGATCGCCGACGTCGAGGCGGCGCCGACGATGGGGCCGGGCTCGGAGGCCGATTCGCCCCTCGTGCTCATGGTTGCGCGCGTCGCTCCCCACAAGGGGATCCACGACGCGGTGCGCGCGGTTCGCGCGATCGAGGAGCGACTGGGGCGGCCGATCCGGCTACGGCTCGTCGGCAAGACGACCGGGTACGATGCCTATCTCGGAGAGCTGCGCACGGCGATCGAGGAGGAAGGGGTGGCCGACCGAGTCGTGATGACCGGCGAGGTTTCGGTGTCGGAGCTGCGCGCTCACTACGAGGCGGCCGACGTGTTGCTCCAGCTCAGTGAGCACGAGGGCTTCTGCGTTCCGCTCGTCGAGGCCATGGCTTTCGACGTTCCGATCGTCGCGGCGCCGGCCGGTGCGATCGAGGGGACGCTCGGAGGCGCGGGCCTCCTGCTGGCGGATCGTTCGCCCGAGGAGATCGCCCGGGGAGTCGTCGCGGCGCTGGGCTCCGAGCGGGAGACCGTTCTCGCGGCGCAGCGCGCTCGACGACCGCGGTTCGAACGGCCCGCGGTTCGAGAATCGCTTCGTAGCATCCTCGAATGGGTCGAATCCGTTCCCCGGCGCGAGATCGCGCCGCGAATGCCGAGTGTTTCGATCGTCGTGTGCACCTACAACCGCGCGCGGGTTCTCGGCCGCTGTCTGGATGCGCTCCGCGGTCTCGACTATCCGGACTTCGAAGTGGTGGTGGTCGAAGGCCCCTCCACCGACGACACCTCGGCAGTGCTGGATCGCTTCTCCGACGTGAAGCGCGTCCGCAACGAGACCCGCAACCTGTCGATCTCGCGCAACCTCGGGATCGCCGAGAGCGCGGGAGAGATCGTCGCGTTCATCGACGACGACGCGGTCCCCGAGCGATCCTGGCTCCGCGTTCTGGTCGAGGCGTACGACGATCCCATGACCGGCGCGGCCGGTGGTGACGTCATCGGGCCGCGTGGAGACCATCTCCAGTTCTCGAACGGCATCCTCTCGCGCTACGGGCGCGTGATCGCGATCCAGGACGAGCCGGACGATCGCAACGACCCGGACGGCCCTTGGTACAACACGCTCATGGGGACGAACTCGAGCTTCCGTCGGCGGGCGCTCGACGAGGTGGGCGGCTTCGACGAGAACTACGAGTACTACCACGACGAAGCCGATCTGTGCGCTCGCATCATCCAAGCCGGCTACCGGGTCGAGCATCGCCCGAGGGCGCTCGTCTGGCACGGATTCGAGCCCGGAACGGTGCGCAAGAGCGAGTTCGAGTTCGACTTCACCGTCATCGTCAAGAACTCGATCTACTACGCGTTCTGCGTGAGCGGCTGGAAGCGCCGGCCCTGGAGGCTCCTCGGGCCGCTACCGGACGCGGGGAAGCACGTCCTGCGGATCCTCCGCTGGCTGGCGCGTCGTCACATCTCGTTCGCTCAAGCGGCGCGTGGCATGGCCGGCTGGTTCCGCGGTGTGGTTCAGGGGTACCGCAAGGGCTTCCGGGTCCTTCCGCGCCGCGATCTCGCCTCCCGCGTCGCCGCCCGGCCCCCCGCATGGCGGGCGTACGAGCGGCGCGGGCTTCGGTACGGACGGGAATCACTCCACGTCGCCCTCGTGAGCCAGCAGTATCCGCCCGACGCATGCGGTGGGATCGGGGTCTACACCGAGCAGCTCGCGCGCGGTCTCGTCGAGGCGGGACACCGTGTGTCGGTGATCGCGGCAGGTGGACGCGCGGCGACGGACTGGCGCGACGGCGTCGAGGTGTACCGGGTGCCACCCGCGGAGGCTCCGGCGGGGATCCCTCTGCGACATCGCGTGACGCGGAAGAACGTCGCGCGAAGTCTCGGAGTGAGCCAGGTCGTGTCGTCGCTCGTGCGGACCGAAGGGGTGCACATCGTCGAGAGCCCCATCTGGGACGCCGAGGGGTACGCGCCGGCTCTGGCTCGAGAGGTCCCGCTGGTTCTCCGGCTCAACACGCCGATCGCGCTCGCGGCCGAGATGCAGGGCTGGGAGCTCACGAAGGACCTCGAGCTGGCCGCCGAGCTCGAATGGTCGCTCCTGAAGTCGGCGAGTGCGGTGATCGACCCGTCCGGCACGATCGCCGAGACGATCGCCCGGCGCTTCGGTGCACGGCCGGGGGACGTGCCGGTCGTCACCATCCCGTTCGGTACTCCGCTTCCTCCGGAGCCGGAGTATCGGGACGGGTATGCCGTGCGCTTCCTCTTCCTCGGGCGCCTCGAGCCACGGAAGGGCATCGACACGTTGCTGGCCGCTCTACCGGACCTCCTCGACGCGTGTCCGGAGGTCGTCGTCGACATCGCGGGAGAAGCGCCCGGGCAGGTGTCTCCGGAGAGCCTCGGTGCGGCGCTCTCCGGAGAGCACCGCTCTCGTGTGCGCTTCCACGGCCTCGTGGACGACAGCCGTCGCGACGAGCTGTACGCTTCCTGCGACGTGTTCGTCGGCCCGTCGCGTTACGAGTCGTTCGGCATCGTCTATCTCGAGGCGATGGCGCACGGCCGCCCCTGTGTGGCGTGCGACGTGGGCGGTCCGACGGCGATCGTCCGCGAGGGCGAGACCGGTCTCCTCGTGCCGCCGGCGGACGCGGCGGCACTGGCGCGAGCCCTGATCGAGCTGGCGAGCGCGCCCGAGCGGCGGATCGCCATGAGCCGGGCGGCGCGGCGGCAGGTCGCAGAGCAGTACACCCTCGATTCCATGGTGCGCCGGACGATCGATCTCTACGACGAGGTGGTCGCGTCTGGGTGGGGTGGGCGCGCTCGCGCGGCCTCGCGGTGAGTGGGTGTGTCGCGACGCGCCGGGCCGCTACTCGTCCGGGTCCGGGGGCGCGTCGACGAACTCGCCGACGACCACGCCGCCGCCGAGCGGCATGCCCGCGCCGAAGAAGTACTCCTTGTACTTCGTGAAGCGTCCCTGGAGGTGCTCGTCGATCTGCGCCTGCGAATAGTCGAGGTCGGCGACCACCGGGATGTTCGCGGCGACCGCCGCGTCGCGCGTCGCGTCCACGTCTTCGACGGCGAAGATGACGCCGGCGAGGCCCTCGCCCCGCTTCTCGAGGAACGTCCGGATGTGGGAGTCGCGTCCCGCGATCGGTGAGACGAGCTCGATGCCCGCGTTCCACGCGATCGCGCAACGGACGCCGAACGCCTCCGCCTCGGCGTCGTTCACCGGGTGGAACTCGGCGCCGAGAACCTCCTCGTAGAAGCGCTTCCCTTTTTCGAGGTCCCACACCGCCATCGTGACTCGGTTGACGCCGCGTTGCTTCATGAGGGACCTCTCGGGGGTCGGGCTCTACGAGGAGCCGGTGGGTGGAGGGACGTGCGACGCCAGGAAGTCGGCGACGCGCGTCAGGTCGAAGGGCCAGACGTACTCGATCTCCACATCGGGATACTGCTTGTTCGCGTACTCGACCAGCTCGGGGATTTCGAACTCGGCGTGCGAGCCGCCGCGGGTGAACATCGTGGTGACGAGGATGATGCGGCTCGCGCCCTCCTCGACGAGCGAGGCGATGGCGTCCTCCACGCTCGGCGCGCAGAACTCGTTGTACGCTTCGACGACGCGGCGGTCGCCGAGTCTCGGGCGGAGCTCTTCGAGCACCGACTCGAGGCCCCACTTGTACGGATCGGTCTCCTTCGTGCGGGGCCATTCGCGGATCGTGCGGTCGAGCTCGGCCTCGCGCTCTCCCATCTCGGGAATTCCGCGCGCGCGTCGCGCCGCCTCGAGACCCTTCAGCTCGGAGACGAGGTCCCCCGGCGCGTCGCTCGGGACACCGCCGTGGCCGACGAGAATCACTGCTTCGAATCCCATGGTCAGGGACTCTATCCGAGCCCGAACCGCGCGCAACGGACGGTTTTCGGGTACCTTGCGCGGTCGTGAACCCGCTTGCGATCCCGGTCCTCGCCCTCGCCGCCCTGCTGGTCGTCGCCTGTACCGCTCCGCCTCGGCAGCTCCCGTCCGACGGCGACGCCGAGCGCGGACGGGCGGTCGCTGCGCTCGCGGGCGGCTGCGGCTGCCATACGCCCGAACACGGGCCGGTGGGGGCCGGCGGGGTCGAGATCGAAACGCCGTTCGGCGTCTTCTACTCGACCAACATCACCGGCGACCCGGACGCCGGAATCGGGGCGTGGACCGACGACGAGATCGAGGGCGCGCTGCGCCGCGGCGTCCTGGCCGACGGCTCGGTCGAGTCTCCCGTCATGCCCTATCACCTCTACGCCGGGATGGCGGACCGGGACGTCGTGGATCTGATCGCCTGGCTTCGTACGCTCCCGCCCGCAGAGACGAAGAATCGACCGCACGAGGTGGGCCTGCCGCTGCCGCGTACGGCGTTCCGGTTCTGGCGTCTGCTGTTCGCTCCTTCGGTGACGCCGCCCGGGGTCGCGCCGGACTCCGGTGTCGAGCGGGGCCGGTATCTCGTCGAGCACGTCTCCATCTGCGGTGACTGCCACACGCCGCGCGGCGTCTTCGGCGAGCCCGACCACGCCATGGCCCTCGCCGGAATGGCGGACGGTCCGCTCGGCGAGGTTCCCAACGTCACGCCGAGCGAGGACGGCGTCGGCGATTGGGACGAGTTCGACATGGTCGCGCTTCTGCAGGACGGCATGCTTCCGGACATGGACAACGTGCAGGGGAAGATGGCCGAGGTGATCGACGGCATCGCCGGCGGTCCCGGCTACGTCGATGCTCCCGAGAGCGACCTGCAGGACATCGCGGCCTACCTACGAACGGTTCCTCCCAAGTAGCCTCAGCCTTCGGTGATCGGGATGTGGCGGGGTTGGGAGGCGACGCGTTCGATCCACGCGCGGATCGCCGGGTAGGGTGCGAGATCGAAGCCGCCCTCCGGGGCGACGTGAGTGTAGGCGAAGAGCGCGATGTCGGCGATCGTGTAACGCCGAGCCACGAAGAACTCGTTGCTCGAGAGGTGGGCCTCCATCACCCGGAGCGCGTCGTGGCCCAGCTCGTGCTTCTCCTCGAGACGGGCCCGGCGCTCGTCGGTGAGCTCGAGGTGCTGGATCCAGTGGCGCGACGTCGCGATGTTGGGCTCGTGGTTGTACTGCTCGAAGAACATCCACTGGAGCACCCGGGCGCGGTCGAGGCTTCGGGCCGGCAGGAACGGCGTGCCGTCGGCGAGAAAGAAGAGGATCGCGTTCGATTCGGCGAGATGGATGCCCTCGTCGGTCTCGAGGACCGGAATCCGGCCGTTCGGATTGATCGCGAGGTACTCGGGCGTGCGGGTGGCGCCGGCGACGATGTCGAGCTCGACCCGCTCGAAAGGAATCCCGAGGTGAGTGAGGAGGAGGCGCACCTTGTAGCCGTTTCCGGACGGGAGGTAGTCGTAGAGACGCATGGCGGGTCCCGTACCACCGGCGGGCGTCGCGGTGGAGGGTCGTCCCCGCGCGTGGAAACTTCCGCCCGGGGCGCGAGCGGGGTAGAGAACGGGCACCATGCCCACGAAGGACGTGCGGATCTTCGTCGACGACGCCATCGGCGAGGTCTCGGGAATCCTGGAGCGGCCGAGAGGCGCCACGGCGCTCTACGTTCTTGCGCACGGCGCGGGGGCGGGGATGCGTCACGCCTTCCTGGAGGCGCTCGTGCCGCGGCTCGCGGAGCGGCGCGTCGCGACGCTGCGATACCAGTTTCCGTACATGGAGAAGGGAAGCCGTCGGCCGGATTCGCGACGGGTGCTGCTCGCGACCGTCCGCGCGGCGGTCGCCCGCGGGGTGACGACCGCCCGGAACCTCCCCGTGTTCGCGGGCGGCAAGTCGATGGGCGGGCGCATGACCTCGCTCGCGGCCTCGGACGAAGCGCTCGACGGCGTGCGTGGCATCGTCTTCCTCGGATTCCCCCTCCACGCGGCCGGCAAGTCGGGGATCGAGCGGGCCGATCACCTCCGCGCCGTGGGGGTCCCGATGTGCTTCCTCCAGGGAACCCGCGACTCGCTCGCCGACCTCGGGTCGATGCGGGTGGTCTGCGAGGAGCTCGCGCCCCGCGCGCACCTGCACGTCGTCGAGGGCGGCGACCATTCGTTCCACGTCCTCAAGCGGTCCGGGCGAACGGACGACGAGGTCCAGGACGAGATCGCGGACGAGGTCGCGGCGTTCGTCGCGAAGGTCGGGTAGCGGGGGCGGTCAGCGTCCCTTCCAGACGGGGGCGCGCTTTTCCCGGAACGCGGCGACGCCTTCCTTCGCATCCTCGCTCGAGAACACCATCGTCGAGTACGTCGACTCCGTGGCGAGCGCCGTCATCAGATCGACCATCGTGCTCTTCTTCGCCGACTCCTTGCAGGCACGGACGGCGAGTGGCCCGTTCTTGCAGATGGTGTCGGCCCACTCGCGGGCCTTCGTCATGACCTGATCTCGCGGAACGACGGCGTTCACGAGGCCCATCTCGAGGGCGCGCCGCGGCTCGATCCGCTCGGCGAGGAGCAACACCTCCATCGCGTTGCACCAGCTGAGCTGACGGACGCTGTGCACCGTCGAGCCGCCGCCCGGGAAGAGGCCGCGGCGCGGCTCGGAGAGCTGGATGAACGTGTCGTCGGCGATGACGCGCAGGTCGGTGTTCCACATCATCTCGAGGCCGCCGGCCGCGCAGATCCCGTTGACCGCCGCGATCACCGGCTTGTAGAGCTCGAACCTCTTTCCGTCGCGGGTCTCGGCGCCGTCGCGGAGCACCGCGACGAGGCTGTCCGAGAAGCTGTAGCTCTCACCCTCTTCGATTCGCTTCGAGTCGCCGTCGCGCAGGGCCTTCGCCCGCTCCGTCACCTGCGCGATGAACTTTTTCAGGTCGGCGCCCACGCAGTAGACGTCGTCGACTCCCGTCAGGATCGCCACGAACGCGTCCTCGTCGTCGCGGAAGCGGATCCAGCCGTCGGCGATCTGGCCGAAGTGGTCGAGGTCGAGGGAGTTGCGCGCTTCGGGCCGGTCGATGGTGATGGTGACGACGTGGCCGTGCTTCTCGTAGTGGATCGCCATGGGGCGCGAGCATCGCGACGGGCCGGAGGGGAGTCAAGCTCGCGCGGACACGCTGGCGGCGCGTCGGCCGGCCGGGTACGAACGCGGTACATGGCCCTCGTCGACGTCCACGCGCACCTCACCCATCCGCGGCTCGCCGAACGGGAGGCCGACGTTCTCCGCCGGGCGCGGGAGGCGGGGGTCGGCGCGATCGTCGCGAACGGGCTGAACCCGACCGACAACCAGGCGGTGCGCGAGCTGGCCCGGCGCGACCCGCTCGTGAAGCCGGCGTTCGGGTTCTATCCGGTCGACGTCGTCTTGCCCGAGATGCGCGAGCTCGGTGTCGAGTATCCGCGAGAGGGGCACGAGTGCTCGGCCGAAGAAGGCGTCGCCTGGGTGCGCGACAACGTCGGGGACGCGATCGCGGTCGGCGAGATCGGCCTCGATGGGCATTGGGTCCCGGAGGCGCTGTGGGAGAAGCAGGAGCGCGTGTTCTGCGAGCTCGTCCAGATCGCGCTCGACGCGAACAAGCCGATCGTGATCCACACGCGCAAGCGTGAGCGCCGTGCGTTCGATGTGTTGAAGGAGATGCGCGCGAGCCGCGTCAACTGGCACTGCTTCGGCGGTAAGGTGAAGCTCGCCCGCCAGATCGCCGATCACGGGCACTACGTCTCGATCCCGGCGAACGCGCGACGATCGGAGAGCTTCACGCGCATGCTCGAGACGCTGCCCCGCGAGCGGCTGCTCCTCGAGACCGACTGTCCCTACCTCGGCCCCGACCGCGGCAAGACCAACGAGCCCGCCAACGTGGCCGCCACCGCGGCCTACGCGGCCGAGCTCTGGGAGACGACGCCCGACGACGTCGCGGCCCGGATCGGTGCGAACTTCGTCGCGCTGTTCGGCCCCGACGGCGGACGCGCGGTGTAGCCCTTGCCCACCCCGCGGGGCGCGGGGTACGACGCACGTGGAGGCTGGATCGTGGGTGGTGGGGTGACGGCGAAGCGAGCGAGCGTCACGGCCTCGCGTTCGAAGACGCGGGCCCGTCCTGCGCCCAAGCGGCGCAAGCGTCGGAAGAAGAAGCCGCAGACCCCCTGGACGTACCGCGGCTTCGAGCTCGTGCTCGGTGCCGCCGTGGTGGCCGTCGCCTGCCTCGGCGTTCTCGGTGAGATGGGCGGTCTCACGAGCCCGCTCTGGCTCGTCGCCGCTCTGGTCGGCGCCGCGCTCGCGAGCGTACTCGTGTTGATGCTGGTCGAGCGCGCGCGGCGACGAGCGACGCCGGGCTGGAGGCACGTGCTGAATGCGGCCGTCGTCGCCGGCGTCGGCGTCGGCGTGTACGTGTCTCCTCCCGCGCACGTCGTGCACACGCTCGATCGCCTGCTCGACAGCGAGAGGGCGACGCAGATGCGCGTCGTTCGCCATCAGGTCTACGCCGCGTATCGCCGGATGGACCTCGCGGAGCAACGGACCATCCTCGAGCGCTCCCGGGTCTTCGACCCGACGGTCGCCGAGGCCGCCGCGGCGTTCGGCCTCTCGCACGAGATCCTGATGGGCATGGCCGCGACCGAGTCGAGCTTCCATCCCCGACCGAGCCGGGACGGTGGGAGGGGCTTGTTCCAGATCACGTCCGTCCCGAAGGCCGCCCGCGCCGCGGCGAAGAAGGCACTCGGCGTGAGCGAGCTCGACGCCGTGAACCAACGTCACAACGCCTTCCTCGGCGCGGCGACGCTCGCGATGTACGCCGAGCAGATGAGCGGAGACCTTCTGCTGACGCTGCTCGCGTACAACATCGGCCCCTACAACGGCGGTCTCCGCTTCATCGTCGACGAGTACGGCGCCCAGAACTTCGCGCAGGCGCAGCCCTATCTCCAGGAGCTCCCCCGCGACTATCCGATCCGTGTCCTCTCGGCCGCGCTCGCGTACCGCCTCTGGAAGGAGGAGGGGAGCCTGCCGCGCTACGAGGAAGGCGACGGTGCGGTCGCGCGGCGCATTCAGCGGCTGGGCATTCCCGGGCTCGACGGTCCGGATGCCTTCGCGGTCGCGTCCGCGTCGGGCGGCTGACGCGCGACGAGCGCGAGCCACGCGGCACCCAGCGCCGCGATGGCCAGCATCGCGAGAT
>JAUIFY010000367.1 GCA_030430245.1 bacterium | reverse complement strand
GAGGATGACATGCCACGTGTCCGCGTTGGTGCTGTCGGAGAGCTGAAGGATCAGCACGCCCGACACGCGGGCGCGCACCTCGGCCTGTCCCGAAGCGACCGTCGTTCCGGTGAACTCCAGGTAGTCGGTGATCTCCTGGACCTGCGGCTTCGCGATCGTGACCGGAGGCGGCGGGGGAGCCTCGTACGTGTTCGAACCTCCACACGCCGACGCGGCCAGGGCGAGCACGATCGCGGAAGACGCCCGAAGGTGGAGTCGCAGAAGGATCATCGCAGCCCGGACCCTACCGAGCGCGGCGGAGAGCGTCTACCGCGGCGACGGCCGGTCGCGTCCGTGGGGTGCGGAGCGCGAGAGCCGCGCGGTCGGCGCCGACCGTCAGTCCTCGATGGCCCGGAGCGACGCCTCGGCGCGCGCTTCGACGGCTCGCGCGCCTTGGAGCCGGGCCGCACGCGCGGCCGTTCGCAGGCAGCGCTTCGCGCCGGGACGTCCGCCGGCGTGCAGGATCTCGCCGCGGAGGACGCTGCACTCGGGCTCGAAGACGCGCTGGTCCGTTCGCTCTACGATTTCTTCCGCCGTGTCGAGCAGGGCCAGGGCCTCGTCGGTTCGGCCGAGTCGTGCGAGCGCCTCCGCAGCGAGGCCGAGAAAGTGTGGTCGTCCGAGATCGGACCCGGTGGCCTCCCACTCCGAAAGCCCGGCGAGGAGCTCGTCCAGCCCCGCTTCGTCGCGACCATCCGTCGACCACGCCCAGCCTCGCACGATGCGTCCGAGGCTCCTCCAAAGAGGCATGCCCTCCTCGTCGGCGAGGACGTGGAGGGCCTCGGCGTTCCTGCGGGCTCGCTCGGGATCATTCCGGAGCTGATGGAGAACGGCCGCGTAGGCGAGCGCGAGCGCATGACTCGGCGGGTGCTCGAGCCGGCGGCTCGTCTCGACGGCCCGGCGCGCGAAGTCGACGGCCGGGTCCTCCTCGCCGACGTACCACGCGAGCCAGGCCGAGTATGCGAGCGCCAGGACGACTGGATCGTCGCCGAAGGAGTAGTCGAGTGGCTCGTGGGACGACACGTCGTAGTCGCGAAACGCGGCGTCGAGATGTTCGCGGGCCCGCGCGAGCTCACCCCGATAGAAGCACGTGTGGCCGACCACGCGGTGGGCCTGGAGCCGCGAGACCGGCAGTACCGCGTTTCTCGCGATGGCGACGAGTCGGTCGCCGATCTGCGTCGCGGCGGCGAGGTCGGCTCGGACGACGTGCAGCGACCACACGGAGAGAAGGACGGGCAGAAGGCCCTCGGAGTCGCTGGTCGGATCGGTGAGTGCCTGGAGTCGCTCGAGGTTCGCCGCGAGATCGGGGGAGGCGTAGCCTTCGGTGGCGGCCAGCGGCACGCTCACGGCCAATCGGAGGACGAGCTCGGTCGTATTCCGATCGGCCGACTCCGGCTGCGCGGCGAGCAGGCGGAGCGCCTTCTTCAGGTACGCCGCCGCTTCGCGGTTGGCGTACCGGCGGGCGGCGCCGTCGCCGGCCTGCGCGAAGTATTCGAGTGCGCGGGGGAGGTCGCCGGCCTGCTCGAAGTGATGCGCGAGCTCTGCGGCGATCGGTCCGGTCTGTCCCGACCACGCCTCCTCGCGTCGGCGGCCGATGTCGCGGTGCAGGCGAGCCCGCTTTGCGGCCGGAAGGGAATCGGAGAGGATCTCGCGATAAAGCGCGTGTCCGAAGCGGTAGCGCGACGCGATCGTGCCGTCCGGCCAGCGGTCCTCGCCCGTCGGGCGCAGGAATCGGCCGGTCCGGATCAGCTCCTCGCAGTACGTCTCGACCTCCTCGACCGTGCATTCGGTCCCCGCGGCGATCGTGGCCGCCGAGAACTCCATTCCGGCCAGGCTCGACGTCTCGAGAATGGCGCGTTGCTGCGGGCTCACGCGATCGAGCTCGTCCTCGATCAGGCGGCGGATCGTGCGGGGAGCGTCGATCCCGCGCGTGGGAGGCTCGAAGTACACCTCCGCGTCGTCGTGCCGAAGTGCGCCGCGTCCGATCAGCTGATCGATCACGCTCACGACGAACAGCGGGTTCCCTTCCGTCCACCTCTGCACGAACTCGGCGACGCGCGAGGTCTCGGCCGACGCGTCCGAGACGCCGAGCCGTCGCTCGAGGTACGTCCCGACGGCATCACGGCTCAGGCCCTCGAGCGTGACCTCCTCGGACCACCCACGGATCTCGAGGTCGCGTCGGATGGCCGGAAGGGGCCCCGGGCGCGCGGCGACCTCGGCGGGGCGCAGCGTCGCGACCACGAGCACGCGCTGCGGGCGGGGGCGGTGGAGTAGATGGGCGACCAGCTCGAGGGACGCGGTGTCGCTCCAGTGCACGTCGTCGAGCGCCAGGACCAGGGTTCGCTCCTCGGTGATCTTCTCGACGAAGCGACTGAACTGTCGGAGCATGCGCGTGGCAGTCGTGCCGATGGTGGACGGGGCGAGGCGCTCACTCTCGTCGGCGGCGGCGAGGCCGGGGAGCATCGCGAGCCACGACGGCGCGTAGCGTCGCAGGAGCTCGGTCGCTTGGGAATCTCCGAGCACCGGAACGAGGCGTTCGAGCGCTTCGACGACCGGAACCCAAGGCTCCTCGCTTCCGTAGTGCTCGACGCATTCGCCGGTCGTAACGAGAAGATCGGATCGTCGGGCCGAGCGGCGCAGGAACTCGTGGAGCAGGGTCGTCTTGCCGATGCCCGCTTCACCGATCAGCACCACGAGCCGGGCATCGCCGGCGCGAGCGTGCTCGAGTGCCTCGCTGAGGCGGTTCAGCTCCTCTTCGCGGCCCGCGATCCGGTTGGACGGGTGGTCGGCGCCGACCCGCGCCGTCGCGTCCGGCAGTCCGGCGGGAACGATGCGCTTCGCGCCGGGCTGATCCCCGGACTCGACGCGGGCGATCCACTGCCATCCGCGCCGCGGCACGGTCTCGATGAAGCCGGGGGCGTCCGTGTCGTCGTTCAGCGTCTGGCGGAGCTGGCGGATCGTGTAGCGCAGAACGCCGTCGGTCACGCGAACGTCCGGCCAGACGAGCTGCTCGAGCTCGCGACGGGCGAGGATCTCTCCCGGGCGCTCCACGAACGCGCAGAGCAGGGCGAAGGGCTTTGGTGCGAGCGGCACTTCGCCGCTCTCGTTCCACAAGCGTTTGCGCGTCGTGTCGATCCAGAATGTCGAAGCCATGGTGCCGAACGTCGAACGGGAGCCCTGGCAGTCTAGCCGAAGTCGCGGCCCGGGTCGCTCCGAAAGTGTACGAACGACCGGGTGATTCTACCCGAAAGGACGCGTCCTCGGGGTGTCGGGCCCGGCCTCGGGAGGGGGTGGCTCGCGCGGAGCCGGAGTCGACGTCGACGTCCGGCGCGCCGCCGAGGACGCAGGGCGGGGCTGGGTGTCGCATCGCCCGATGGGGTCGTCGGGTCGGAGGTCCTCGGTGTCGCGAAACGCGGCATTCGGCGCCGTCGGGGCGCGTGGCCCGCACCCGTTTCCCCGGCCGTCACGTTCCTGTAACACCGGCGGATGCGGCTCCTCGGGAAGGTGGCGCTCGGCGTCGGTTGGCTGGTGCTCGCGGTCTGGCTGGCGGCAGTGCTCGTCGTGTTCGGGCGCTGGGTGCAGGTGAAGCTGGCGCCGTCCGCCCCCGCCGACGAGCACGGCGCCGAGAAGGAGGCGTACCTCGATTCGATCCAGCCTCTGCGGGTGGGCGAGTCCCCGAACTTCGTCGTGATCTTCTTCGACGATCTCGGCTACGGCGATCTCTCGAGCTACGGCAATCGGCTGATCGATACACCGCGGATCGATCGGCTGGCGGACGAGGGGGTCCGGATGACGGATTTCTACGCGGCCTCGCCGGTCTGCACGCCCTCCCGGGCTGCGCTGCTGACGGGTCGTTACCCCGTGCGTTCGCTCACACACACGCACGTCTTCTTCCCCGACGAGATGCCCATCGGAACGCTGCGCCGGATGGCCGGGTACTCGAACGAGCTTCCCGCCGACGAGATCACGGTCGCCGAAGCGTTGGGGGCCGCCGGTTACGCGACGGGCATGATCGGCAAGTGGCATCTCGGAGCGTTGCCGGGCCATTGGCCGAACGACTTCGGGTTCGACTCGTACTTCGGGGTCCACTGGAGCAACGACATGACGCCGTTGCACGTGTACCGGAACGCGGAGATCGAGATCGAGGACACGCGCGTCGTCGAGAACGGCCTCGGCGCGTTCCGCGACGAGGACGTCGTGCTCGAGGAACCCGGCGAGGTGGATCAATCGAAGCTCACGCGCCTCTACACCGACGAGGCCATTCGGTTCATCGAGCAGCACCGCGACGAGCCGTTCTTCCTGTATCTGGCGCACACGTTCCCGCACGTGCCGCACTTCGCCGACCCGGAGCACGCGGGCGAGTCGGACGGCGGGATCTACGGCGACGTGGTGGAGGATCTGGATCGGAGCACGGGAGCCATCGTCGACGCCATCGACCGCCTCGGCCTCGCCGAGGACACGCTCGTCGTCGTGACGAGCGACAACGGCGCCGACTACGGAGGGAGCCCGGGCTTCCTCCGTGGCCGCAAGGGAGAGACGTACGAGGGGGGCCAGAGGGTTCCCTTCATCGCGCGCTGGCCCGGGCACATTCCACCGGGGCAGACGACGGACGCGATGGCGATGAACATCGACCTTTTTCCGACCCTCCTCGGTCTGGCCGGGATCGCTCTGCCGACGGATCGGGTGATCGATGGGCGAAACGTGCGCGGGATCTGGGAGGCCGGCGCTCCGAGCCCGCACTCCTTCCTCTACTACTTCCCGACGGTCGGCTCGGAGCCGGACGCGGTGCGCGATGCTCGCTTCAAGTACCTCCGCGAGACCGGCGACCAGGGGCGTTCGAAGCCGGCCCTGACGAGGCTCGGCCGCGACGCCGAGAGCCACAACCTGATTCGCCGTTACCCCGAGGAGGCCCGTCGGCTGATCGGGTACATGCCTGATCTTGCCCCGGTGTACGGCGACCTGCGCTGCTGGGAGTTCCTGGATCTCTTTGCCTCGGCGTACGGGCTGTCGCGCGCGGAGCGCCGCCAGCGGATCGGTGAGTGCCTTGACGAGGTGGGCCTCACTGGTAAACGCGATGCGATGGCGGGGACGT
>JAUIFY010000366.1 GCA_030430245.1 bacterium | reverse complement strand
TCGAGAGCCACCAGAAGGCGGCTCGTGCGACGCAGGAGGGCCGCTTCGACCGCGAGATCATGCCGGTCGAAGTGACGAACGAGGAGGGCGAGACGGTGCTCTTCTCCAAGGACGAGGGCATCCGATACGACGCCAACATCGAGACGATGTCGTCGCTGAAGACGCTCTCCGACGCCGGCCTGCTGACGGCCGGTACGTCGAGCCAGATCTCGGACGGAGCCGCTGCACTCCTCATCTGCAACGAGGACGGACTGGCGCGCATCGGCGCGAAGGCGCGCGCCCGCATCAAGGCGATGGCGCTGGCCGGCGCCGACCCCGTGGTGATGCTCGGCGCGCCCATCCCGGCCACGGAGAAGCTGCTCCAGAAGAGCGGGACCGCGATCGGGGACATCGACCTCTACGAAGTCAACGAGGCCTTCGCCTCCGTTCCCCTCGCCTGGGAACGCGGGGTCGGCGCCGATCACGCCAAGCTGAACGTCAACGGCGGTGCGATGGCCCTCGGTCATCCCCTGGGCTGCACCGGCGCGAAGCTGATGACGACCCTCCTGCACGAGCTGGAGCGCACCGGCGGAACCCTCGGCCTCCAGACGATGTGCGAGGGCGGCGGTCTGGCGAACGCCACCCTGATCGAGCGTCTCGGGTAGGCCTCGGCCCATTGCGGTGGTCGGCTTCGTTCAATACGCGTCGAAGTCGATCGCCGCGAACCGGACCCGCGCGGGATCGAGAGTTCGCCCCGGCTGCTTCAAGTCGCGGTAGATCAAGTTCAGCGGGGACGGCTTGGCCGCGTCCGGGAGCCGGATCCACGGTTGCCCGGTCCACTCCCGTGTCCGGTCCAATCCCATCCAAAGGCGAAGGGGATTGCGCAGACCGAGAGGCTCCAGCTTCGCCAGCGGGCTTCCCGGCCGGCACTCGGCGGCCGGACGGCTCGCGACCTCCACCCAGATGCCGTATCGGTCGGTCGGCGCGTAGACCGTCACGCCCCCGGCGCCGGCGGTTCGCCGGTACTCCCGCGCGGGACAGGCGAGACGCCACCCGAGCTCGGACTCACTCCAGACCCGCTCGAACGCCGCGTCCGGGTCGGAACGACCCGGCGCTGGAGCGCCCAGACCGATCCGGACGTCGAGAGGCGCGACGAGCTGGAAGTCGAGCTTGCGGAGAAATCCCGGCGTGCTGGACGCGTTGGCGACGCCCACGACGAAGTCGTAGCCAGCCTCGCGAGCGTCGCGATACGTCGCCTCCGCGAGGCGCGTGAAGAGCCCGCGCCCCTGGTAGTCGGGGTGCGTCGCCGTGTGCAGCGACAGCACACCGCGCGCCTCTTCGCCGAACAGGCGCGCTCGCACTGGAATCGTCACGTAGTGGGCCGCCAGCCGCTCACCGTCCCAGGCGTTCCGTCCCACGGCCGTCCCGACGGGATTCCGTCGATAGCACCAATCGACGTACGTCGAGTCCATGTGCATCGACTCGCCGAACACCGACAGGAGCAATCGGGAGACGGCCTCGACCTCGTCGTCCCCGAAGCCCAGTGCCCGGTCGTGGAGATCACCCGCCACGGGCGCGCTCCAGGACCTCTCGGACGTACGCGTCGTAGCGAACGATCGTCGCACCGCCGGCGACGACGGCGTCGAGGCGGCGGAGCACGCGGCTGCGGTTCAGGTACATGAGCGAGTTCAGGATCCGGCTGTCCCCCAACTCCGGGTGCATGAAGCGTTCCTGCTCGGTGTCGAGGTCGTACGGGTGAAAGTACCCGACCACGGGCCGTCCAGCCATCCGTTGGCGCCGAATCAGACGCCGAACGAAGATCGCCGGCAGAACCCGAAAGTACACTCCTCCCGCGAACGGGAGCTTGCGCCCCACGACACCGGACACCGAGAGCGGGATCTCCCACACGCCGGACGGCGTCCGCACGCATCGCGTGCCGAAGCCATCCCAGCCGTACATGGGATTCGCGTGGGGGAGGACCGAGCTCGAGTACGAGAATCCCAGATCGCGCAAGACCTCGTACGCCCACGCGGTACGGTCGGTGAGAGAGAAGATCGGGGCTCGAAACCCCTTGATGTCGCGCGCGCCCGCCCTCTCCAGATCGGCGACGTTGCGCTCGAGATCGGCGCGAAGCCCGTCGGGCCCGAGCCGCTCGAGCGGCGTGTGGTCGCTCGTGTGGCAACCGAGCTCGTGCCCCTCCGCCGCGATGCGTGCGATCAAGTCGGGGTAGCGGCGGGCGACGTCCCCCACGGTGAAGAACGTCGCGCGACATTCGTGACGTGCCAGAAACCGCAGATACGCGTCGACGTTGTGCGGGACCCGCTCCGCATACCGCATGCCGTTCGGCACGAGGCTCCGGACGTCTTCGAGGTCGACACTGAAGAGAAACGATGCCGCCGGAACCTCGGAGGCCGCGCTCTCTCGGCCATCAGGGGGCGAGGTCGACATCGGCGCGAGCACTCATAGTACCGCCGGCGCGGGCTGGGCAACCGAAAGACGGCGGAGGGAGCCCCGCTCCCTCCGCCACGAAGCCTACTTCAGGGCCTCCGCGATGGCCTTCATCTCGTCGCCGATGCTCCGAGGGATGACGTAGCCGTCGGTGTCGCGGATCTGGTCCATCTTGTCCCGGACTTCCTCCGCGCTGGGCGAGGCCCCCTTGCCGGCGATCCATCCCGGCGTGAGACCGATGAACATCCGCCCGAAGCGACCGCCACCCACGGTGTAGATCTCGTGCGTGTACTCGCATTCCTCGGAGCACAAGTAGGTCACGAGTGGCGTGACCGTCTCCGGATCGAGGAACTCGGCGATCGGCCCCAGAAGCTCCTCGGTCATGCGCGTCCGCGCGGTCGGCGCGATGGCGTTGCTCTTGATGTCGTACTTCGCACCCTCGACCGAGAGGACGTGCATGAGGCCGACGAGCCCCATCTTCGCCGCGCCGTAGTTCGTTTGCCCGAAGTTTCCGAGCAAACCCGCCGCCGACGAGGTGAACACGAACCGCCCGTAGCGCTGATCCTTCATGAGCCGGAATGCCGGCTGGGAGACGAAGAACGCACCTTTCAGGTGAACGTCGATCACGAGGCCGAGCTCCTCCGGCGTGAGCTTGACGAAGGACTTGTCCCGCAGGATCCCGGCGTTGTTCACGACGATGTCGACCTTGCCGAAGCTGTCGACCGCCGTCTGGATGATCGCCTCGCCGCCTTCCGGGGTCGCGACGGAATCGTAGTTGGCGGCCGCCTCACCGCCCGCCGCCTTGATCTCGTCGACGACCTGATCGGCCATGCTGCTGCCCTTGCCCGTCCCGTCCGCCTTCCCGCCCAGGTCGTTCACGACCACCTTCGCGCCGCGCTTCGCGAACTCGAGCGCGTAGGTCTTGCCGAGGCCGCCGCCGGCCCCGGTGATGACCGCAACGCGACCGTCGAACGAAATGTCTCCCATGCCGAAGTCCTTTCCTGATCCGAGGCGGCGACGCCGCCGAGGTGGCGAGTTCCGGTCGCCCGACGGGCGACTCCGGCGTTAGGACATAGCGACCCGCGCAGGCGCCTTCAAAGCGCTCCGCGACCGTCCGGACTCAGCCCGTCTTCCCGGCCTTTTCCATCCTGGCCCAGGTGTCGCGCAGCGAGACGGCGCGGTTGAACACCGGGCGGCCGGGAGCGGTGTCGACCTCGTCGGCGACGAAGTATCCGATGCGCTCGAACTGCCACCGGCTCCCCGACGCGGCGTCGCCGAGCGCCGGCTCGACCCAGCAATCGGTCAACGTCTCGAGCGAGTCCGGGTTGAGGTTGTCCTTCCACTCGGGTCCGTCGGGATTCTCGAGCTGGAAGAGTCGGTCGTACAGCCGGACGGTCGCCCGCACGGCGTGCCGGGCAGAGACCCAGTGGATCGTGCCCTTCACCTTGCGACCGTCCGGCGCATTGCCGCCCCGGGTGTCGGGGTCGTAGGTGCAGTGCACCTCGACCACCTCGCCGTCGTCGTCCTTCACCACGTCGACACACGTGACGAGGTAGCCCCAGCGAAGACGCACCTCTTTCCCCGGAGAGAGCCGGAAGTACTTCCGCGGCGGGTCCTCCCGGAAGTCGTCCCGCTCGATGTAGAGCTCGCGCGAGAACGGAATCTTGCGCGTCCCCATCGACTCGTCCTCGGGGTTGTTGACGGCGTCGAGCTCCTCCTCCTGGCCTTCGGGGTAGTTCACGAGAACGACCTTCAGGGGGCGAAGGACGCCGAGCGCTCGTCGGGCCCGGCGATTCAGGTCATCGCGCAGCGCATGCTCCAACATCGCGACGTCGACCACGCTGTTCTTCTTCGCGACGCCGACGGCGTCGCAGAAGTCGCGGATCGCCTCGGGCGTGAATCCTCGCCGCCGGAGACCGGCCAGCGTCGGCATGCGTGGATCGTCCCATCCATCGACGAGGCCCTCCTCCACCAACTGGCGCAGCTTGCGCTTCGAGTCGATCGTGAACGACAGCTTGAGGCGCGCGAACTCGATCTGCTGCGGGTGGTGCGGGACGTCGAGGTTGTCGAGAAACCAATCGTACAGGGGGCGATGATCCTCGAACTCCAGGCTACAGAGCGAGTGCGTGATCCCCTCGATCGCGTCGGAGAGTGGATGGGTGAAGTCGTACATCGGATAGATCGACCAACGGTCGCCCTGCCGATGATGCGCCACCTTGCGGATCCGGTAGAGCGTCGGGTCGCGCATGTTCAGGTTGGGAGACGCCATGTCGATCTTCGCGCGAAGGACGTGCGTGCCTTCTTCGAACTCGCCGGCCTCCATTCGGGCGAACAGGTCCAGGTTCTCGTCGACCGATCGGTCACGGTACGGGCTGTTCCTGCCGGGCTCGGTGAACGTCCCCCGATGCTCGCGAATCTCGTCCGCCGAGAGGCTATCGACGTAGGCCTTCCCCGCGCGGATCAAATCGACGGCCCAATCGCGCAGCCGCTCGAAGTAGTCCGACGCGTAGAAGAGATTGTCGCCCCAATCCGCGCCGAGCCACTTCACGTCGCGGATCATGCCCTCGACGTATCGGGTCTCTTCCCTCTCCGGGTTCGTGTCGTCGAAGCGGAGATGGAACGTGCCCCCGTACTCCCGGGCGATGCCGTAGTTGATGCAAATCGCCTTGGCGTGTCCGATGTGCAGGTACCCGTTCGGCTCGGGCGGAAAGCGCGTGACCACGCGGCCGCCGTGCTTGCCCTCGCGCACGTCCGCACTGACGATCGTACGCAGG
>JAUIFY010000040.1 GCA_030430245.1 bacterium | reverse complement strand
ACTCGTGGACGCCCGCCGCGTCGATCACGCTCCGCGCGCGCGACGAGTGGATCGACGACACCCCGATCGAGCACCTCATGACGTACTTCTCGTACGCGCGGGGGTTCAAAGGCGGTGGACTGAACGGCACCCTGCAGCTCCAGGAGGCGATCCCCGACCCGTTCGGGCCGGAGACGCTCGACAACTTCGAGCTCGGACTGAAGACGATCAGCTTCGACCGCCGGCTCAGCGTCAGCATCGCCGCGTTCTACGGGATCTACGACGACATCCAGGTGAGCTCCCAGCGCAGCTTCGAGGACCCCGACGGCAATCTGATCGTGCAGATCCTCACGCTCAACGCGGCGAAGGCGACCACCAAGGGCGTCGAGGTCGAGTTCCTGTCCCAGCCGATCGACGGGCTCCTCCTGCAGGGATCCCTGGGCCTGCTCGACGCCAAGTTCGACAGCTTCCCCAACGCGGTC
This sequence comes from bacterium, assembly GCA_030430245.1. Classification (GTDB taxonomy): domain Bacteria; phylum Desulfobacterota; class Binatia; order UBA12015; family UBA12015; genus VGTG01. Next base: position 29,866 of record JAUIFY010000040.1, on the reverse strand, counting down.
TCGAACTACGACGGCAGCGTCATCGACCGGAGCGGGCAACGATTCGACTTCTCGGCGCGATACCAGACGTTCCTGTCCGCGCAGTACTCCCTGCCGCTCGAGATCGGGCAGAGCGAATGGATGCAGGGCTGGCTCACCGCGCGGCTCCAGTGGGCGTATCGGGATCGCTATACGACGATGGGACCCGAGATCCCGCAGGGCATCCAGCCGGGATACAACCTGCTCGGCGCACGCTTGTCGTGGAGCTTCCTCGACGATCGCGCTCAGGTCGCGCTGTGGGGTGCGAACCTGCTGGACGAAGCCTACTTCCAGGACGTCGTCCCGATCTCGAACACCGTCGGAATCGTCGCGCTGTGGTACGAAGCGCCGCTCACCTACGGCGGAGAGCTCAGCTACCGGTTTTGATGAAACGTCTTTCGAAGCTCGTGCTCGTCGGTGCCCTCGCGCTCGGCGGGCTCGTCGCCCTCGGGCTCGCGATCCTCTTCGGAGCGGTCCACCTCAATGCGCGCGGCTCGCAGTGGCCGCTCGCGGGCGAGATCACCGACATCGCTCGTCCGGACGCCGAGGTGAACGCGAGAGAGACGGCCCAACGCGCCGTAGCCGAGGGACTCGGGGGGCGCGCGGAGAAGCAGATCCTCTTCGGCGATCTCCACGTTCACACGGGCTACTCGACCGACGCCCTCGTACAGACGCTCCCCGCGCTGCACGGAGAGGGGTCGCAGCCGCCGGGGGACGCATGCGACTTCGCCCGGTTCTGCTCGTCGCTCGACTTCTGGAGCATCAACGACCACGCGGAGTCCGTCACCCCCGCGGAGTGGAAACAAACGCGAGAGGTGATTCGACGCTGCAACCGGGTCTCCGGTGATCCCGCGAACCCGGACATGGTCTCGTTCCTCGGCTGGGAGTGGGGCCAGATCGGCTTCACCCCCGAGACCCACTACGGCCACAAGAACGTCGTCCTGCTCCACACGGAGGAAGGGAAGGTGCCGACGCGGCCGATCGGCGCGAGTGCCGCGGGCGAGCTCCTCTGGGGGGGCATCGGACTCTACTCGTCGCTGGCCGACCGGGATCACTGGTCGAAGTACGCGGACCTCCATCGAGCGATGCTCGACCAGATCCCCGTCGAGAGCTGCGCCGAAGGCGTCGACGTGCGCGATCTCCCCGCCGATTGCCGCGAAGCGGCTCTCACCCCCGACGTGCTGTTCGAGAAGCTCGACCAGTGGGACTTCCCCGCGCTGGTGATTCCGCACGGCCTCGCGTGGGGCACGACCAATCCCGAGGGGACCGACCTCGCACTCCAGCTCGGCGGACGCCTCCACGATCCCCAGCGCCAGCGACTCCTCGAGGTGTACTCCGGCCACGGGAACTCCGAGGTCTTCACCGATTCGATCGACGTCGCCGTCGCCCGCGAGAACGAATGCCCCGAGCCCGCGACGGACGTCGAGCCGTGCTGCTGGCGCGCGGGGGAGGTCGCGCGCGCACACTGCTCGGATCCGGAGAGCGACGCCTGTCGTACGGACGTCGACCAGGCGCGCCGGAGCGGCGCGACGCTGGGTCCACTGCTGTCTCCGAAGAGCTTGGTGCCGGGCTCGACCCTCGAGGACTTCGGCGACTGCAATCAGCTGCGCGGCGCCTTCCTGCCCGCGTTCAACTACCGACCCGGCGGCAGCGCGCAATACGGCCTGGCGGTCGGAGCCTTCGAGGACGGCGTCGACGAGCCCCGGCGCTTTCGTTTCGGCTTCATGGCGTCGAGCGACACGCACCGGGCTCGAGGCGGCAACGGCTACAAGGAGTTCGGGCGCACCTTCATGACCGACGGATCACCCACCGGGTCCGACTGGCGCGACGGCCGCGCGTCGTCCTTCTACTACACCGGAGGCCTCGTCGCGGTGCATGCACCCGCGCGAGATCGGCGTTCGATCTTCGAGGCGCTTCACCGCCGCGAGGTGTACGGCACGTCCGGCGACCGGATCCTGCTGTGGTTCGACCTCGTCCGTCCGGATGGGTCGACCGAGCCGATGGGCAGCGAAGTCGCCATCGCGGGAACGCCGCGCTTCGAGGTCCGTGCGGCGGGTGCCTTCGAGCAGCGCCCGGGCTGCCCGCAGAGCGTGACCGAGCGCCTCACGCCCGAGCGGCTCCGGAAGCTCTGCCTCGGAGAGTGCTACAATCCCGGCGAGGAGCGACGCGCCATCACGCGGATCGAGGTCGTTCGCGTTCGACCGCAGCGCACGCCCGACGAGGACGTGGCCTCGCTCACCGACGACCCGTGGAAGGTCCTCGACTGCCCGGAGGACCCCTCGGGCTGCCACGTCGCGTTCGAGGATCCGGAGCTCGCGTCGTCGGGACGCGACACGGTCTACTACGTCCGCGCGATCCAGGAGCCGACACCGGCGGTGAACGGCGACCCTCTGAACTGCGAACGCGACGACGCCGGCGGGTGCCTCCGTCCTCACCCCTGCCGCGGGGGCGGGGTCGAGGGACCGCCCGTCGACGACTGCCTCGCCGAGGTCGAGGAGCGGGCGTGGTCGTCTCCGATCTTCGTGACCCCGCGAGGACCCGCGTGAACACGCTGCGGCCGGCCGGCTCGACCGCGCTCGCACGGGCGGGACTCGTCGCGGCCCTTCTCCTCGGGGGCTGCCAGGAGATCCAGCGGCGCATCGAGGACTACGTCGCCGAGCCCGAGATCCGGAAGGCCCTGGGCGAGATGCCCGAGTTCCGCAACGACGCCCAGCCCGTGGAGACGATCCGCGTACCGATGCGGGACGGCATCGAGCTCGAGACCCACGTCTATCGGCCCCGGGGCGAGGGTCCGTGGCCGACGATCGTCGTCCGCGATCCGTATCTCCTCTCGAAGTACGTCACCTGCTGGGCGTACGTGCGCTACGGCTACGCGTGCGTCCACCAGGACGTCCGCGGCCGGCACGGCTCGGACGGCGAGTGGTATCCCCTTCTCAACGAGCGGAACGACGGCATCGACACGCTCGCGTGGGTCCTCGCGCAGCCCTGGCAGAACGGGAAGCTGGCCCTCTCGGGCGAATCCTACGTCGGCCTCGTGCAGTGGGCGATGGCCGACCGGCTGCCGCCCGAGGTGAAGACCCTCGTCGTGAACGTCGCCCACGGCGACTTCTACGAGATGGTCTATCGCCACGAGCAGTTCATGCCCTCGATCGTCGGCTCGTGGAGCGCCGGGCTGTTCGCGCCGATGGACGAGATCCCGGAGTCGATGGAGAGGTGGCGCACCCGGGTGCTGCCCGCGCGACCGCCGCTCTCGGTCGCCCCGGAGATCTTCGGGCCGGCGTGGCCCTCCTATCGCGACTACGTCTCCCACCCGTCGAAGGAGGACCCCTACTGGAACTCGGACGGGTACCGGGCGATCCGGGAGAGCCACCGCGGGCTCGACGTGCCGATCCTGTGGACGGCGCGCTGGTACGACTTCTTCCTCGAAGGAACGCTCGAGCGCTTCGCCGAGCTCCCGGCTCGCGCCGAGAGCCTGCTCGTGATCGGGCCGGGAGACCACAGCGCGAAGCTCGGCGATCTCGACCACGAGAACGCCTCCGATGACGGCTTCGTCCGCACGATCGCGTGGTTCGACCACATCCTCGTCGGGAAGCCGCGCCCCGAGTCGTTGCGGCCGGGGTTCCTCGTGTACGAGTACGGCGCGGACCGCTGGCGCCACGCCGACTCCTGGCCGCCACCGACCGAGCCGCTGCGATGGGAGCTCGCCGATCTACCGCGCTCCCGGGCCTGCGACGGTGGAACGCTCGTCCGCGACGCGCGGACGGGCACGAGCGCGGCTACGATCTCGTTCACGTACGACCCGATGGACCCCGCTCCGAGCCGAGGAGGCTCCTGGGCCCTCTCTCCCGAGCTCTCGCCGACGGCGAACGTCGAGCAGGGGGGCGATCTCTGCGGACGCGCGGACGTGCTCTCCTTCGCGTCGGAGCCGCTCGAACGGGCGCTCCACGTCGCCGGCTCCGTCCACGTCCGTCTGGACGTGTCCTCCGACGCGGTGGACACGACCTTCGTCGCGCGGGTGTCCGAGGTCTTCGCGGACGGCCGTGCATGGAACGTTCGAGAGGACATCTTGCCGCTCTCCGCCGGTGCGCGAACGCCGCAGGGACGCACCCGTCTCGACTTCGGGCTCGTGCCGATCGATTGGCGAACGGCGGCCGGATCCCGGCTGCGACTCGACGTCACGTCGTCGGCATTCCCGGCGTTTCAGCCCCACCCGAACACGGACGCGCCGTGGAGCACGGTCGAGTCGCCGGCCTCGGCCGAGCAGACCCTCCACGGCGGCGCCGTCGTGCTCCCGGTCGCGGACTTGCCCTCCGCGGCGCGGTAAGGCGATCCTGAGTGCACATGCCAGCCACTCCATCCGCACGGCCTCGGGGACGTGCCGGCCACCTGGAACGACCGCGCGAGGTCCTCCTGCAAGCCGCACTCGACGTCTTCTCCCGCAAGGGATTCGCCGGCGCGAGCGTCCGGGAGATCGCCGCGCGGGCGAAGGTGAACCACGGGAGCATCCGCTACCATTACGAGACGAAGGACAAGCTGTGGCGAGCGGCCGTGACGTTCCTGTTCGAACGGCAGGCGCGCGAAATGGACGTCTCCACCGCCGCAGCCCAGGGGCTGTCCGAGCGCGAGCTCCTCGAGCACTTCTGCCGGGAGTACGTCCGGTACTGCGCCCGACACCCCGAGCACGCGCGCATCGCGGTCCAGGAGAGCATCGCGGGGGGCGCGCGACTCGAGTGGATGGCCGAGCACCACATCCGCGTCGTGCACGGGGCGGTCGGGCCCTACTTCGAGAGCTGCATGGAGCGCGGTCTGCTCGCGAAGGTGAACGTCGTCTCCCTGATGTACCTGCACGCCATGGCGTCCCAGGCGCCGTTCCTGCTGAGCGCGGAGATCCATGCCGTCCACGGCGTCGACGTCACGTCCGACGAGTTCATCGAGCAGCACGCGCAAACGATCGTCGATCTGCTGCTGCGCTGAGAGAGGCGGGGACCTCGCATGCCCTCGTTCACACCCGGCCGCTGGAACGCACGATGGATCTGGGGGCCCCGAACCAAGAGCCGGGGTCGCCGGGTCGTCGCACTCCGTCGCCGGTTCCACGTCGATTCGGTCGCGGACGAGGTACCGTGCCGCCTGTGGGCCGACTCCCGGTACGTGCTCTGGGTCGGGACCCGCGAGGTCGCCCGCGGACCGGTCCGGATCAACCCGAGGCGTGCGGTCTACGATGCCGTCGACCTCGCCCCGTATCTGCATCCCGGCGAGAACGTCGTCGGAGCCCTCGTTTGGCTCTACGATTCGGCCGTGCCCTGGTGGATGCCCGCTCCGACGTTCGCAAGCGGCGTCTCCGGCGGCGCGTTCGTGCTCGAGGCGCAGCTCGAGCCCGGCGAATGGCTCGTGACCGACGCGTCCTGGCGGGCCCGCGCTCTCTCGGGCTGGGGCGCCGACCCCGCAGCCGGCGTCACCGGCCGGGGGCGCGAGCGGATCGATCTCGCCGCACTTCCCGTGACATGGCTCGGCCCCGAGTTCGACGACGCGGACTGGGAGCCCGCCCGCGAGCTGCGAGGGCACGGCGTCGGCGAGCCCGCGCGCGCGGAGCCCCCGAGCTACCCGTTCGCCCTGGCGAGAGAGCGCGATCTCTCGTGGCCGGCGCGGACGCAGCGATCCCTCTCGTCCACGAAGCCCGGGATCTGGGAGGCCGGCGAAGTCGTCTTCGGCCAGATCGTGGTCGACCTCGAGGCGCCGGCCGGCACCGAGGTGTCTCTCACCGCGAGGGAGTTCACGGACGAGGCGGCCAGCGCCTCCGCCCTGCAGGAGTCGCTCGGAGCCACGATCCGCGCGGACGGGACACGGCGCCGGGTCGAGCTGCTGGACGCGTACGGCTTCCGCACGATCGAGGTCGAGGCGCCCGAGGGGGCTCGCGTCCACGGCATCGAGGTCGCCGAACGAACCTTTCCGGTGACGGGCGACGCGTGGTTCGAGTGCTCGGACGAGCTCCTGAACCGCGTCTGGGCGGTCGGTCGCCGAACCGTCTCGCTCTGCTCCCTCGACGCGTATCTCGATTGCCCGACCCGCGAGCAGCGCGCGTGGACGGGCGACTCGGTCGTTCACCAGATGGTGGATCTCACGACGAACGCGGACTGGAGCCTCGCCCGGTGGCATCCACGGCTCGCGGCATCCCCGCGCGCCGACGGCATGCTCCCGATGGCCGTGGCCGGCGATGCCGAGCACTCCGACATGACGGTCATCCCCGACTGGGCGCTGCATTGGGTCCACTCGGTCTGGAACCTCTACCGCTACGTCGGCTACGCTGAGGTGGAGAGCCTTCTGCCCGTCGCCGAAGGGGTCCTGCGCTGGTTCGAGCCGTGGGTCGACGACGACGGGCTTCCGGTCGACGTCCCGGGCTGGGTCATCATCGACTGGGCGTCGGTGTACACCGAGGGGAACTGCGCGGCGCTGTGCGGGCTCTGGGGGCGCGCGCTTCTCGAGTTCGCCGAGATGGCCGAGGCGGGCGACGACCGCGGCCGAGCGTCGTGGGCTCGCGCGACCCACGCGCGACTCGCGACCGGCGCCGAAGCGCTCTGGGATCCCGAGCGCGAACGCTACGCCGACTCACGCGTGGCGGGACGACTCCGGCCCATGGCATCCCAGCACGCGCAGGCGGCCGCCATCGTCGGCCGACTCGCTCCGGAGGACCGCTGGCCTCGCCTGGTCGAGCTGCTCACGACGGAGCGCGATCTCGTGCACGCGACGTTCAGCCGCGCGGACGGCCCGGCGGCCCCGGGGTCGAACGCGACGGTCGGAGGCGATTACCTCCTCTCCGGTCCGCCGCCCGAGCCCTGGTGGGACGTCGAGCGACAGCTCGTTCGGGCGCAGCCGTTCTTCCGATACGTCGTGCACGACGCCCTCGCCGCGGCCGGACGAAGCGATCTCATCGCGCCCCTGTGCCGCGATTGGAGGGCACTGCTCGAGCGGTGTCCGACCTCGTGGGGAGAGACGTGGTTCGGCGGCACCGTGAGCCACGGCTGGGCGTCGACCCCCACGCGCGATCTGATGACGCGCGTCCTGGGCGTCGAGCCGGCCGCGCCGGGCTTCTCGGCCGTCGGGGTCGAGCCGGCGCTCGGCGACCTCGCGTGGGCGCGCGGCGCCGTCCCCTGCCCCGGCGGCACGATCCGCGTCGACGCAGACCGCCATCGGGTCCGCGTGACGAGTCCCCTGGCGATCCACCACCGCGACCGCCAGCTGCCCCCCGGAACACACGAGATCGAGCGGCCGGCATGACCCTGGCATCGCGATGCGCGCACTCTTGACGATAAAATCCGACTGGAGAATAAGGACGTATGGCCTCCCGCAGAAGATCCCGTCGCGACGTCGGTGCCATCGCCCTGTTCGCAGCGCTGCTCGTGACCACGCCGGGCGTCGCCGGGGCCCAGCCTGGCCGCGCGACCACCACCGAAGGACCCGTCCAGGGCGTGCTCGACGAGGGCTCGGGCGTTTGGGAGTTCCGGGGCATCCCGTACGCGGCGCCGCCGGTCGGGGATCTCCGGTTCGCGCGCCCCGCGCCGCCGGCGATGCGAGGCGACGTGCTCGTCGCCGACACGTTTCCGAACGTCTGCCCCCAGCCCGTTCGGGGATTCGGATGCGACGACGGCGCACCCGCCGGGTCGGCCACCGGCGACGAAGACTGCCTCGCGCTGAACGTCTTCACGCCTGCGACCGAATGGCCGCCGCGCACCCTGCGGCCCGTCATGGTCTACATCCACGGCGGCGGAGCGGAAACCGGCTGCGCGCGGCTGTCGACGCCGGCTCTCGCGCAGGTGGGCGACGTGGTGCTCGTGAGCATCCAGTATCGGCTCGGCGTGCTCGGCTTCGTCGGAACCGAGGAGATGGCCGCCGAGGACCCGGACGGCTCGACGGGGAACTGGGGCATGCTCGACATGATCCGGGCGCTCGCGTGGGTGCGGGACAACGCGGCGGCGTTCGGTGGGGATCCCCAGAACGTGACCGTGTTCGGCCAATCGGCCGGAGCGGTCAGTATCTGCGCCCTGCTCGCGTCCCCGCTGGCCGACGACCTGTTCGGGCGCGCGATCCTGCAGAGCGGCAACTGCTCGATCTCGCGCCCCGTCCGGACGACGCCCGGCTCGAGCCTCGACGGCCTGACCAAGCTCGACCTCAGCGGGCGCGCCGCCACGACGCTGGGCTGCGAGCACGAAGGCCCCGAGCGGCTGGAATGCCTGCGCGCTCTTCCCGCCAACGAGATCGTCGAAGCACAGGCGACGCTCGCCGAGATGGGTCTGGGCTCGTACCAGCCCTCGATCGACGGCCACTTCCTGCACGATCTTCCGCTGACCGCGCTGGAGAGACACGGCACCGGAGGGCGTCCGATCATCGTCGGTGCGACGCGCGACGAGACCGCGCCGCTCACCGCCATCGACCCCGGCCTGCAGGCGCTCATCGGATCGAACTACGAGGCCGCGGTTCAGGTGACGCTGCAATCGATCGGCGGAATCTTCGCGCCGCGTCGCGTGGAGGATGCGGTCGACGCGCTCTTCGAGGTCTACCCGGCGTCCGACGTGCCGGAAGAGAACATCGCCCAGTACGGGCGTGTGATCGACGACCTGAGCTTCAACTGCCCGGCGTACGACCTGGCGAACGCGGTCCACCGCGACGGCGTCTACGTCTATCACTTCACGGAGACCGTTCCGACCGACGATCCGATCTTCGCGGCGTGGGGCGCGTACCACGCGATCGACGTTCCGTTCGTTCTCGGCCGCCTCGACACGCTGCCCGGCCCCTTCCGCCCCGGCCCGGAAGAGGAGGAGGTCTCGGCTCGGATGATGGAGGCGTGGGCCTCGTTCGCTCGAACGGGACGCCCCGCGACCACACCCGAATGGCCACGCTGGCGCCGCGGATCCGAAGCGCACTACGAGCTGCACGCGACGATGACCGGGGCGCCCGCGCCGACGAGCTACCGCGAGGGACGGTGCGCGAAGCTGCGCGGCGTTCTCACGTCGATCGATCGCGATTTCGACCTCGTGAACGACGTCGACGACAACTGCCCGCGTACGGCGAACCTGGCGCAGATCGATTCGGACGGCGACGGTCGCGGCGACGCCTGCGAGCGGTGCGGCGCACGCGTGCGGCTCGGCGTTCGGGGAGGGATCGGCGAGCACGCGCGGACACCGGTTCGCGCATCGTGTCCCTCGGAGTCCGGCTCCGGGGCGGGCCCTCGCCGCCTCCCCGTCCGCCGATGACGCGCGAGCTCGATCGCCCCGCCGGAGAGACCACCGTGATCCATGAGGAGCGCCTGGTCGACCCCGGGACGATGATGGCCTGGATCGAGGAGATCGTCGCGCAGGGGATCCGGCGACCGGGCTATCCGGCCGATCGCTGGACCGAGCGTTGGGTGCGCGACCGGTTCGTGGAGGCGGGACTGGAAGACGTCCGGCTCGAGCCGGTCGATGCGCTCCTGTGGGAGCCGCACCGGTGGTCGCTCGAAGTCTGGCGCGACGGAGACGACCGTCGGGCCGCCGAGATTCCGTGCTACGCGGTTCCCCTCTCCGCGGATACCGGCCCGGCCGGGGTCGTCGCGGAGCTTTCGCCCCCCGGAGCGACCGACCTCCGGGGGAAGATCGCCGTCGTCGAGAACGAGTTCATGGCACTGCCCCAGGCGATCATGCCGCAGCTCTTCGCGAGATGGGTTCACGACCCCGCCGGGGAGATGGACTCGCTCGTCCAGACGCTGCCCTTCGGATCGAACATGGGCGACGTCATGACCGCCGCGATCGACGGCGGCGCGGCCGGCTTCGTCGGCATCCTCCGCGGCCTCCCGTGGGACACCGATCGGTACTACGTTCCGTACGACGGCAAGGCGCTCCCCTTGCCCGGCGTCTGGCTGAGCGCGAGGAACGGCGACCGCCTCCTCGCGGAGATCGAGGCGGGCGCCACGCGCGCGCGCCTGGTCCTCACGCGGACGTTGGAGCCCACGGTGTCGCACAACGTGGTCGGCACGCTCCCCGGCGCGTCGGACGAATGGATCATCGTCGGGTCGCACCACGACGCCCCGTGGGCCTCGGCCGTCGAGGACGGCGGCGGGATCGCGCTCGTCCTCGCGCAGGCCCAGTACTGGAGCCGGCTCCGCCGGGAGGAGCGACCACACAACCTTCTCTTCCTCCTGAACGGTGGCCACATGTCCGGCGGCTCGGGGCTGATCCACTTCGTCGAGTCGCACCGCGAGCTCCTCGAGCGCGACGTCGTCGTGGAGCTGCACCTCGAGCACCCCGCTCGCGCCGTTCGCGCGGGAGACGACGGCGCGCTCGTGCCGACCGATGCGCCCGAGGTGCGGTGGTGGTTCACGAGCTTCGTGCCGGCCCTGGAGGCGGTCGTGAAGGACGCGATCCGCTCGGAGAACCTCGAGCGATCCCTGCTCATGCCTCCCGAAGGTTTTCCTCCGGGGTCGAAGCATCCGCCGACCGACGGGGCCTTCTTCCATCCCCTGACGCCACTCGTGAACTTCCTCACGGCGCCGCCCTACCTCTTCGACGAAGCCGACACGCTCGACAAGGTCCACGTCCCGAGTCTCGCGCCGCTCACCCGGGCGACGATCCGCATCATTCAGGGACTCGCGCGGGAGACGGCGGCGGGATTGCGGTCGACCACCTACGCACCCGAGCCCCCGTCGCCCTCATGAAGCGGTTCGCCCTCTTCGGGGCGCTGGGACTCCTCCTCGTCGTGGCGGTCGGCGCAGGCGTTCAGCTCGTCCGTCTGGTCCATCGGACCGCGACGGACGTCGTCGTCCCCGAGCCTGCGCGACCTCTGCTGGACTGGCTCGCCCCCCTGCCCCTCGACGGGAGCGAGTCTCGCCCGTGGGAGGTCCGTGCGCGACTCGACCAGGGCTCGGATCTCGACATGGCGACCTTCCTCGACCCGCCGGCGGAGTACCGCCCCTGGACGCGATGGTGGTGGCCGGGGAACGTCGTCGACCCCGACGAGCTTCGGCGGCAGCTCCGCGATCTCGTCGACCACGGCTTCGGCGGCGTCGAGATCCAGCCGCTGGCGGCCGGCGTGAGCGAGGAGGACCGCGCGAGCCCCGGGTGGACCGCGACCGGCTGGGACACACCCGAGTTCTACGCGAACGTGCGCGCCGTTCTTCGCGAAGCGCGCGCGCTCGGGATCCGTGCCGATCTCACCGTCGGCTCGGGTTGGCCGGGAGGCGGCCCGCACGTCGGGCTGGACGACGGACTGCGGTCTCTGATCCACGGCGAGGTGCAGGTCACGGGCCCGGAATCGGTCTCGATCGAGCTCCCCACGCCGAAGCTGCCGGTCATCCATTGGGCCGCCGGATGGGTCAAGCTCCTGGCGCCCTTCGGCTCCGTCTTCGTGCCCGAGGCGGCGAAGCTGCTGACGGTACGCGCCGGGCGGGTCCTCGGCGGCCGTCGCTCGTGGAACCCGTTCGACCTGACCGACCAGCTCGCCCTCGACCCGGCGACGCTCACTTCACTCGATGCGCTCGTGGACGACGAGGGCCGGCTCGCGTGGAACGTGCCGGAGGGCGACTGGGTCGTCATCGCGCTCTATCGCATCCCCGGCGGCGAGCTCGGCAGCGCGGCGACGACGCATCCGACCTACGTGCTCGACCACCTCGACGCGGAACGCGTCCGCGCCCACTACGACTACCTGTTCGGCCCACGGACGGGGCTCTCTCCCTTCTTCGGCGATCCGCTGCGGGCCTTCTTCAACGACTCCTTCGAGTTCAAGCAGGAGCGCCTCTGGCCGCGCCGCATCCTCGACGCGTTCTCGTATCGCTACGGCTACGACCCGCGCCCATGGCTTCCGGCTCTCGTGCGCGCCGGTCACGACCAGGCCCCGCTGCGCTGGGAGCGCATTCGCGCGCGTCCCGAGTACGACCTGGGGGCGTCCTCACGACGGTTCGTCGAGGACTGGGAGCAGCTCGTCTCGGATCTCTTCGTGGAGAGATTCGTGGAGACCTCGACGGATTGGGCGAACCGCCACGGGCTCGCGAGCCGGGTCCAGGCCTACGGCTTCGATTTCGACCTGGTCGGCGCCGCGGGCGCGGCGTCGATCCCGGAAACCGAGCAGATGGGCGGCAGCAGGCTGTTCCTGAAGATGGCATCGTCGGGAGCCCTGCTCTACGACCGCCCGGTCGTGACGGCAGAGGCGTTCGTCGCGAAGCGGCGTGCGTACATGAGCACCCCCGCCAAGGTGAAGGCCCAGGCGGATCAGCTGATCGGCGCGGGCGTGAACCAGATCCTGTACCACGGCACGGCGTACCAGATGCCCGACCCCGAGGCGCGCGGGTACGGCCGCGCGGGCTGGTACCCCTTCTCGTTCCCGATGTTCAGCGACGATTTCTCGCCGCAGCACCCGCACTGGGAGTCCCTTCCGGAGGTCAATCGGTACATCGCGCGCCTCCAGTACGCGATGCGCCTCGGCCGACCGGAATCCGACGTCCTCGTGCTGTATCCGTTCCTCGGCTTTCCGGGCGAAGAGGTCGGCGAAGAGAGCTCGCTCGCGGGCGGCCGCTTCGACGGGGAGCCCGTCGTGTCGAGCGCGAGCACCCTTCCCCTCCCGCTGAGCTCCGCCGAGGACGATCCGCGCGAACGCTGGCTCCAACGGACCCTTCCGCTGCTCCACGCCCTCGACGCGGCCGGCGTCGCGTGGACGTGGGTGAACGAGCCTTCCCTCCGTCGGGCGACGCCGGTCGACGATCGCGTCGACGTCCGCGGCGAGAGGTTTCGCGCGCTCCTGCTCGCCGACGTCGACGCGCTGTCGCCCGAGACCGCCGAGGCGATCGAGCGACTCGCGGCGAGGGGCGCCCCGGTCGCGGCGCTCGGAACGCTGCCCGATCGACAGCGTGGCCTCGCGGACGCGGACGACGGCGACCGCCGCGTCCGCGAGGCGATGGCCCGTCTCGCGACGAGCCCCGCCACGACGCTCGGGCCGGCCGACCCCCAGACCGTCGACACCTTCATCCGCACCAGGCTCGCGGACCGGCCCGTGTCCCATGCGAGCCCCGCGTTGCAGACCACGCGACGGCGTCTCGCGTCGGGAGCGCTGCTCCTGTTCACTTGGAACGAGAGCGACGACGCCGAGGACGCCGACCTGCGCTTCGCGGGCGAGGGACCCGTGATCCGCGTGCTCGACCCCTGGACCGGGCGAGCGTGGTCGCCGCCGCCCGGAGACGCCGACGAGCTCTCGCTCGTGCTGCCACCCTACGGCTCTCGTCTCGTCTGGATCGGAGCCGACGTCCCGGAAGAGCTGCGTTCCGCCGAGGTCGCTCGCGTCGAACGTTCCGTGCAGCGACGGCGGCTCGATCGATGGACCCTACGGGTCGAGCGCGACGCGGCGGAGGCCGGCGTCTTCGAGTCGAGCGGTCCTCTCGCGGACTGGGCTTCGGTCGACGAGCTGCGCTCGTCGGGATCGCCCGGGCACTATGCGACGAGCTTCGACCTCGACCCGGTGGACGGCCGGGGACGGGTCGTCCTGGACCTCGGACGGGTCGCGGGCACGGCCCACGTCCGGGTGAACGGCGAAGATGCGGGCCCCGCGCTCGTGTATCCGTTCACGGTCGACATCACCGACCACGTACGGTCGGGTCGGAACGACGTCGACGTCACCCTCGTCCCTCCGCGCCGCAACGCGGAGATCGCGCGACGCGAGTCCGAGCTGGGAGCCCTTTCACTGCTTCTCGCCCCCGGGGAACGCACGCCGACCGGGCTCCTCGGCCCCGCCCACCTGGAGATCCTCGCCGGGGACTGAAGGGCTCGAGGGGTGGACCCGCCGGCCCGACTTCGCCCGTTGCCGGGTCGGTGGTCCGGCGAGACCTCAACCGCCGTCGCGCGACTGCTCCAGCAGACCGCGCGTTCGCATCCACGCGACGAACTGGTCGAACCATCGGTCGCTCGTCGTCCCGAGGGTCTTCGCGCCGAAGCCGTGGCCTCCGGTCTCGTAAAGGTGGAGCTCGACCCCGGCGCCCGTCCGTCTCCAGGCGTCGACCAGGCCGAAGCCCTGCGAGCCAAAGAGCATGTCGTCCGCCGCGAGCGCCACGAAGACCGGCGGCGCGGTGTCCGGCAGGTCGGCCTCGATCATCGGCCCGTAGAGGTATCCGGCGAACGCGGGGAGGGCATCCGTCTCGTTCGCGCGCACCGTCGCCAGAAGAGTCATCGCGCCGGCCGAGAACCCGAGCATGCCGAGTCGCGTCGGGTCGACGTTCCATTCGCGCGTGCGAGCGCGGATGAGGCGCAGGGCCGCCTGTGCGTCGGCCCGCGCGAACGGGATCCCCGCCTCGAGATCGGGCTTCTCGTCGCGAGGCGCCTTCGGGTCGAACAGCTTGGCCATCCTGCCCGCGAACGCGACCTCGTCCGCAGGGGTCGCCATGGTGCGGTACTTCAGGACGAAGGCGGCGATCCCGTGCTCGGCCAGCTGCGCCGCGACCGGATAGCCCTCGTTGTCCATCGAAACGAACTGGAACCCCCCGCCGGGAACGACGAGCACGGCGGCTCCGGTCGCGTTCGATGCCGCCGGGAGGACGGGGAGCAGCGTTGGGACCGTCACGTTCCGCGCCCAGCGTTCGGTGCCGTTGCCGGTGTCCGCTCGGGTCCAGATCTCCGTCTGGCTGGCGCCTTCCGAGCCCGGCGCGCCCCCGGGGTAGAGAGCGAGGGCGCTCTCGTCGAGCTGGGCCGGCACGCGCGTGAAGGGGAAGCCGGCGGGAGAGGTCCGTTCTGTCATCTGCGGTTTCGTAGCAGGCGCGCAACCGCGCTCCGAACATCCCCCACCGGCTCCGGAACCTCCCGTGGCTACGCGTCGGCCGTCGATCCGACCCGCTCCCGCCATCGCGCCCGGTACCGGTCGAGCGAGGCCGGGTCGTACGGGGAAACGGCGACGAGAGACGGCGGCGACGGCGGCCGCCCGTCCGCCAGGTCGCAAAGAGCCACCGCCCCGGCGACGGTGCCGGTTGCGTCGAGCGACACGGCGACGTTCTGGTCGGGGCGCAGTCCGGCCAACGCGGCGGCGTACGCCTCGTTGGCGGCGAACCGTCCCTCGACCACGATGTCGCCACGTGCGCCCAGAAGATCGAGACAGGTGTCTGTCACCAGAGCGCAGTAGAGCGCAGCGAGGGCCCCTCTCCCCGCCGCGTCGAGGTACCCCGCATCGATCGAGCGTCCCCGTCCGCCCGGGAACGGGCCACCTCCGCTTGCGAACACCGGTAGCGCCAGGGCTCCACCTTGCATTACCGGCTCGAGATCGGCTCTGGAGGGCGCGCCGGCCGCGCCGTCGCCCGCGATCGCCGCGTACTCGCGCCCTCCCATGAAGCGCGCCGACGGCACGGGCCCTCCGAATGCGTCCACGTTCGCGAGCATGTCGCGCTCCTCGCGCAGGCTCCCCCACTCGGCTCCATGCGCCATGCACACGACCCAGGTGCCCGTCGACACGACGCAGAAGTCGTCCGTGCGCGGCGCCCGATGTGCGAGGAAGGATGCGTTGGAGTCGTGGATGCCCGCGAGCACGCGGCAGTCGGCGGCGAGCCCCGTCCTCGACCGGACGTCGGCCGAGGGCGCGCCGACCGTCGCCCACGCCGGCACCACCGGAGGAAGAAGATCGGCCCACCCCGCCGAACGGGCGAAGGACGACGGTGCGCCCGCGGACGGCTCCCAGAGGTCCGTGTGACAGCCGAGCGATGTGACTTCGGCGACCTTCGCGCCGGACAATCGATACGCCCAGTACTGCGGATGGAGCAGAAGGTCGGTCGCCCTCGCGACCTCCACCGGGAAGGCCTCGCGCTGCCAGAAGAGCTGCCGACCCAGGTTCAACCCGACGGGGAGCCGGGGCGAGCCGGTGTGTGCGAAGTCGCGCGCCTGTCGATCATACGCAACGCTCGCGCGCGCCGGGATCTCCTGCTCGTAGTCCAGCACCGGGAGCGCCAGGTCCTCACCCGCCAGCAGGGCCGCCGTCGCTCCGTGCGCGACGGGGACGATCGAGCCGATGTCGTGCCGAGTGCGCAGCGACGCGAGCCCGTCGAGGACCCAGTCGAAGAGAGAGTCGGTGTCGAGATGACGGTACGGCGGCCCCGGCCCCACCTCGCTCCTGCGTCGCAGCGTCTCGAGGGGCCGGCCCCCGCCATCGACGACGCAGAGACGCGCGTGGGTCTTGCCGACGTCGAGGACGGCGCGACACGGGCGCGGCGCCGTCATCGCCGCGGCGACGTCTCGCGCGCCCGCGACGACACGACGACGACCTCGACCCCTGCCTTCTTCAGCATGGACTTCGAGGCCGGGTCGATGCCCGAGTCCGTGATCACGGTGTCGATCTGCTCCAGCTCGCAGAACACCATGCGCCCCCGCCCACGGAACTTCGAGCTGTCGACGAGAACGACGAGCTTCTCGGCGCGCTCGCGCAGCTGCTTCTCCGCCTGGACCAGGAGCGGGTCGGACTGGATCAGACCGTCGGGCCCGATCGCCTGGGCCCCCATGAACATCGAGCGGGCGCAGTAGTTCTCAACCGACGGCTCGTCGTACGGACTCAGGATGAGCTGCTGCGTGCGATAGACGGGTCCGCCGGGGACGATGACCTCGCACCTCGTGTTGCGCAGAAGCACCTCGGCGACCGGGAACGAGGGGGTGAGCACGTGCAGCTCCCGCTCCCGGAGGAACTCGGTCATGAAGAACGTCGTCGTGCCGCCGTCGATGATGATCGAATCGCCCGGCTCGCACATCTCGACCGCGCGCCGCGCGATCGCGCGCTTCTCCGAGGCCCGCACCGTCTGCGCACTCGAGAAGTCGGGTTGTCCGACGAGCGCGCGGTGCGTGGCATCGATGGCCTCGGCACCGCCGTGGACCCGCCGCAGCCGCTTCTGCTTCGCGAGCGCGACCAGGTCACGACGCACCGTGGGTTCGGAAGCGCCGAGAATCTCCGTGAGCTCTCCCACCGAGACGAAGCCCCGACGGGACACCGACTCGAGAATGGACCGCCGTCGCTCCGACGAATGCATCGCCGGGAGACGATAGCGGCCCCTCCCGGCCGGAACAATCCAATCGGACCGATTCAGATCGATCCGGATCGAATCTGATCGCAGCCGGGACCAGCCCCGGGCGAGCCCGTCTACTTCGGTTGGAAGCGCTGCCCGGCGTCGAGGCGGATCGTCGAGCCGTTCAGCATCGGGGTCTCGACGATCGCGCGTGCGAGCCGGGCGTACTCCGCCGGCTTCCCCATCCGCTTGGGAAACGCCGCGCCCGCGGTCAGTCCCGCGGCCATCTCCTCCGGCACCATCGAGGTGATGCCCGTCAGGAACAGACTCGGCGCGATCGCCATGCAGCGAATCCCGAGGCTCCCCAGATCGCGAGCGACCGTGAGCGACATGCCGGCGACGCCGGCCTTCGCCGCGGTGTACGCCACCTGACCGATCTGTCCCTCGAACGCCGCGATCGACGCGGTGTTGATGATCACGCCCCGCTCGCCGTCTTCGTTCGGCTCGTTGCGGCTCATCCGGTCCGCCTCCAGGCGAACCAGATTGAACGTCGCGATCAAGTTCAGCTCGACGACCTGGCGGAACTCGTCGAGCGGATGGGGGCCCTTCTTGCTCAGGGTGCGCCTCGCAATGCCGCCGCCGGCGACGTTGACCCCGATCTCGAGACCGCCGAACGTCTCGACCACCCGGTCGATTCCCGCCTCCACCGCCTCCGCATCGGTGATGTCCACCGGAACGAAGAAGCTGTCGCCGCCGAGTCCGGCGGCGACCTCTTCGCCCTTGGACGTCGGCAGGTCGAAGATGGCGACGCGGGCGCCGCCCGACTTCAACTCCTCCGCGGTGGCGCGGGCCATGCCCGACGCGCCACCGACGACGATTGCTCGTGCTCCCTCGACTCGCATTGCGTGTTGCTCTCCCGAGATCAGGCCTTTGCGTCGTCCGCGAAGGGGGTCGCGAACGCACCGGCCATTTGATTGATGATGTCGCCGACCGTCGCGTACCCGTGCTCGTAGTCCGACGGCGATTTGCCGCCCTTCCCCCCGATCGGCGTCAGGTCGACGTCGGTCGCCTGCGCGCGCAACCCCGCCACGGTGCACTCCTCACGGGGAATGTGCCGGAACGGATCGTACTGGAAGTGTCGCATCGCGTTCCCGTGGGTGATCGCGTCGATGTGCTCGTCCGGGAGCCCCTGGAGCGACTCCCAGAGCTTCTCCGGCGACCGCGGCCACGTCGTGTCGGAGTGCGGGTAGTCGCACTCCCAGGTCATCGTCTCCACCCCGATCAGCTCGCGGGTCGCGATTCCGGTGGCGTCGTCGATGAAGCACGTCACCACGTGCTCCCGAAACACGTCGCTCGGCTTCTTGCCCCCCGGAAACGTGTGATGCGTCCACTTGCTGTGATGCTGATGCACGTAGTCCATGCGCTCGAGGCAGTAGGCGATCCACCCCGTGCCGCCTTCCGACAGCGCGACCCGGAGCCCGGGGAACTTCTTGAAGATCGGACTGTAGACCAGCTCGACCGCGCAGTTGTAGAGCGTGATCGGCGTGCTCGCGATCATCACTTCCACCGGCGCGATCGTATCCTGCAGATTCATGCCCGTGCCGGAGCCGATGTGAATGCAGACGATCGTCCCCTCCTCCTCGCACGCCTTCCAGAACGGGTCCCAGTGGTCGCTGTGGATCGACGGGTAGCCGTGCCCGCCCGGCACGTCGGGGAACGTCATCGCGTGGCAGCCCTTCTTGGCGACGCGGTGCACCTCCTGCGCCATCAGGGCGGGATCCCACATCGCGGGGATGGCGAGAGGGATGAATCGCCCCGGGTACTTCCCGCACCACTCGTCGATGTGCCAGTCGTTGTAGGCCCGAAGCATCACGATCGCGAGCTCGTTCTCGTTCTTCTCCTTCGCTTGCTTCGCGAAGAGCTCACCGCAGAAGCCCGGAACGGTCGGGAAGCAGAGCGATCCGAGCATCCCGTTCGCGTTCATGTCGCCGATGCGCGCGTCTACGTCGTAGCAGCCCTTGCGGAGCTGAGAGAGCGCCGTCGGCTCCATCCCGTACTCCTCGGGCGGACGTCCGGCGACCGCGTTCAGACCGACGTTCGGGATCTGGTTGCCATCGAACACCCACACGTCGGCCCCGTCGGTCTTGCGCTGCAGGCGCGGCGCCTTGTCCTTCCATTTCGCCGGGACGTGGTTGTCGAACATGTCGGGCGGCTCGCAGACGTGGTCGTCGACGCTGACCAAGATCATGTCTTCCATCTTCATGCCCATGATGGTCCTCCGTGCCGGACGTGGGTCGCGGCTTCATTCCGTTGGTGCGATTCGTTGGCGGCCGCCTCCGCGGGGGCCGGCAGCGCCGGGGCACGCCCCGCGGGGTTCGTGACCACTCGCTTCGTACAACACTGGCGGCGGGTGTGCGACCGAGCGATCAAAGGGTGCCCCCGAGGGAGGCGAGATACTCGCGCGTCCGTCGCAGCGACGCGAGGAGCTCGTCGCGTCCGTTCCCCACGGGAACGATCCTCACCGCGAGGTCAGTCACGCCGGCGTCGGCGAAGGACCGCAACCGCGCTTCGATCCGGGCTTCGCTGCCGGCCGCGAGGATGTCGCCGACGTTTCGCGCCTCACCACGGTCGAGGAGCCGCTGGTAGTTCGGCGAGACCTCCGCCTCGGCGAGGATGCGGTTCGTTCGCTCGATCGCCGCCTCGATCTCGTCGTCGCCGCACACACAGACCGGGATCCCGGCGACGATCCGCGGCGCCGGCCTGCCGGCGTCCTCGGCCGCCTGGTGGATCGACGGCGCAATGTGCCCGCCGATCGCGCGCTCGTCCGCCATCCACAGAATCGTGCCGTCCGTGCGCTCCCCCGCGAGACGCAGCATCTTCGGGGCGAGGGCGGCCACCAGCACCGGTGTCGGCGTGATGTCGGTGACGTCGAGCGGCTGCTCGATCGCGAAGAAGTCGTTCTGTACCTCGACGACCCCGGGTCCCGCGAGCGCCTGGTCGAGCACGTCGAGGTAGGCGCGCATGCGGGCCACCGGGCGGTCGTAGGGGAGCCCGAGCATGTCTTCGATGATCCAATGATGCGAGATGCCGAGCCCGAGCGTGAACCGCCCCTCGCAGATCGATTGCACCGACAGCGCTTGATGGGCGAGCGCCACGGGGTGCCTCGGCTGAACCGGCACGATGGCCGTACCGATCTCGATTCGCGACGTCACCGCGCCCTTCACCGCCACGGCGGTCATCGCATCGAAATCGTCCGGCACCTGCGGGATCCAGATCGAAGAGAAGCCCGCCTCCTCGGCCCAGCGTGCGTCGTCCTGCAGCCGCGCGACCTTCCGCGCGTACCGCCCCCGCTCGGGCCCGATCATGACCCCGATTCGCGTCTCGCTCACGGTGCGTCTCCTACGCCGGCCGCGGATCGCGGCCCGGCCCCTCCGCGGGCGGCAGATCCTGCGCGGTCGCGAGGCTCGCCGGAGCGGCCCCCACGACGATGGCCAACAGCATGGCGGTTCGAGTCATGCCCTTGCCGTCCCCCGCGAGTCAGCCCGAACCCTTCGACAGCGGATCGTGCTGGCGGCCGGAATCGGCGCCTCCATGCCGGCGCATGAAGGTCGTCGAGCGACGATGGATCCGCCAACCGTCCGGCGTGCGGACGTACTCGTCGTTGTACCAGCCGAGGCGCATGTCGTGCGTCGCCTGGTCGACGAAGATGAAGTGCTGCTTACCCGTGGCGCGGTCGCCGTCGAACTCCACCACCGGCATGTTGCCGATGAACTGCCCGCGGGGCGCCGCCTCGAGGAGCGCGGGGAAGCGGTCGAGCGTGTACGGAGTCCCGAAGGCGTTGTACTCCCCATCGGGAGTGAACACGTCGAGCCACCGATCCTGCACGAGCTGGCTCGTGTACAGCATGTAGCGCGAGCACAATGCCTGCAGCTCCACCAGGTCTTCGATCCGAGCCTGCGTGTGCGCCGCCATCTCCCTGCCTTTCAGCGGCCCGTCGGCGTCATCCGCCGAGGCCATTCAAACAGAACTTCCACGCCTCTTCGGCCTTGATGCGGCGACGAGGGTCCTCGGCCAGACGGTTCGCGATCCAACCGCACATCACCGTCTGCTGGACGAGAGTCGCGGCTCGACGCGTGTCGGTCGCGGGGATCACCTTGGCCTCGACCGCGTCGTCCAGCAGCTCGACCAACAGCCGAAAGATCGGCGCCAGGGCCTCGCGCACCCGTTCCGGATCCTTGCTCGAGAACTGCAGAGCGAACTCCGAGATCGGGACCCGATTGTGGCGCCCCCGCTTCCGGGGGGACGCGGTCGGCTCGCACCATTCGTGGAGCCGAATGACGAAGGCGCGCAAGCGCGTCATCGGATCGTCGGCGGGCTTCAGCACCTTGGTCATGTCGGCGACCGACTCGCGCATGCTCTCCTCGAACAGGGCGAGCAACAGCTCGTCCTTGCCGTCGAAGTACTGATAGAAGCCGCGCAACGATTGCTTGGAGCGATCGATCACGTCCTGGATCGTGAACTCCGTCGTGCCGTTCTCGTCCATGAGCTCGAACGCGGCGTCCATGTATCGTTGGACCCGTTGCTCGGCACGCGACCTCGCGGCACTCAGCCCGCGCACCACGGCTCGCTGTCGCCACGCAGGCTGGCTCTCTTCTTCGGATCGAGTCATGCGGTTCGCCTCCCTATGCCCCATCGCGGCCGATGGGACAAGCGGGCTCTCCCTTGGAGGAAAGCTCGTTTCCACCCGAGATCGCTAGACGAGGTAGCGGCCTCCGTTGACGCTCAGCGTCTGTCCCGTCACGTAGTTCGCCTCCTCCGAGGCCAGATACGCGCACGCGGCGGCGATGTCCTCGGGCCGCCCGGGTCGCTTCATCGGCGCGACGGCCGCGGCGGCGTCCACGTCGATCGGCGAGCTCCGCAGCATCGGCGTGTCGACGAACCCCGGCGGGATGTTGTTCACGGTGATCCCCTGCGCCGCGTACTCCATCGCGAGGGCTTTCGTGAAGCCGATCACGCCACCTTTCGAGGCGGCGTAGTGCCCCATGGCTGGAGCACCCGTCTGCGCCGAGGACGAGGAGATGTTGATGATCCGCCCCCAGCCGGCGTCGAGCATGTCACGAACCACCGCCCGCGTGCACAGGAACGGGCCCTTCAGGTTCACCCGCATCATGCGGTCCCACGCCTCTTCGTCGATGTCGATGAAGCGGCAGAAGGAGGTGATCCCCGCGTTGTTCACCAGAATCGTCGGCGCGCCCAGCATCGAGCGGGTCCGAGCCGCCGACGCGACCACCGCTTCCGGCTCGGCAGCGTCTCCCACGCACGCGATCGCGCGGCCACCGGCCTTCTCGATCGCGGCGACGGTTTCTTCCGCGCCCTCCGCGTTCAGATCCCACACCGCGACGGCGGCGCCGTCGGCCGCGAGCCGCACGCTGCACGCGCGACCGATCCCGCTGGCGCCCCCCGTGACGATCGCGACCTTTCCCTTCAACGACATGTGCCTCCCTCCCGCATGAAGTCGCTCACGCGTCGTAGTCCACGACGACCTCGCGGCTCGTGGGCTTCGCCTGACACGTGAGGATCCAGCCGTCGTCGACCTCTTCGGTCGTGAGCGCGTTGTTCACCCGCATCGCGGCGCTCCCCTTCTCGAGACGCGCCATGCAGCTCGCGCAGTTTCCCGCCTCACACGAGAACGGTGCCTTCAACCCGGCGCGGCGCGCCGCGGCGAGAAGCGTATCGCCGGCCTCGTACCGCGCGGGATGCTCGCGTCCCTCGAGCCGGAAGACGAGCGACTCGGTCTCGATCTCCGCGCCGGGCGCGCCGGCGGCCCCGTCGTCCTCGTCCACGGCGAACCGCTCGATGAAGACGTGCGCCTCGTTCAGGCCACGCAGGGCGAGACCCGCCTCGACGGTCTCCATGAAGGGCGCCGGCCCGCAGACGTACACGTCCGCGTCGGCCCGATCGCCCGCGAGCGCCGCGCAGGCCTCGGCATCGAGAAAGCCCTCCTGCGAATCGAGGTGGTGATGGACCGAGAGACGCCCGGCCGCATCCGCACGGAGGCGATCGAGCTCGCGGGCGAAGATCACGGCGTCGGCCGCGCGGTTCGCATAGATCAAGGCGAGGTCGCGCTGCGTGGCGACCAGGGCGCTCTTGAGGATGGAGAACACCGGTGTGATCCCGCTTCCGCCGGCGAACGCCACGATGGGCGCCTCGGACTCCCGCAGCACGAAGAGCCCCGCGGGGGCCATCGCTTCGATGGTGTCTCCGGGCGAGAGAGCGTCGTTCATCCAGTTCGACATCTTGCCGCCGGGCACTCGCTTGACGGTCGTCGTGAAGCGGTCCCCCGCTTCCGGCGAGCTCGACATCGAGTAGCAGCGAACGACGGACTCGCCGTCGATCGTCGCCCGAAACGTGCAGAACTGTCCCGCCGCGTAGGAGAACGTCTCCTCGAGCTCCGGCGGGATCTCGAGCACGAACGAGCGCGTGTCCGCAGTCTCGTCCACCACCTCTCGAATCCGGAGCCCGTGGTAGCCGCGATCGGTCATCACAGCTCGATGAGGCGCGGCACCTGCCCCCCATCGAGCAGGCGGCGCCCCCAGGAGAGGACGATGTCGTCGGCCGCCCCGAACAGACCGTCGAGCAGCATCGTGCGCTTCAGGTACCGATGGAAGGCGTGCTCCGTCGTGAAGCCGATTCCGGCGAGAACCTGCTGACACTCCGCCCCGACGGTCCGGGCCGTACGCCCGGCCACCGCCTTGGCCAGCGCCGCAGTCGCGGGACCGGACTCGTCGGCCGCCGCGGCGAGTGCCGCGTCGAGCGCCTCACAGGCGACGAGAGCGTCGGCGAGCCGGGTCCGCACCGCCTGGAACTGCGCGATCGGCCGGCCGAACTGGACGCGTTCCAGAGCGTGGCGTCGTGCGAGCTCCAACATGGCGCGGCAGGCCCCCGCGACCTGGTGACTGATTGCGCGCCGCGCGAGCGCAACGCCCTCCTCCCAGTCGACGACGTCGGGCGCGCGCGCCGCACCCGGATCGAGGTCGATCGTCACTGCGCGCAGACCCGCCTCCGGATCGATGCCGCGCACCGGCGCGACCCGTGCGTCCGCGGCCGGCACGAGGACCAGATTCGTCCCGCCTTCCGTCCCGACCGGCACGAGGACCTCCCGCGCCGTATCCACGCGCGCCGTCGCCAGCCCCGTCGCCCGGAGACGATCGCCGACCGTGCGCCCGGGCGGATCGGAGGCACCACTCTCGGGGAGCAGGACTGCGACCTCCGCGCTCGTCCCCCGACCCAGCGCGGAGGCGACGACGTCATCCAGCGCCGACGCGGTGGCGTGCGCACTTCCCAGAGCGCGAAACACGATGGCAACGGCATCGGCCGGCTCCGCCGCCAGCAGCTCGAGCCAGCCCAGCTCGGCCAGCGCGCCGTCGACCGGCGCGCCGCGCTCTCCCGCGGCGCGCGCGAAGGCGGTGCGCACGCTCTCCTCGAACAGACCTCGCTCGGCCGCGTCGATCACGGCTCGGTCCCGAGGTCGAGCAGGCGCCGCGCGATGATGCCGCGCTGCACCTCGATCGTGCCGCCGTAGATGGTGGCCGCGCGCGAGTACAGGTACTCGGTTCGCCACGACTCGGCCACGGGATCGTCGTCGAACTCGACGACGCCCGGAAGAAGTCGGCGGGCGGCGTCGTAGAGCGCCTGCTCGGCGGTCGCGAGAAGCACCTTCTCGATCGAGGTCTCGGCGCCGAGGGTCGCGCCGGACGCGAGGCGATGCTGCGTGGCCCGGGACCGCGCCCGCAGGGCATGAAGCTGGAGCGCGACGTCGCCGACGACCTCCGCGGAACGGTCGTCCTTCGGAGCGGCCTCCACGAGGCGCTCGAGTCGCTTGTAGAGGTACGCGATGCGCTGCCAGAAGCAGGACGATCGCTCGTAGGGGAGAATGCTCATCGCGACGCTCCAACCGCCGTTCCGGGGCCCGAGCATCCGCTCGGTGGGAACGGGCACGTCGTCGAAGAACACCTCGGCGAACTCGCGCACGCCGTTGATCATCTCGAGCGGCCTCACCGTGACGCCCGGCGTGTCCATGTCGACGAAGAACGCGGTGATGCCGCGGTGCCGGGAATCCGCGGGGCCGGTGCGGGTGAGCAGCACGCAGCGCTCGGAGTACTGAGCGAGACTCGTCCAGACCTTCTGGCCATTCACGCGCCACGTGGTGGCCGTCTCGGCATCGCCGTCGGGTACGGCGCGACACGAGAGCGACGCGAGATCGCTTCCCGTGTTCGGCTCCGAGAAGCCCTGGCACCACATCTCCTCCCCCGAGAGAAGGCGCGGAACGACGTCGGCCGCGAGCTCGGGGCGTGCGAAGTCGATCAACGTCGGCGCGAGCACCTCGATCAGCGAGAACTTGCCCGGGTCCACCAGCTCGCGCTCCGAGAGGACGGCTCCGAGCTCCGTGCGCAGCATCGCCGAGCCGCCCCACCCGCCCACGCGCTCCGGCCAACCGAATCGCATCCAACCCGCGTCGAAGAGGCGCTTCTTGACGCGCTGCATCTGGGCCATGTGCTCGTCCAGGGTCGGCGCGGCCTGCGTGGGGGCCAGGTCGTCCGCGTGCTCATCCAGCCAGGCGTTCAGCTGGCGCCGGTACTCACCGAGATCGTCCGCCCGGCGAGAATCCAGAATGCTGAAATCCGATAAGGCCATTCTCACCTGTTGTAACGCGATTCTCCTCGCGGTACCAGAAGGACGACGAGGCGGACCAAACGATGAGAGGCGACCTCCTCTGGCCCAGCATCCCGGCGATGGCGATCGACGCCGCCGCGCGGTTCGGCGCCGCCGACGCCGTGGTCGACGGGGAGAAGCGCGTGAGCTTCTCCACGCTCGCCACCGACTTCCGACGGGTGACGGCCGCCCTGTGTGCCCGCGGACTGCAGCGCGGCGAGCGCGTCGCCATCTGGTCTCCCAACCGATACGAGTGGCTCGTCGCGGCGCTCGGGATTCTCGGCGCCGGGGGCACGGTCGTCCCGGTCAACACGCGCTTCAAGCACGCGGAGGTCCGCCACGTCCTGGAACGAAGCGGAGCGCGCGCCGCGTTCACGGTCGGCGAGTTCCTCGGCACGGACTACGGCGCCACTCTCGCCGACCTGCGCTCCGGCCTGCCGCGTCTCGAGACCGTCGTCGGCTTCGACGAGACGGCGCGCGTCGACTCGACGCTCGAGTCGTTCCTTCGCGAGGGAGACCCGACTCCGCCGGACGAGGTCGACGAGCGCATCCGAGGGACGGGCCCGGACGACGTCTGCGACGTGCTGTTCACCTCGGGAACGACCGGTGCACCCAAAGGCGTGCTGATGACGCACGCACAGACGCTCCGCCAATTCTCGGACTGGTGCGACATGGCGGGACTCGGCGCGGGCGACCGCTACCTCGTCGTGAACCCGTTCTTCCACATGTTCGGCTACAAGGCGGGCTGTCTCGCTTCGCTCACGGCCGGAGCGACGATCTTCCCGAAGGCCGTCTTCGACGTCGAGGACGTCTTGCGAACCGTGGCCGACGAAAGGATCACCGTCCTGCCGGGGCCGCCGACCCTCTACCAGTCGATCCTCGATCACCCCGGGCGCGGGGACGTGGACCTCTCGTCCCTCCGCGTGGCCGTGACCGGCGCCGCCGACATTCCGGTCGAGCTCATCCGGCGCATGCGCGACGAGCTCCCGTTTCACGTC
This sequence comes from bacterium, assembly GCA_030430245.1. Classification (GTDB taxonomy): domain Bacteria; phylum Desulfobacterota; class Binatia; order UBA12015; family UBA12015; genus VGTG01. Next base: position 3,163 of record JAUIFY010000040.1, on the reverse strand, counting down.
GTCGTCACCGGCTACGGACTCAGCGAGGCGGGTACCGTGAGCGGCACCGCCCCCGACGACGACCCGACCACGATCGCGACGACCGTCGGGCGCGCACGTCCTGGTCTCGAGATCCGGATCGCGGACGACGACGGCGACGAGCGCCCCCCCGGAGAAGCAGGCGAGGTCCTCGTTCGCGGCTACAGCGTCCTTCGCGGCTATCTCGACGATGCCGAGGCAACCGCCCGCGCGATCGACGCCGATGGCTGGCTCCACACGGGCGACCTCGGCACCTTGGACGAGAGCGCGAACCTGAGGATCGTCGGCCGGAAGAAGGACATGTTCATCGTCGGAGGCTTCAACGCCTACCCGGCCGAGATCGAGAACCTGCTCCTCGGCCACCCCGAGGTGGCCCGCGCGGCCGTGATCGGTGTGCCGGACCCGAGGCTCGGCGAGGTCGGAATGGCCTTCGTCGTCCTCGCGCCGGGATCCGGGCTCACGCCCGACGGCCTCATCGCCTGGAGCCGCGAAACGATGGCGAACTACAAGGCGCCGCGCACGGTCGAGATCCTGGACGACCTGCCCGTGAACGCCGCCGGGAAGATCGAGAAGGAGATCTTGCGCGCACGCGCGGCGGCGCACGGGCCGGGCTCCTGACGGGAGCATTCCATCGAAACGAACGGAGCAACGCATGACGGATCGCCCGACGAGACCCCGACTGGCCCCTCTCCCCGTGACGGAGATGGACGCCGACGCCCGCGACGCCTTGAGCGGATTCATGGGCGGCGCGGGCAAGGCGTTCCTCTCCGGCGAGCCAGACGCCCCGCGCATGCCGAACGTGCTCGCGACGCTCCTGCACCACCCGCGTCTGGTCGGCCCCTGGCTCGATTACAACAACGTGCTGCTGACCACGCCGTCGCTGGAGCCGCGGCACCGGGAGCTGCTGATCCTGCGGGTCGCGTGGCGTAGCCGGTCCAACTACGAGTGGCTGCAGCACGTCCTCCTCGGGAAGCAGACCGGCATCCGCGACGACGAGCTTCGCGCCGTCATCGAGGGCAAGCGCGCCGACTCGTTCACCCCGCTCGAGTGCGACCTCCTTTCGGCGGCAGATCAGCTCTTCGACGACCAGTGCATCGAGGACGCCACGTGGGCGCGACTGGCCGCGACCCTCGACCGACGCCAGATGGTCGAGCTCGTGTTCACCGTCGGCACGTACACGTGTCTCGCGATGGCGTTCAACAGCTTCGGCCTCCAACTCGACCCGGGTCTGGACCCCGCCGCCGCACCGGCGATGCCCGCCCCCGTTCCGGCCGAATGAGACTCCCGGCAATCCGATGACGACGCCCCGCGACAGCTGGACCCAGCGACACCCCGAGCTGGGAACCGGTCCGGTCTCTTTCGAAGACTCGATCTCCCCGGAGTTCTACCGGCTCGAGTGCGACGCGATCTTCAAGCGCGCGTGGCTGAACGTCGGGCGCGTGGAGGAGCTCCCGAAGGACGGAAGTTACTTCACGAAGGAGATCCCGCCGGCGAAGGCGTCGGTGATCGTCACGCGCGGCACCGACGGGCGGACCCGCGCGTTTCACAACGTGTGTCGACACCGAGGAAACAAGCTCGTGTGGGACGGAACGCCGCGCGACGAGGCCCGCGGCATCGCACGTCAGCTCGTCTGCAAGTATCACGGCTGGCGCTACGGTCTCGACGGCGGATGTCGCTACGTCCATCAGGAAGACCAGTTCTTCGATCTCGACAAGACGCGGCTGGGTCTCGTCCCGGTCCATTGCGATACCTGGGCCGGGTTCGTCTTCGTGAACCTCGCGCCCACGCCACCCCAGTCGCTGCGGGAGTACCTCGGATCGATGGTCGGGGCGCTCGAGAGCTACCCGTTCCACGAGATGACCGAGTGCTACGCGTTTCGCGCGGAGAATCGCAGCAACTGGAAGATCTTCATGGACGCCTTCCAAGAGTACTACCACGTCCCGCCCCTGCACACGCAGCAGCTCGGCCCCGGACGGCTGCAGAATCCGGAAGCCGAGTTCGAGGCCGCGCACTACCAAACCGACGGCCCGCATCGGATGGTGACGTCGAGCAGCCCGGCCAAGCACGAGATTCCATCGAAGTACCTCTACCCCTCCGAGGTCCTCTTCCGCAGTGGGAACCTCGGACCGTGGGACGCGCCGGACGTCGCCCGCGACGTCCCAGGCGTCAACCCCGGTCGAGCCGACCACTGGGCCATCGACAACTTCCAGATCTTCCCGAACCTGGAGATCCTGATCTACGAGCGCGGCTGGTACCTCGCGTATCGCTACTGGCCCACGTCGCACGACACGCACGTCTTCGAGGGCTACCTGTCGTTCGTGCCGGCACGGACCGCGCGAGAGCGCGCGGCGCGGGAATACGCCGCCGTGCTGTTCAAGGAGTACGCGCTGCAAGATGCCGGGACGCTCGACGGCACGCAGATGGGGCTCGAGGCGCGGGCGTGCGCCGAGTTTCCCCTCTCCGATCAGGAGATCCTCGTGCGCCACTTCCACAAGTCGGTCGGCGACTGGGTCGACGCGTATCGCCGGGAGCGAGACACGCGCACCCCGGACGGAGGCGCCCTCTGATGGCCGCGCCCCTCCTCCCCGCCGCCTTCGTCGATCTCGAGCCGTACGCCGCGACGTGGTGCCTCGCGACCGAGGCCGAGCGCTGGAACCAACGACTGCGAAGCTCGATGGACGAGCTGCAGGCGTTCTACCAGGCGAGCTTTCCGCGTGCCGACGACGCGATCGCGTACTGTGACCGGTTTGCGTTGAAGGACATGCCGGACGACGCCGAGCGACTCCTGCAGCTCGTCCTCTCGCTGATACTCGTCTCGTTCGCCGTCGAGGTCTGGCGCCAGCCCGAGGTCATCCATCGCGGCTCGGCGCGGATCGACCGCACACAGGAGCCACGGCCATGAGCCGAACCCCCGGAGGTGCAGCATGATCGGGAACGACTTCGTCGTATCGGGCGATGGACACATTCTCGAGCCCATCGATCTCTTCAAGACTCGACTGCCGAAACACCTGCGCGATCGCGCGGTGTGGGAGGAGGACTTCGAGCTGGACGAGCCCTGGGTGGAGGGCGGAGCCAAGGTGTTCCGCCGCCTCCACACGCCCGGGTTCGAGGGATGGACCATCTCCCGCTACAGTCCGACCAGCGG
>JAUIFY010000365.1 GCA_030430245.1 bacterium | reverse complement strand
ATGCCTTGTAGCTCGTCTCCACGAGCGACCGATTCCCGATCTGTGCGCCGAGGTTGAAGACGGCCACCTCGATCGGGCCGAGCTCCTTCTCGACCGCGTCGACGCGCGACTCGATCGTCTCGGGCTTCGCGGCGTCGAGCAGGAAGCCGGTCGCGGTGCCGCCCTCCCCTTCGATCTCGGCGACGAGCTTCTTCAGCCCCTCCTCGTCGCTCCGGCGACACAAGACCGCGTGATAGCCACCGCGCGCGAATCGCTTCCCTACGTTCCCCCCGATTCCGGCCCCGGCGCCGACGACCAGGCAGACAGGCTTCGCTTCCATGCTTCCTCCTCGACGGTCGCGGGATCAGCCCGCGGCCTTCTGCGCCTCGATCTCCTCTTCGACGTCGCGCAGGCGGTCCTTGCCGAAGTAGAGCTCCGTGCCCACGAAGAAGCTCGGGGATCCGAAAACGCCACGGGCGACGGCGTCCTCGGTGTTCGCGATGAGCTCGGCCTTCACCTCGGGATCCTGCATGCCCGCGATCAGCTCGTCTGCCGGCAGGCCCGACTCGGCGAGCGCCGCTCGGATCAACTCGGGGTCGTCCATCTTCTTCGGCTCGGCCCACATGTGCCGGTAGACCTCGTCGACGTACCTCTCGAAGCACTCCCGGCGCTTCGCCGCGACGGCCCCTCGCATGATCTGCAAGGTGTTCACGGGGAAGTGCGGGTTCGACGCGAACGTCGTGATGCCGTGGCGCGCGACGAACCGTCGGATCTCGAGCCCCTCGTACTCGCGCTTGTTCTTGATCCCCTGAAGCGCGACCGCCGGCGAGACGTTCCCCGTCGCCTTGAAGACCCCGCCGAGCAGCACCGGAACGTACCGGAATGCGACCCCCGTTCGCTGCTCGATGGCCGGAAGCACCAGGTGGCTGAGATACGCGTTCGGGCTGCCGAAATCGAAGTGGAACTCGACGGTGGGGCTGCTCATGAGACTCCTCTCCCGGTCGGCACGGCGTCGCGCAACCCCGACCCGCCCCGCCCCTGCCCCACGTTGACTTCCGAAGACCCTCGTGGGATTAATTTACCTTCGGTATATTGTCGGACGAGCCGATTCGTCCGGTGCCGAGGAGGAGATCCGGCCCATGACTGCCCCGTCGAACGTCGCAAGTGACACCTGGAAGCAGCCCTTCCTGGTCGGACAGATGGCTCCCACGTCGAAGGAGCTCGACGTCGCCGCGTGCGCGGTGACGGGCGAGATCCCGGCCGGACTGCGCGGGAAGTTCATCCAGAACGGGCCGAACCCCCGCTTCGCACCGGTCGCGCGCTACCACATGTTCGACGGCGACGGCATGCTCCACGCGATCGACTTCCGCGACGGGAGCGTCGCCTACAAGAACCGTTGGATCCGGACGCCGATGCTCGAGGCCGAGATCAGCGCGGGACGCGCCCTCTACCCGGGTCTGGCCGACGTGATGAACTTCCCGGATCCGGCCCTGATCGGCGACGCGGGTCCCATCAAGAACCCGGCGAACACCCACATCATCCGCCACGCCGGCAGGATGTTCGCCCTCTACGAGACGGGCATGCCGGTCGAGGTGACCGAGGAGCTCGAGACCCTCGGCATCCGCGACTTCGACGGCAAGCTACCGTGCGGCATCACCGCGCACCCCCGCATCGATCCTCAGACGCAGCAGATGTTCTTCTTCGCGTACTCGCCGATCCCGCCGTTCCTGCGCTACTTCGTCGCGGACGCCGAGGGCAACCTCGTTCACGCGATCGAGCTCGACATTCCCGCGGCCACGATGATCCACGACTTCCTGATCACCGACGAGCACGCCGTGTTCCTCGATTCGCCCCTTCGCTTCGACATGGAGGCGTTCGCGAACGGCGGGCCGATGGTCAAGTACTCGCCGGAAGGCGGGACCCGGCTCGGCGTGATCCCCCGCTTCGGCCAGCCCGACGACATCACCTGGTACGAGATCGAGAACGGCCACGTACAGCACTTCTGGAACGCGTGGCACGAGGACGGCGTCGTCGAGCTGTCCGGAACGTTCAACTCGAATCCGGAGTTCGGCATGGACACCGACGACGACCTCGAGGAGTCGAGCGCCTCCGCTCAGGCGGGTGTCGCAACCCGTTTCAAGGTCGACCTCGGCACCGGCGAAGCCTCGGTCGAGCGCTTCGACGACATGGAGGGAGACTTCTGTCGGTTCAACGAGGACCGCAACGGCAGCCGCACCCGCTACCACTACATGAGCGGCTTCCGGGGCGAGCGAAGCCTGATCGGCCAGTTCGACACGGTCGTGAAGTACGACGACCAGACCAACCAGCGATGGACCTGGTTCTCCGGCAAGGATCACCACGTCGGCGAGGGCGTGTTCGCACCCGACCCGAACGGCACCGCCGAAGACGACGGCTGGCTCCTTCTGACCGACCACGACCACGCGGCCAACACGACGGACGTCTGCGTGTTCGATGCGCAGAACGTCGAGGCGGGACCGATCGCCCGCGTCCACATGCCGCAGAAGATCCCGTTCGGCTTCCACGTGAACTGGTTCCGAGCCGACGGAGGACATCGCCTGGCATAGCGCGCGCCGGGCTTCCACGTTGATTTCTCCCGCGTCGTCTGGTGATCCGACCTGCGTTCGGAATCACCGACGGCATTCCGCGGCTCGGAGCACCGGCCGCACGAGGGAGGACGATCACATGGAGACCCACGACCATCTGTTCATCGGCGGCGCGAGCGTCGCGCCGAGCTCGGGCACCCGGATCGAGGTCATCTCGCCGAATACCGAAGAGATCTTCGCCTCGGTCCCGGCCGCGGAGAAGGAGGACATCGACCGCGCCGTCGCGGCCGCCCGGACGGCATTCGACGAAGGCCCCTTCCCACGCTGGCCCGTCGCGGACCGGCTGGAAGCGATCAAGCGGCTCTCCGCCGCGCTGCTCGGTCGCATGGAGACGATCGGCGCGACGATCGCCAGCGAGAACGGTGCGCCGATCGCGATGGCGCCGACCTTTCAGGTGCTATCCGCAACGATGGCTCTGGACGCCTGCGCGAACATCGGTGCTCAGTACACCTGGGTCGACGAGCGCACGGGCGCCCTCGGCCAACGGATCCGCGTGCACCGTCACCCCGTCGGCGTCTGCGCTCTCGTCGTCCCGTGGAACGTCCCGCTCTACGTCATCTGCATGAAGCTCGGCCCGGCCCTCGCCGCCGGCTGCACCGCCGTCGTGAAGGCCGCCCCCGAGACTCCGCTCGAGACGTACGCCCTCGCGGAGGCCGTGACCGAAGCGGGGATCCCTCCCGGGGTCGTGAACATCGTCACCGCGCAGCGCGAAGCGAGCGAGCATCTCGTCGCGCACCCCGGCGTGGACAAGGTGAGCTTCACCGGAAGCACCGCGACCGGCGCGCGCATCGGCGAGATCTGCGGCCACGACATCCGCCGCTGCACCCTGGAGCTGGGCGGCAAGTCGGCCGCGATCGTCCTCGACGACTTCGACGTCACGTGCGCCGCCGACCTGGTGAACGCCGGCATGATGAACAACGGCCAGGCCTGCGCCGCACAGACCCGGATCATCGCGCCACGATCGCGCTACGAGGAGATCGTCGCGGCGACCGCGGCCGCCGCCTCGGCGTACAAGGTCGGCAGCAGCATGGACCCCGAGACGCAGATCGGCCCGCTCGTCGCCCAGCGCCAGCGGGACCGGGTCGAAGGCATGCTGAGCCGTGCGAAGAGCGAGGGCGCCCGCGCCGCGTGCGGCGGCGGACGCCCCGACGGCCTCGATTGCGGCTGGTTCATCGCTCCGACGATCCTCGCCGACGTGAACAACCAGATGGAGATCGCGCGCGAGGAGATCTTCGGCCCGGTCGTGTCGGTGATCCCGTACGACACGGAGGAGGAGGCGGTCCACATCGCGAACGACACGCCGTACGGTCTCGGCGGCGGCGTCTGGACGACCGACGCCGAGCGCGGCGCCGCGATCGCGACGCGGATGCGCACCGGCACGGTCACGATCAACCACTCGGTGGTTCTCGACTTCCGGAGCCCGTTCGGCGGCTTCAAGAAGTCGGGCATCGGCCGCGAGATGGGGCCGGAGGGGTTCGAGCCATTCGTCGAGTATCAGTCCGTCATGTTCGCGCCGGGCGCGTGACGTCGCGCGCGATGCGCAGTACGGTCGAGCGATGATCCGCACGCGAGCAGCCCCGCGCCTCGCCGTCGCGACCGTGTCGGCCGCGGCGGCCCTGTCGGCCTGGTGGCTCGCCGCGGCGACGGCGGCCGGCGCGGCGCCCCTCGAGGAGGGCGCGCCCGTGCCGGAGATCTCGTTCGTCGACATCGCGGACACGCCCGGCTCGACGAAGCCCCGCCCGGGCTGGGTCCAAGTGATCACGTTCGGCGACCGCGACAGCTCCGAGGAGATGAAGGCCTGGATGCGCGCGGCCCAGATCGAGACCTCGCGCAAGCACCCCGAGCTCCGCATCGCCTACCTCGGCTTCGCCGACCTGACGGCCGTCCCCGGCCTCTTCTCCGGCCTCGCGAGCGGCTTCGTCCGCAGCTCCTACGAGGAGTCGAACGAGGAGATGAAGGCGGCGTACGCCGACGCCGGCGTCTCCCTCGGGCCGACGAACGTGGTCTTTCAGCTCGTCCCCGACTGGGACGGCGACTACCTGGAGGCCTTCGGCCTGGAGAACGCCGAGTCCTACCACGTCTGGATCGCCGCCGACGGCCGCGTCGTCGCGTCGATCGACCGCTCCACCCCGGCCCCCGCCGAGGTCTACGCCCGCGCCTTCGAGCGGATCGCGGCCAACCCACCCCCCGGCTTGAGAGAGCCCACCGGGGAAGCTAAATGACCGGTCGCCCCGCTTTGGACCCTCGGGGGCATCGAAGAATCCATCCATGCGAGGATGGCGGAATTGGCAGACGCGCTAGTTTGAGGGGCTAGTGGGGTAACACCCGTGGGGGTTCAAGTCCCCCTCCTCGCATTCGACGTTCCCTTAGAGAAACTGCGGAACGCCTGCGCTTCGTACGTTTTTCGAGGATCCCCTCCCCCAAGTTGATCTCGATTGGGGTAACCGCTGGGGTAACCGAGCCTTCGAAGGCCCTCATCTTCGCGAACTCGGGCTGTCCGCTGCCAGGGAACCACTTCGCGTAGTGACGCATCAGGGTCTCGCGGCGAACTCCGGTCTGCTTCTCCAGCCACGGCAGGTTCACATCCGGCGCCAGCAACGCAATCGTCACGAACGTGTCCTTCATGCAGTACGCACCCCTCGCTCGGACGCCCACGTCGGCGAGTACCTTGCCCCAATGCGCA